>QXZU01000189.1 GCA_009886205.1 K189A clade bacterium | reverse complement strand
TGCTGAGCTAATGTGGTCCAGGTTTTTACGCCGTTAACCAAGTAGTGATCGCCCATATCTTCGGCTTTAGTCTTGAGGGACGCCAAATCTGAACCGGAACCTGGCTCTGAGTAACCTTGGCAGAACCAAACATCAGAGTTAAGGATAGAGGGCAAGAACTTAGCTTTTTGCTCGTCTGTACCAAACTTCATGATCACGGGTGCAACCATGCTCATTCCGAATGGGATAACACCAGGCGCGCCGACTTTGGCTCGCTCTAGGTCCCAGATGTAGCTTTGTGTTGGTGTGAACGCTGCGCCGCCGTGCTCTTTTGGCCAGTTGACTGCAGCCCAGCCCTTTTCTGCCAAACGCTTCTGCCAGCCGACTAAATCGTCTTTAGACAACTTGCCTAATGCGCTGCGTGCTTTCTTGTCGCGCATTTCTTGTGGCCATGCGCCTTCAAGGAAAGACTGCACGTCTTGTTGAAAGTCCCGGTCTTCTTGTGAAAATGATAAGTCCATTACAACTCCAAGTTTTTTGATTCAAGTTAAATTGTATTAATACGACCATCGAAAGGATGTGAAAAACCTCCTCGATAGCACCAAAATTACGTTCTAGATCAAATAGATCTAATTTAAATACGCCGCAAATCCTGCTTCTGTGCTGAGTCTAATTCCGCGCTTGATCGAGCAAAGACTTACCCACTACACGAATAGCCAGTGTTTCTTCCGCGCCTTCAAAAATCGAAAGGACGCGAGCATCGGCGAAATATCGGCTTACTGCAACCTCTTCCGCATAGCCCATGCCACCATGTAGCTGCACGCCTTCTCTGGTTACCCACTCGGCGGCGCGACAAGAGAACAACTTTACTAAACTTGCTTCCATTTGCCCAAGGCCTTGATCCATTAATCCGGCTACATGAGCAGTAAACTCTCTGGAAACGCTAATAAGTGCGCCCATTCTAGCCAATTTGGCCAAAGACAGCGGATAACTGGCGACAGAGCGGCCAAATACTTTACGGTCTTGGGTATAACGCTTACTTTCTTCAAAGGCGGCGCGCATTAGGCCGCACGCTCTGGCGGCGGTTTGTAATCGTCCTCCCATAAACCCGCGCATGGTGAAATAAAAGCCTTTACCAATGCCCGCTTCACAGCCGATTAGACAATCGTCCGGTACAAAAAAGTTGTCGTAGAACATTTCATAGGAATGCATGCCGCGATAACCCAAGGTGGGGATCGAGCGGCCAGTCATGCGCCCGCCCTGCTCCTGCTCGTATTCAAAGTCGTGGCCTTGATAAGCGGGTTTTTCAACGATGAATAGAGACAGTCCCTTGTGTGCAGGCTTAATGTCTTTGTCTGTTCTTGCGAGTACTAATAATGCGCTGGCAGCACCTGCATAGGTGCACCAGGTTTTGCCGCCGTTCAACAACCAGCCACCTTCGGTTTGTGTTGCCCGTAAGGCAACAGAGGCAACATCAGAACCCGTGTTGGGTTCAGTTACTGAGACCGCGCAGAGTGTGTCGCCGCTGGCAATGGCAGGCAGCCATTTGGCTTGTTGTTCTTCGGTGCCGCCTTCCATCAGTGCGCGTGCCATAATTTCTGGGCGCGTAATTAGGCTGCCGGCAGCGCCGAGTGAGCCTCGTGATAACTCTTCAGTTACTACGACCATACCCATGCTGTCCTCTTGGGTATCTGGCTTAAGTCCACCAAACCGCTCGGGAATACTCAGGCCAAACACGCCCATTTGCTTTAAGGGCTCCAATATCTCATCAGGCACCAGCAGGTCTTTTCTATGGATGTCTTCTGCTAATGGCATAACCACCTCTTCTGCAAACGTTCTGAAGGTGTCGCGGATAATGCGCTTGTCTTCATCAACATCGCTTTCAGGCAGGCCGTCATCCAAAAATTGCTGGCCTAATGCTGAGACGTATTCTGGAGATAGGAAATCTTGCAGGCTCTCTAAGTTCGGTAACTCCGCCGCTTCAAGGCCATATGTCTTGGGCCGTACGGCAAATTTTTGTGTGATAGAAGTAATCACGTCAGCGACAAAATAGTTGGCTATATGGGTCAGGTTAGGATTTTTTTCTACCCCCGCCAGTATTGTTCTAGCGGCTAAAAGATCGGCTTGAGCGAAGGAAAGGTTGTAAAGTTCTATCTGCTCTTGGTCCAAATCGCCTTGCAGAAAGGCGCAAGACTTGCGGATGAGCGTATCTATTTGGTCGAGGACCGGAGTAAATTGACAATTGTTCATGGGCGGCAGTATGCCCGTTTTTGAGCGATTGAGGAATAATGCCGGAAGCTTTTAGTTCACCTTTGCGTGGACACATTTTTACCTGTGTTTAGGTCGGTATTTATGCCTGCCCTGATGCCTATAATGCTGCCGACATTTGGGCGGCAAACAATAGACAAAATTTCTAAGGTCGTTGCAGCGGTTAATCCGATAGGCAATAGTACCCAGCCCTACTTCAGCGAACGAGTTAAATGATAGAGCAGGTCACCGCTTACTTCCTAGAGCTGCAAAAATCCATATGCGACAACTTAGCCGCGGTAGATGGCGCCGCTGAGTTCTCTATTGAGCAAATTCACCCGCCAACCGGAGGCTTGGCACAGCCTCGCGTCTTGGCTGACGGCGCGCATATCGAAAAGGCTGCGGTGCAGTTCACGCACTCGGTGGGCGCATCGTTGCCGCCTGCGGCTACAGCACGCAACCCGCACTTAGCGGGCTGCCCTTTCCAAGCCACGGCCATTTCCTTAATCGTGCACCCGCGCAATCCTCATGTACCCATTACTCACATGAATCTGCGTTTCTTTTATGTCGAGGCAGATGAGCCGTCTTGGTACTTTGGCGGTGGCTATGACTTAACGCCCTGCTATCCAGTAGATGAAGACATTGTGCGCTGGCACAGCGCCGCTAAAGCCGCCACGGGAGACCATTACCCGGCCCTGAAAGCGGCTTGTGATGATTACTTCTACCTTTCTCACCGAGGCGAGACCCGAGGCGTGGGCGGCATTTTTTTTGACGACTGGACAAATGGAGGCTTTGATCAAAGCCTTAAGTTTGTGCAAGGTGTTGGCAATTCCTTTGAGCCTACTTACCTGCCTATCTTTCACGCACGCATGAACACACCGTTTACTGAGCAAGAGCGGGACTTTCAGTTATACAGGCGCGGGCGCTACGCAGAATTTAATTTGGCACTAGACCGCGGTACTGCATACGGGCTGCAAAGTGGTCGCCGAGTGGAGTCAGTATTGGCGTCGCTGCCGCCATTGGTGAAGTGGGTTTACAACTATCAACCGCAAGCAGGTAGTCCTGAAGCCAAGCTCACTGAGCATTATTTGAAACCTCAAGATTGGCTTAAAAATTCTAGCAAATTCAGTTAGATAAGTAATTTTTGTAAAAATAATATTAAGTATTTTACTCAACGATAGTCAATCGATCTTCGACCCCGTTCACACTGCCGGTTTCGCCAGCAATGCGTAGGGCTTTTTGCCGCGCGTAATCTGAGGGCACTCGCCCTCTCAGCGTGACCACGCCTTTTGCGACCGAAACGCCTACCTGTAGGCCTTTCACCTCTGGGTCGTTGAGCAAACGCAATTTCACTGCGGCTTTGATTTGAACGTCGTCAGCAAATTCGCCGGTTGTCCTCGTCGATCCATCGCTATAGGCCTGACAACCCAGCAGAAAACTCAGTAGCATCCCAGTGCAAAGCAAACGAACTGTACGCATAACTATATCCTTATCCATAGACCCGGTTAGAATGCGAGATTGAATCACGGAGAGATTAAAATGCAACCAGAACTGAAAATTCTTGCGACAAACCTGCAATTCCCAGAGGGTCCAATCGCTTTGCCTGATGGCAGTGTGCTGCTTGTTGAAATCCAACGTGGCACCCTTTCCAGAGTGCAAAGTGGGCAAGTGGAAGTGGTTGCCGAGCTAGGCGGCGGACCCAATGGCGCAGCCATTGGCCCTGATGGGGCGTGTTATATCTGTAATAACGGCGGCTTTGAGTGGATCAAAGCAGGCGATAAAACTTATCCGGGTGAACAACCCCGTGACTATAGTGGCGGCAGAATTGAGCGTGTTGATTTGGTCAGCGGCGCAGTCACCACCCTTTATACTCAATGTGAGGGTCAGCCACTGCGCGGCCCCAATGACATTGTTTTTGATCAAACCGGCGGTTTTTGGTTTACAGATCACGGTAAAACAAGGCCTAGAGATCGAGATAGAACCGGCGTGTTTTATGCGCAGCCGGATGGTTCAATGATCACTGAGGTGATTTTCCCCTTGGAAGCGCCAAACGGCATTGGCCTTTCTGCCGATGAGAAGACGGTATTTGTTGCTGAAACACCCACAGGCAGAGTTTGGGCATTTGACTTGGCGGGTCCGGGCGAACTTGCAACGGGCAAAAACTCTAAGCGCTTGCTGGCCGGGCGCAGCGGGCACTTTATGTTCGACTCGCTCGCCATTGATGCTAACGGAGATGTCTGTGTGGCGACGCTTTTGGACGGCGGTATCACCACCCTTTCCGACCGAGCCGACTCCTTTTCAAAACGAGAGTCAAAACAAGAGTCAGAACAAGAGTCAAACGAAGAGCGGAAAGAGCCACAATTTGTGCCGTTATTTGTACCTATGCCAGACCGAATCACTACCAATATCTGCTTTGGTGGCGAAGACTTAAAGACCGCTTACATTACTTTGTCCTCCACTGGACAATTGGTGGCAATGGACTGGCCCGTGGGCGGTCTACCTTTAAACTTCCTGAATAAGTAAGCGCAGATCATGCTCAGAATTCTTATTGCCTTCGGTTTGCTCTGCTTTACTGGTATTTGTTCTGTCGCGCTGGCTGATGATGCGGTTGACGCGCGCCTGCATATTGTTATTCCAGCGGGTCCTGGTGGCGGATTAGATGCCACAGCTCGCGCCATTGGCAGAGCACTGGTGAGCGATCAAGAGGTCGCTAGGGTGAGTTACGAAAACCGCACTGGCGGCGGTGGCGGCAAAGCCATGGCCTACTTTGTGGAATCTACAGACTCGTTGACCGATACACTGTTGGTCAACTCAACTCCGTTACTGATCCGTTCACTCCAAGGTCTATTCCCGCACTCCTATCGTGATTTAACGCCCATTGCAGGGCTGATTGCAGATCCGGGCATCATTGCTGTGCGGGCTGATTCGCCCTATCAAAGCTGGGCGGAAGTTGTTGCAGCCATGAAGCAGAGGCCAGCAAAGTTGTTTGTTGGCGGCGGGTCGGTGAAAGGCAGCCTAGATCATATTATTTTATCGCTACTGGTTGATAAGGCGGGCATTTCACCCCGCAGTGTTCGTTATTTGCCTTACGACGGTGGCGGCAAAGCGATGCTGGCCCTGCTCAGTGGCGAGGTGGATATTATGGTCAGCGGTTTAGGCGAGACGCTGGCGCAGCAAAAGGCCGGCAGTATTAGGCTGCTGGGTATGACGTCTGAGCAAGCCAACCTCAGCTTCCCTGAGGTTCCTACATTTAGAGCGCAGCAAGTAGACGTGGTTTTTTACAACTGGCGGGGGTTATTCGCGCCCTCCTCGACAACGCCTGTGCAACGTGCCCAATGGATTGCGCAATTATCTAACACAGTTGCTGGTGCACAGTGGCAGCAACAGCTTACGCGCTACGGATGGCAGCCACTTTATTTGCCTGGAGATGAGTTCTCCAGGTATCTTGCGCAGCAAGAAATCATGCTCAAAGAGGTGCTCACTCAGTTAGGCTTGGTGCGCTAGGCACTGCCATGATCTATCGCAGCATTCTTGTTTCACTGTTCGCGCTAGGCGCTGGCTATGTGCTGCTAACCTCCCAGATTGTGCTGGACCCTTGGAGTGAAATGGACGCCATCAATTCGCGCACGCTGCCGTATCTTTACGGCACAGGGTTAATGCTTTGCGCATTTATGCTCGCTTGGCAACAACCCAACAAGGTGGAAGTTTCGCGGCGACTATTACCACTGGCAGCAGTGTGTTTGGTGATCATTACTTTTATCATTTTGTTGCCCTACACCGGCTTGTGGTGGGCACTGGGCGCGCTGCTATTGCTCAATATGCTGATCATGGGCGAGCGTCGGCTACCTATTCTGCTTGGCACGTCAATCAGTGTACCTCTCGTTGGCTGGGGGTTAGTTGAGCAGTTACTTGAAATGGTTATTCCACTCTAGTCATGCTTGAAGGCGTAATGACAGGCATAGCTACCGCCCTAACGTTGAGCAATTTGAGTTGGGTGGTATTTGGCTGCGTCGCCGGCACGCTTATCGGCATGATTCCGGGGTTAGGCCCTATCAGCGCAATCGCGTTGATGATTCCCATCTCCTACTCGCTAGACCCCGCAGGTGGCCTGATTATGATGGCCGGTGTTTACTACGGCGCGGTTTTTGGTGGCTCTACCTCGGCAATCTTGATTAATGCACCCGGCGTTGCCAGTACTGTGGCGACAAGCTTTGCCGGCTACCCTCTGGCCCGGTCCGGTAAAGCGGGCAAAGCCTTGGCGATTGCTGCCTATGCGTCTTTCTTTGGCGGCACCTTTGGCGCTGTGATGCTGCTTTTCTTTGCCTCAACGTTGGCGCTATTGGCGCTGCAGATTCAAAGCCCAGAATATGCCGCCCTAATACTATTCGCCATGACCAGTATTGTTGTATTTGCCCAACCAGGCCAGCGCATCCCCAGTGCAGTGACGCTTTTATTAGGTTTAATGCTAGGTACTGTGGGTACAGATCAACTAGGTGGCGTTCAGCGCTTCACCTTCAATCAGATTGATTTAGCCGATGGCATTCACTTTGTCCTGCTTGTTATGTCGACCTTTGCCTTGGCTGAGGCATTTAGATTATTTATTGCTCAATCACCCCAAACTGAGCAAAAAGTATCGCTACGTGATTTGAAACTGGCTAAATCTGAAGTGCGAAAATTAACGCCGGTTGCCGGAAGAAGTGCTCTGCTGGGATTTATTGTCGGTGTTATGCCCGGGGCCGGTGCAACCCTTGCGAGTTTCTTTGCCTATGATTTAGAAAAGCAGATTGGTGATGGCAGTCTTGAGGCCGGTTTAACCGCCCCGGAAGCGGCTAACAACGCCGCTTCCACCGGATCATTTGTGCCGTTGTTGAGCCTGGGGATTCCAGGTTCCGGCACCTCAGCGGTATTACTTGGGGTAATGCTGGCCTACGGGCTTCAGCCCGGCCCCACTTTGATCGTTGAGCAACCAGAAATCTTTTGGGGTGTGATTATTTCAATGTATGTGGGTAATTTAATGCTGCTACTGCTCAATCTGCCGCTGATTCCATACCTTGCCAGACTCATCAACCTGCCAAGTAAGGTTTTGCTGCCACTGGTGATTGGGTTTTCGCTGATTGGTGTATTTCTCACCACGTTTAGTGTTTTTGATTTGGGACTGATGCTTGGTTTTGCTCTAGCAGCCGGGCTTCTTAGAGCCTACGGCTTCCCATTAGCACCCATGCTTCTAGGGTTTATTATGAGCGGTCTATTTGAGGAGAACTTGCGCCGCGCACTGTTGCTCAGTTCAGGAGAACTGAGTTATCTGGTGGAGAGGCCAATTACCCTTTTGATCTTGATCGCCAGTCTGTTAATTTGCTGCATACCGCTATGGAATCGGCGCGTCGCATGACATACCATAGCGCCTTTAACGCAAGCTAGAATTCGAGGGGCATTATGCGTAGACCTTTTGGTAGAGGAAGAGACGAGGAAGGAACAGAGGCGATTAACCTAACGCCAATGTTAGACGTGGTATTTATCATGTTGATTTTCTTTATCGTAACGGCGACTTTTGTGAAGGAAGTGGGTTTAGATGTAAACCAGCCAGACGAAGACAAGCCTAAGACGGTAGATCCGAATAAAAAGAGCATCGTGGTTAAGATTACTAAGCGCGATAGAATTCAAATTGCCAAGCGTGATATTGATCGCCGCGCAGTTCGGGCAAATATTGAGCGCCTTCATGCAGAAAACCCTGAAGCACCGGTTATTATTCAGCCTCACCCTGATTCAACCACTGATTTAATGATTCATATCATGGACTCAGCGCGACAAGCTGGCGTTTATAACGTCTCTCTCGCAGCTCAGTAGATAAGGACAAAGGATCGCTAGTTGAGGCATTTTTGTTAGCTAACAATTGCGCTTCACTTAGTTAAAAAGGCCGGTTTACCGGTCTTTTTTTTGCCTGTAAGTTATCTCCAACAACGAATGACCGATAGTGATGTTATGAATTCGATAGACCTTCGCAGCGACACTGTAACCCAGCCCTCCTCAGCCATGCGCGACGTGATGCGCGATGCACCTGTCGGGGATGACGTTTACGTAGAAGACCCCACCATCATTGCCCTTGAATCGTATGCGGCTAATTTATTGGGCAAGGAGGCGGCGATATTTGCGCCCTCAGGGACCCAGTCCAATTTGCTTGGTCTGCTGGCCCATTGCCAGCGCGGTGATGAGTACATTGTGGGCTCTAACGCACACACTTTTCGCTATGAAGGCGGCGGCGCTGCGGTATTGGGTAGCATTCAGCCTCACAGTATTCCAATGGATCAACAAGGTTGCATGAGCTTGGAGGATATCCGCGGCGCAGTTAAGCCGGATGATATTCACTTTGCTTGCAGCAAGGTGGTCTGCCTGGAGAATACTCATGCAGGCACCCCGCTGCCTGCTGGTTATGTGCCTCAAGTGCGGCAACTTTGCGACGAATTTAGCTTAGCCCTGCATCTGGATGGCGCGCGATTGTTTAATGCAGCAGTGGCACAAAATGTCAGTCCTGCTGTTATCGCAGAGCACTTCGATTCCGTGTCTATTTGTTTATCCAAAGGCCTTGGGGCGCCGGTAGGTTCGTTATTAGTGGGCCGCGCAGATTTAATCAAGAGTGCGCGTAGATGGCGCAAAGTATTGGGCGGCGGTATGCGCCAAGGTGGCATTATTGCCGCTGGTGGCCTGCATGCATTAACCCATCATGTAGACCACCTTGTTTTAGATCATCAGCGTGCAGACCGCGTGGCGAGGGTTTTGCAAAGCAAATTTGGCGCAGGCGCAGTGCGTTTGGCGACCAATATGATTCACCTGAATCTGCCGCCTGCAAATTATGAAAAGCTTGCTCTTTGGCTGGCCGACAGCGGCATTAAGGTGGGTAGACCAAGGTGGGTTTTTCACCGTGACATTGATGACAATGCAGAAGCTAAACTTTGCGACCGCATTAGCGGTTTTAATGCCAGTTAACCGCGTTAAATACTGCTTACAAGGGCGACTATTGCGCCTGTGACCAAAGTCACCACTGTGCCGCTGAGTACTGAGCGCGGCGCAATTTGCAGGTATTCCTCTTTACGTTCTGGGATCAATACTGCCAAGCCACCGAGCAAAATACCCAAGCTCCCTATATTGGCAAAACCGCACAGCGCGTAAAGTAAAATAAGGCGACTTTGCGGGGAAAACAGCTCAGCGGTTTGGGCCAGCTGGATAAATGCCACTAACTCATTCAGCACCAGTTTAGTGCCGAGTAGCGCCCCGGCGGGTATGGCTTCGCTCCAAGGGATGCCGATCAGCCAGGCAATGGGCGCAAAACACCAGCCTAAAAGTTGTTCAATGGAAACGCTCTGCCCGTTGATGACAAAGTTACTCAACAAGATATTCGCCAACGCAACAAAACTCACCAAAACCAGCAACATAGCGCCTACGTTTACGGCCAATGCAAGGCCATCTTTTGTCCCCTGACTGAGGGCGTCCATAGAGGACGAGTAGGTCAAATCAATGCGGGTATCAACGCTTACGGTGTCTTGAGTTTCTGGGATAAGTAGCCGTGAAATATAAATTGCGCCGATCATGTTGATCATTGAGGCGCCCAAAATATGGCCAATGATGCCTGGTAAAACGCCCTCTAGAATGGATGCAAAGAGCACCATTACGCTGCCTGCCACGGTGGACATCCCCAAGGTCATAACAGTGAAAAACTCGGACCGGGTAAGTCCAGCCAGGTAGGCTCGAATGACCAGTGGCGTTTCAACCATGCCTAAAAATAGGCTCGCAGCGCCTGCTGTGGCGACACTGCCACTGACTTTGAGGGATTTTTGCAGCCCCTTACTCAATACGCGAACAATGCTGGGTAGTATTTTCCAGTGCCAAAGTAGTGCAACGACTACAGAAAAAACAATGACTTGAGGTAATACTCGAAAGGCAAATAAATAAGGTGCGGAGCCGCCATTAAGGTCTACTGGAAATGCCCCGCCACCCAAATAGCCAAAGAGAAATTCAGTGCCGGCTCGAGTGGCTTGTTCAATGGCGCTGATAAAATAATTCAGGCCTAAAAGAACTTCCGTGATCCACGGCACGCGCAATAAAATCAGCGCCAGTAGAAATTGAATGAACAATCCAATGGTGACAAACCGCCATGAGACCGCGGTACGGTTTTCACTAAAGACCCAGCAACTGCCGAGAAGCAAGGTAATGCCTAAAATTGCCTGCATTTTAATTAATCACAAAAATTGTTAACACGTAGTTGCCCTCAACCTGCCAATAACCCTTACCGGAGTGTAGGGCGCGGTTGGGCTGATGGGCGCCAAAGTATTCAATAGTAAACGTCTGCGCCGACCAATTTAGCTGCACAGCGGCCTCTTGAAAGCCAATAAACTGCGCGCCTGTTGGAAATATTGCCTTATAGCCAGATTCCTTTGCTGAAAACGCAATAGCTGGAGCAACGCTTGGCAAGCCCGCTAAAACAGCGCGCTCGGTCTCGGTAAACAGCGCTGCAAAGAGTCTTTCTTTAACCCTGTCTGTCCGCTCTATATCAATACCAATGCCCTTTAACTCGGTGGTAACGGCAGCCGCCGCTGCAATATCGCAATGGCTAATGCTGCCGGTGTAGGCAGTTGAAGGCCATACAGGTGACCGTTCTTGCCTAAGAATGGGTTCTGCGGGCAGGCCAAGTAATTCGTTGCAGCGATGAGCGCAATAACGACCGCTGGAAAATTCCCGCTGACGCTGCCCGGCCATAGATTCTAGGGTGGCACTCTCGCCGCGAAGCAATTGTTCGCGATAGTCCCTGATCGGCGCTAAAACCAAGGCGGAGCCGGGTAAATTCGGCATGCCATCAGTTAGGGGTGTTAAGTCAGGGTGTTCACAATCGCGGTGCAATTTTTCAATTCCTACTTAGGGTGTGAGAAGTATACACAGGCAACCGGTGTTGCATTGTCGAATTAGCGCTCGCTCATAGTTCGACACCGCGGATCGCCACTTTAAATCGCCCGCAGGTACAAGGCTACCGGTCGCTAAGACAAAGATTCATTATGAAAAACCGAGAAACCACTGTCGCTCTTTAGTAACATTGCCGCTTTCCAGCCGACACCGTTTAGTTCTTGCTTGGATAAAGCAGAGATAGAGCTGGGATAGAGCACAGATAGTGCGCGGGTAATGCCTTAACGGCAGTGGCAGATTTACAAGACTGAGAGTTTTTGATGGGTCAAATTATATTGCTGAACGGATGCTCAAGCGCTGGCAAAACAACGCTCGCTATAAAGTTGCAGCAATTGCTTCAAGCCCCCTACCAACACATGGCCCTGGACCAGTTTCGTGATGGTATGCCTAGTCGTGTCCGTGGTTTGAATTCTCCTCCCGGAGATCCGGGTGCGTCTGGACTAAACGTAGTTCCTGCCATGCAAGAGGGTGAATGGGTTACGCAAATTCAATTTGGAGATTATGGCGAGCAGGTGTTGAAAGCCATGCGGCGTTCTATTGCGGGATTTGCGGAAATGGGTTGTAACGTGATTGTCGACGATTTGCTCTTTAAGCGGGAATATCTGGACGACTATGTGAGTATTTTAAACCCTGAAAAGACATGGTTTATTGGCGTGAAATGCTCGTTGGATGTGGTGCTGGCGCGCGAAGCGCTGCGGCCTGGTCGATTTCCGGGCACCGCTGTATCGCATTACAAACAAGTACATGAACACGGCCTAAACTACGATCTTGAAGTGGACACAAGTGTCGCGAGCCCCCGGCAAGTGGCCCAGGCTATTGTTGACAGGCTTGGCACCCCGCCCGAGGCGTTTACGGCAGCGCAAACTCTACTTTAAAAATATCAGCGATCTCCTCGCCGTTTCTTCTCTCTCGCGAAACGTAAGCACGGTTGCTAGAGCCTCTGGCAAACGTAATGGCCTCTCGCTGTCCGATATAGGGTAAAGGGATTGCTCGTGCGGGCTGGCTTAAATCGCCTCGATTCAACAAATAGGCATCTTGCAGGGTTGTCACTAACAGGTTGCTGCCACTGATACTCATGCCAGTAGGCATGCCCATGTAAGGTGCCGCCTTGCCAAACAAGCCCTCTTCACCCTGATTCAGACGAGGAATGGAATCAATTTCCGCGATTTTTTCGGCCACTAACATTGTGTCGTCCACTGTTTTGATTTGTTCTAACGGGATGCGGTAGAGCTCATTTGGCGCATGGCGCTTGCTCAGGAATAGTATTTCCCCTCGGTTGGTATCCACTGCTACCGCTTCGCAGTCTCTAGGGCCATTTGGATAACGAAAATTTTGCTGCCAAACAGGCGCCAAACTTTTTCCGGTATTGCTACCCAGTTCAGGTTCTTCTACAACCAAGACTGAAACAAAAGGCCGCCAGCGCAGATTGTCACCAACGTCGGCGAGCAAAAGGTACGCCTTACCTTCTATAACGAAACTGTCCATGGCTTCCCAGTCGGTGGGATTTGCAACATTAATGTGCCATTGACCTAATGCTGCTCCGGTTGTACTTAATGCGAAAATGCGCGCTGAGTCACCGCTGTCGTTGAACGACCATAGAACCTCATCTGACAAGTTACTGCTGGCAAGGCCACTAGACTCGTTGAGTTCTTGGTCTTGGATATCGCCTACCCATTGCACTTGGCTGGCAATAACGCTGGGGTTGATCTGTGTAAAGACAACTTTTTGTTCTACCCTCTGCCAAGCAAAGCGCCCTGCATTCGCCACATCGTAGCCCTTGTGCATTGCTACAAACGCTGTACCTAAGACAAGGATTGATGCGCTTGAAACAAGCATTAATATAGCCAGCTTGATGTGTTTATACATAATGAACAGGTATCGTTTGGGGTGGCCGTTGATTTGTTGCTTGACGGCTCTGGTCAAGGGTCTAATTGATTCGCTAGTATCCATAATGATGATAGGTCTGACAATGTAAGGGTCCTATTCAATCAAAAAGTTATTTAGGTCCAATACCTAATTTGGGAGCGGCAAAATCGATAATCAAAACCATTCAGGTAGCAAAGCCATAGAAGCATTGGCTCAAATGCTCAAGAATTCCAATGCAATAGTATTCTTCACGGGTGCGGGCATCAGTACAGAATCTGGCATTCCGGATTTTCGTAGTCCCGGTACAGGCCTTTGGACCAAAATGCAGCCTATTCAATTCCAAGATTTTATGGCGTCAGAAGAGATGCGGCTTGAATCTTGGAAACGCAAATTTGGCGGTGACCAAGTGATGCTTACTGCACAGCCTAACGAGGGCCATAACGCAATTGTAGCGTTGGATAAGATCGGTAAGTGTTCTGGGCTGATCACACAGAACGTAGACAACCTGCATCAAAACTCTGGGCTGGCCGAAGAAAAAATAGTTGAGCTGCATGGTAACGCCACTTATGCGTCCTGTTTAAGCTGCGCGCAGCGTTATGAATTGGATGAGTTAAAGGTTCAATTTGAGCGCGATCAGAGTGTTGCACCCTGCTCTGATTGCGGCGGCATAATTAAAACGGCAACTATTTCCTTCGGCCAATCTATGCCTGAGGTACCCATGCAGCGGGCAACCAGCATGGTCGAAGCCTGTGATTTGATGATTGTTTTGGGTTCCTCCCTAACGGTTTATCCTGCTGCTGGATTCCCAGAATATGCAAAGCAATTGGGCGCAAAACTGGTAATAATCAATCGCGACGAAACCGGGTTAGACGCTATCGCTGATCTAGTGATCCAGCAGCAAATCGGTGCTGTTATGCAGCAGGCACAGCAACGCCTGCACTCGTTGCTGCAACCGCTATAGGCAAGCAATTGGAGCAAAGTCTAAACACTTACTTTGTCTCAAAACGCGCGCAACGCGCCTTTGACCGACGCTGTGAACAAGACCCGCAATTAAAAGCGCGCTGGCAAAAAATGGGCGCTGGGGATAGGTCTTTAAATTACCAAGAGCTAAATACCCTAACTAACGAAAACTTAGTGCCACGGGACCTTTGTCTGCTGGCGGGTAGACAATTTCAGATCAGTGAATACGGTATTTTAGGCTATGCCATGAAAAGTGCGCAGACACTTGCTCAGGCATTGCACCTTGCATCGAAATATCATCAAACAGCTGCGCCGTTACTGAGCGTAGATTTTGCTGTCAACGATGACCTTTATGAGGTGATTTTAGAGAACACCTCATTGCTCGACGAGGGCGTGTTTGCATTGCTTGTAGAAGAGTTGATGGCCACCTTTCCAAGAGTGATTTATCAACTCACTGGAGAGGATATTCTAGCGGAGAAAATTGATCTGTCTTACGCTGACACCGATCATTGGCAAAGCTATCAAGAGGTGTTTAATTGCCTGCCAACTTTCAATGCACCCCGCTGCGTTTATGCTATTTCTCTGCAAGCCTTGGACCTGCCTTTGCTCGCTAAAGATTCCAATATGCTCGAATTGTTGGACCGTCGTTGCCAAGACTTATTGGACTTTGGCAGCACCGCCAAAGCGCTGAGTCAAAAAGTCACGCGCTTGCTGCTACAGCAGTTATCGTCAGTGAATAGCGCCAGTGATATCAGTAGTTTGCTCAATATTAATGAGCGTACTTTGCGGCGCAATCTAGCCAAAGAAAACACTTCATTCCAAGCACTATTGGACGACGTTAGGCAGCGTTTCGCTGAAGATTGCTTGCACACCACTACCCTTACGGTACAAGAGGTCGCCGAGTTGGTAGGCTATACAGAGGCGTCAAATTTCCGTCGAGCATTTCACCGTTGGACAAGTCGAACGCCAGATAATTACCGTATGAGGTCCCCTATTCTTGAGTAAAAGATGCGGCTGAATAAAAGCAGGATTGAATAAGGGTATGGATTATCAGATATCGCCTAAAACTATTGCCGGGTTGGTAAAGCATATTCGAATGCTCATGCCACACTGGCAGAGCGATTCACTTGGTGGCTTTGAGTACCTTTCCGGCGGTTACAGTAACGACAACTACTGTTTTAATCGTAGCCAAAGCGACGGTAGCGAACAGTTTGTTTTAAGAATGCCTAAGGTGAAGCAACCCTTTGTGAGTCGCGAGGTGGAGTCACTTTTTTATCAAAGGTTGCCTGAGCATGTTGGGGTAAAACCAATTGCCTTAGATGTGAATTCGGGCGTCATGATTACGCCAATGTTAAAGGGTGAAATTTTAGCGGAGGTTTATCTCGACAATTTTTCCGAACAAGATTTGCTAGATCACGTTAAGAAATTGCACCTTGAAATGCCCGCTATTGATCGCGAATACAATATGTTGAGGCTAGCGGAGTTGTATGAGATCGACACAGCTTCCCTGCCGCCACCAGATTCGCTGCAAATGTATCATTCCTGCCACAATGATCTGAACCCGTGGAATATTATGGTAACCGAACAAGGGTGGCGCACGCTCGATTGGGAATTTGTTGGGCTGAATGATCCCCTGTTTGATTTGGTTGCGCTGCATCAGGGCCTTGAACTGCCCGCTTCGGGACTTTTGGATCTAAGCATTCAGTTAATTGGCGTTGCTGACCCCGCTAGATTACTCAAGGTGCAAAAATCCTTTTGGTATCGCGAGTGGGCTTGGGCTGATTTTCAAATACGAGCAGGCAATGTGCGTGAAGAAATTGTTGCCCAACATGAATTTGCAATGGAACATTTGGCTGGGTTCTAGCCAATTGAGAAGTTGGCAGGCATTTTCTTGAGCGCGGCTAATGCGCTATTAAGTCTGCTTTGCCCCACACCGTGAACCACATCAAATGACAGTCCTCGCAATGTGAGTTCGCGCTCATATACCGCAAACAATCGCTCTCTATCGTGTGGGTTCTCTCTGAGGGGATCCGGCTGCCAAGCAAGGTCAGGCGCACAAAGTAGGTAGTGTCGCGGGAGCTGAGTGCTCATAGTGTGTTGAAAAATTTCCGGCACTGGACCGTACTTTTCGCGCCACCAAATAATTAGAGTCAAAATATCGGTGTCTAAAATAAGGCTGTCTGCGCCCTCCTCCGAGTTCATTTGAAGTTCAAGAAGCTGAATTAGGTCAGAGGGTTGATAGTGAGGTTTAGATGCCCTTGGTTGAAGGAAGTTGCGTGCGTGTTCGTGAACGACGGGAAGGTTCAATTGCCTACTTAACGCTTCCGCTAACTGCGTTTTCCCACAAGATTCGGGGCCGGTTAAAACGATAATCACGAGACTTCACGCATACTTTTTTGCCAAGCCCTGAAGCCCATAACCGCCATGGCAAGATAAACCGTATACAACCCGGCATAGAGAAAAAGCCCAGGCTGGCCGTCTATGCCTTTGATGAAATACAAGGCAATCTGTACCGCATCAATGACAAACCAAGCAACCCAACTATAAAGGTGTTTTCTTGCGGTCATCCACATTGCGGTGAAGCTAGCGACCGTTGTGAAACTGTCTGCATAGGCCAAATCCGCCTGAGAAAATTCAGAAAATGCCCAGCCCATCAAAATACTCCCGATGAGGGTAATTGCGAATAAGTTTAGATTGGTGCGCATGGCGGTTTTTATGGGTTTGAGGACGCCCGCTTGACGATGCTGGTTGCCGCCATATAGCCAGTAATACCAGCCATAGGCATTCATCAGGACATAGTAAAGGTTGAGTAAAACATCTGCGAAAAGGTTGGCTCTGGCCACCACGACCACTGTGATGAATGCGTAAATTAACCCTACGGGAAAAGTCAGTGCATTTTCTTTAATAAGAAGCCACACGCAAACAAGCCCGCTGATTACCCCAGCGAGTTCTAACCAATTATTTACAAGATATTCTAGCAACACACCATTGCCTTATGAGCGTTTGGATTTGAACGTAATTCTACCGTGTGCAAAGTAGCAAAAGTTGCCGGGAAAGGCTCGCTTAGCGTTTGTTCGGTGCTCGTTAAGCGCTAGTTAAGTATTTATTAAAAGGCCATGGGCGCGGGACAAAAATAAGCCGCGCTGGCTTGGGAGGTAGGACCGGAAATCGGTTAGGCGGTTATGTGAGCCGCTGTCTGTGCGGCAGCTGTAGATAAAGCTGCTTTCTACGCAGCAACTTTCTACGCAGCAACTTTCTCTGCAGGAACTTTCTCTACAGGAACTACGGTCACCCATTGGTTTTCGACCAGTATTTCAATGGTGCCATATTTTAAGTCGAAAGGTACCAAGGCGGGGCAAGTTGCTTTAGGCATCGCCTGAGCTTCACTTAGTTTATGCAGTACCTCCTCGGTGAAGGGTACAAAAGCTAAATTGTCGTTGTTTGCCTGTTGCGAGGTATTTAAGTCTTTATTCATTTGCCTACGCTCTTTGATGAGGTGGGTATTAAGCTCCAATATAATC
>QXZU01000188.1 GCA_009886205.1 K189A clade bacterium | reverse complement strand
GTTTGTGTTATTTGGTTTGTGTTATTTGGTTTGTGCTATTTGGCTCGCTCATCCGAGTCATTATTTAGCCATACCGCTGGGTCGGCAAATTCAACATCTGCCCCTTCGTCACTGCCCATCAACTGGCTGATCACTTCACTAATGCCTGCGCCTTGATAAAGAATCTGATAAAGGCCATCGACCAAAGGCATGTAAACGCCGCGTTCTTTGCTCTTGGCAAAAACAACTTCCAGGGTAAAAACCCCTTCAGCCAACTTGCCAAGGTCATCGGACGCCTGCTCAACAGACAGGCCTTGGGCGACTTTAAAACCCAATTGATAGTTCCGACTTAGGGGCGAGGAACAGGTAACTAAAAGATCACCAACACCCGCTAAGCCTAGGAAAGTAAACGGGTTTCCGCCCATAGAAACTGCAAAACGACTCATCTCGGCCAATGCTCTTGTGATCAATAACCCCACCGTATTCTGACCCACGCCTAGGCCAGCGGCGAGACCACAGATAATGGCGTAGATATTCTTCAGAGCACCAGCAAGTTCTACACCATAGACATCTGAGCTGGCATAAACGCGCACCGTATCGCTGCGCATCACTTCCTGTACCAGGCTGCCAGCAGTGGCGTCACGAGTTGCGATAACGGTGCCCGTATACTGCTGATCGGCAATTTCCTCAGCAAAATTGGGACCTGAAATGGCGCCTACCCGAGTACTTGGAGTGTATTCCTCAAGCAGTTGACTCATGAGGCGGAAGCCATCCGCATAAATCCCTTTGGTCGCGCTGATTAAAATGTCTGAAGGTTGAATATGCGGCGCTATTTGCTCGCACACCTGTTTAAAACTATGGCTGGGCACCGCGACAAAGATCAGCGACGAGGCCTGCGCAGCGAGCGCCAAATCACCCGTTGGATGAATCATGTCATGCAGCTTATGACCTGGTAGATAGCGCCGGTTTTCACGATGCGTGAGGGTGTCTTGAACCTGCTCGGCATCGCGCATCCACAAGTGCGTTTTGTGCCCATTGCGAGCTACGATGTTGGCAACCGCTGTGCCGAAATTACCGCCCCCGATGATCGCTATTTGCATGATTTTCTCCGGCTCTCTGAGCGTTTGAATAAGTTGCATATTGTCCATACAAATCCCTTGTATAGATAGCGGCTATCACCGTGCATTGGGATTTAGATGCATCACCGGCCACCTGCCTTGGATCCAAAACCCCACCTAAAAAAGATCTAGGAATTGACCTGACCGCTCATCAAAAGCCTCAACTTTAAGGACCAGCGACGAGGCGAGGGGAAGGCTAAACGTACGGCGCTGCGGCCAACCTACTTTGATATTGGTACGAAGCAAGTTGACCCTAGTTTCAGCGCACTAGGCGAATGCGCTCTAAAGCAGTTCTAGCAACAGTCTGTTTAGACGCTCCACATAGCCTGCTGGGTCTTGCAGAGACCCACCTTCTGCCAAGCTGGCTTGGTCAAATAGCACGCCTACTAGCTCTGCAAAGCGGTCTTCGTCCACTTCGTTCTCTAGGCGCTCAACCAACGGGTGGTTTGGGTTAAACTCAAAGAAAGGCTTGCTCTCAGGCATACTCTGGCCACTGGCTTCCATAATGCGGCGCATCTGAATGCCCATAGCGTCTTCGGACAGCACCAAACAGGCTGGAGATCCGGTGAGGCGCTTGGACGGTCGGACGCCTTTGACTTTCTCACCCACCACTGCGGCAATGCGCTCAACTAATGGGTGCTCGTCTTCGTCCTTATCTTTAGCTTCATCGTCGCCGTCTTTCGCAGCCTCTTCACCGGGCAGTGTTACGTCACCGCGCATAACATCGACAAACTTAGTGCCTTCGTAATCCGTTAACGAAGACATTAGCCATTCATCAATTCGATCGAATAACACCAATACTTCTACCCCACGCTCCTTGAATATCTCAAGGTGTGGGCTGCGACTGGCGGTCTCATAGGCTTCTGCGCAGATGTAATAAATCGTATCTTGGCCTTCTACCTTGCGCTCAAGATATTGCTCTAAACCGACCACTTTTTTACCGCTTTCTGCACTTTCATGGGTTGAGGCAAAGCGCAGCAACTTGGTCAGCGCAGCTCTATTGGCAAAGTCTTCGCCAGCACCCTCTTTAAGCACTTCACCAAACTCATCCCAAAACAGCTGGTACTGTTCAGGGTCTTTCTTGGCCATGTCTTCGAGCATCGACAACACACGCTTGGTCACCGCGTTGCGAATGGACGTCACCCGATCATCTTGCTGCAAAATCTCTCGGGACACGTTCAACGGCAGGTCATTTGAGTCAATGACACCTTTCACAAAACGCAGATACAGGGGCAAAAACTGCTCGGCGTCATCCATTATAAAGACGCGCTGAACGTAGAGTTTGAGGCCTTTGGGTACTTCACGGTTATATAAATCAAAGGGCGCACGCTTAGGCACATAAACCAAGCTCGTGTACTCGAACTTGCCTTCAACGCGGTTGTGACTCCAAGCCAGCGGCTCTTCAAAATCGTGAGATATGTGCTTATAGAATTCTTGGTACTCGGCGTCTTCCACTTCTGAGCGCGAACGGGTCCATAACGCTTGGGCTGAGTTAACTGCCTCAAATTCCGCCGCAGGTGCTTCCTCGCCCTCTTCTGCTGGCGCAGGCTGACTGAGCATACGCACAGGCACACCAATATGGTCCGAGTATCTGACTACAATATTGCGCAGCCGAAAATCTTCGGCAAAATCTAAAGCGTCTTCTTTAAGGTGCAAGATGACCTGGGTGCCTCGCGCCAGACCTTCAACTACTTCTAGACTGTAGGCGTCTTCGCCAGTGGACTGCCAGCGCACGCCGTCGCCGCCTTGGGCGCTGAGCGTACACACTTCTACTTTGTCTGCCACCATGAAGGCGCTGTAGAAGCCCACACCAAACTGCCCAATCAACTGAGAGTCAGATTTTTGGTCACCCGTTAAATTCGACAAGAACTCGGCGGTTCCTGATTTGGCGATGGTGCCAAGGTGAGCGATCACCTCATCACGGTTCATGCCAATGCCATTGTCGAAAATGGTCAGCGTTTTAGCGTCGGCATCAAATGAGATATCGATATGAAATTCGCTGTCGTCACCCAACAAGCTCTGATCTTCAATGGACAAAAAGCGTAACTTGTCGATGGCATCAGAGGCGTTTGAGATCAATTCGCGGAGAAAGATTTCGCGATTTGAATAAAGAGAGTGAATCATTAACTGAAGCAGTTGTTTCGCTTCGGTTTGAAAATTTAGGGTTTCGCTTTGTGCTTCGCTCATTTGGTTTCCTTGCCATCCTGTGATCGTTGCAGTTGGGCACAAATATGGGGTTGGCTGATGCAAAATCAACGGCAAGGCGTGCTAAATAGCGGATTTTTTTGTGTGTCACAGCGGCAACGACGACATCTATAGGTGATCGAACGAAATTACCTGGTCCGACATCTTAAGCCAAGGCGCTGTGTAAGCCTTCGCGAGCTTTGAGGATGCTTGAGATTGCAAGCCCAGAAGCAAAAACGCCCCGACTCAAGGAAACTTGAATCGAGGCGTCTTCGATTTAGCGCTGCGTTTAAAGCTATGCTTTAAGGCTAGCTCCAGCCGGTTACATCGGCCAGTGCGTCGCCAATTTCTGCCAAGCTGCGTACGGTACGCACACCCGCATCAGACAGCGCCGCAAACTTGTCGTCCGCCGTACCTTTACCACCCGCGATAATTGCACCGGCATGGCCCATGCGCTTACCGGGAGGCGCTGTAACGCCTGCAATGTAGCTGACCACTGGCTTAGTGACATGCGCCTTAATAAAGGCCGCGGCCTCCTCTTCAGCGTTGCCACCAATTTCACCTACCATGACTATGGCTTCAGTCTTTTCGTCCGCCTCAAACAACTTGAGGATGTCGATAAAGTGGCTACCAGGAATTGGATCACCGCCAATACCTACACAGGAGCTTTGACCATAACCACGATCAGTCGTTTGCTTAACCGCTTCATAGGTCAACGTGCCAGAACGGGAAACAATACCTACCTTACCCGGCAGGTGAATGTCGCCTGGCATAATGCCAATTTTGCACTCACCCGGTGTAATCACACCCGGGCAGTTGGGTCCAATCATACGTGCGTCGGTCAACTCTAGACGCGCCTTAACTGCCAGCATGTCTAACGTTGGAATACCTTCGGTAATACAAACAATCAGCTCAATGCCTGCATCTAACGCTTCTAAAATAGAGTCTTTACAGAAACTCGCTGGCACGTAAATAACCGTAGCCGTTGCGCCAGTCGTGGCCACTGCGTCCGCAACGGTATCAAATACAGGCAGACCTAAATGCGTTGTGCCGCCTTTGCCCGGTGTTACACCGCCAACCAATTGAGTACCGTATGCCAGAGCTTGCTCACTGTGCAGCGTACCTTGAGAACCGGTAAATCCTTGGCAGATAACCTTGGTATCTTTATTGATCAATATGCTCATGACTTGCCTCCTGCTGCAGCGACTGCTTTTTCAGCTGCATCTACCAACGAGTCTGCAGGAATAATATTCAGTCCACTATCAGCCAATGTTTTTCTGCCCAGCTCGGAGTTATTACCTTCAAACCGCACAACCACAGGTACTTCAACGCCCACCTCTTGCACCGCGCCAATAATACCTTCTGCAATGGTTGCGCAACTTACGATACCGCCGAAGATGTTGATCAACACAGCCTTTACCGCTTTATCCGAGAGAATAATCTTAAACGCTTCGGACACTGCCTCTTTAGTTGCACCGCCGCCTACATCTAGGAAGTTAGCTGGATTGCCGCCGTGCAGCTTAACCAAGTCCATTGTGCCCATAGCAAGGCCCGCGCCGTTAACCATGCAACCAATATTGCCTTCTAGAGCAACATAGTTGAGATTGTATTCAGCTGCTTGAGCTTCGCGCTCGTCTTCCTGAGAGGGATCATTCATCGCTGCAATGGCGCTTTGTCGATACAGCGCGTTGCCATCAATATTGATCTTGGCATCTAGACAATGAATGTTGCCGTCAGTGGTTACTACGAGAGGATTGATCTCTAACAACGAGCAATCGGATTCTTCAAACAACTTAGCCAAGCCCATAAACAGGTTAGCGAATTGTCTGATCTGCGCACCTTCTAAACCCAGCTTGAAAGCAAGCTCACGGCCTTGATAAGGCTGTGCGCCAACAAAAGGGTCTATGGTTGCACGCAGTATTTTCTCTGGTGTTTCTTCAGCAACGGTCTCAATTTCAACGCCGCCTTCTGTTGAAGCCATAAATACTACACGGCGACTGCCACGGTCGATTACCGCGCTCAAATAAAGCTCGCGCTCAATATCTGTGCAGCTTTCAACATAGATTTTACTTACTGGCTGACCGTTTTCGTCCGTCTGAATGGTGACTAGATTTTTACCTACCCACTGATCAGCAAACGCGCGAATGTCGTCTAAGGAATCAACTACTTTGACGCCTCCGGCTTTGCCTCGTCCACCAGCGTGCACTTGGACCTTTACGACCCAGCGGCTACCGCCAATTTTTTCTGCGGCGGCAACTGCTTCGTCTGCAGTGTCTACCGCATACCCTTCTGAAACCGGCAATCCGTATTCGGCAAATAGGCCTTTGGCCTGATACTCATGTAAATTCATGGGCCTGGTATTCCTCCCTTAGTTTTAGCTCCGTGGAGCGTTGTGAATATTAAATAACGTGTGCGGCACCTTTCGTTGCACTCATTCTAACGCTCAAGTCTTGCGACGCTCTATCGTCCCTTTACTCGCCCTACTCAAAGCACAGCGACATGTCCCTCGTATATGCGCTGCCCTGCTCCAACGCATGCTATAAGTAATGTTCTATTTCCCACGACTGGGTTTATTGATCATATGAATCGCATGACCTGCAGCACCTAGCGCTGCTTCATGCATGCCTTCAGATAATGTTGGGTGAGCAAACATGATCAGCCCAAGGTCTTCCGCAGAAGCACTGAACTCCATACTGATCACCGCTTGGGCGATCAATTCAGATGCCTGGGCACCCAATACGTGGACACCCAAAATGCGGTCGGTTTTAGCATCGGCTATGACTTTGACCATACCATCGTTGTCGTTAGCAGCAAGCGCGCGTCCATTGGCAACGAAAGGGAACATACCCACTCTAAAATCTTCGCCATCGGCTTTTAGTTGCTGCTCGGTCTTACCCACCCAAGCAATTTCTGGATGCGTGTAAATGACACTTGGCACTGTTTCATAATTGACCATTGGCTTGTGACCCGCTATGCGCTCGGCCACCATAATGCCCTCTTCCATGCCTTTGTGGGCCAACATAGGACCACGCACAACATCCCCTACAGCATAAACATTTGGCGCATCAGTTGCGCACAAATCGTTCACATAGAGGAAACCGCGCTCATCTAGATTCACACCGGAATCTGGCGCCAGCAAGCCTTCGGTATATGGGCGTCGCCCAACAGCAACAATCAGGCGATCAAATTCTGCAACATGCTCACCGTCTTTATCTTGAAAGGTAACAGCAACAAATTTCTTCTTACCAGAGCCTTTAACCTCGGTACCCGTTACTCGAGCTCCCAAGCGAATGTCTAGACCTTGCTTCTTAAAGATACGCAAAGCGTCTCGACTTACCCGGCTATCAGCCATAGGTAAAAATTCGTCCATAGCCTCTAGCACTACCGTTTCAGAACCTAGACGGTTCCAAACACTACCAAGCTCCAAACCAATGACACCGGCGCCAATAACACCTAAGCGCTTAGGCACAGTGGTAAATTCTAACGCACCCGTTGAATCAACAATTAAATCGTCAGTCATAGGCGCTGGTGGAATGTCCACCGGCACTGAACCGGGCGCCAAAATAACATTTGTGGCTTGAAGCATCTGCTCTTCACCACCATGGGGCGTAAAACCAACCTGACAGTTGCCATACAACCGGCCTGAACCTTCCAATGAAGTAACACCGTTACCTTTGAATAGCGCTGCAACACCACCAGTCAATCCGGCAACAACTTCATCTTTGCGTGCAATCATTTTTGGCACATCAGCGCTCACCGAGGAGACCTTAATACCTAGATCGGCAAACTGATGCTGAGCTTCATGCAACTTATGCGAGGCATCTAATAACGCTTTAGACGGAATACAACCCCAGTTCAAACAGGTGCCACCAAGTACTGGCTGATCATGCTTGTTGATCATTTTGTTGATGCAAGCGGTTTTCATGCCAAGCTGAGCTGCTCGAATTGCAGCGTGATAGCCCGCTGGGCCACCACCAATAACTATAACGTCGTAAGTATCGCTCATATTAAAGCTCCAAAAGTATGCGTGCAGGGTCTTCCAACATACCCTTAATCGCCACCAAGAACTGCACCGCTTCTCTACCGTCTATCAGACGGTGATCGTAGGACAGCGCCAAGTACATCATAGGTCTTATGACAATTTCGCCATCGACCACTACCGCACGGTCTTGAATATTGTGCATACCCAACACACCTGTCTGAGGTGCGTTAAGGATAGGCGTAGACATCATAGAACCGAAAATACCGCCATTAGTAATGGTGAATGTGCCGCCGGCCATATCTTCTAAGCCAAGCTTACCGGCTCGAGCCTTGCCGCCATAAGCGGAAATCTGATCTTCAATCTGCGCTAGACTCAATGCGTCAGTATCTCTGACCACTGGCACAACTAAGCCTCTGTCTGTAGATACTGCCACGCCAATGTCATAGTAGCCGTGATAAACAATGTCGCTGCCATCAATGCTGGCATTGACCGAAGGAAAACGCTTCAACGCTTCTGTTGCAGCGCGCACAAAGAAGGACATAAAACCAAGTCTGGTGTCGTTATGAGCGGCCTGGAACTCTGCCTGATATTTCTTTCGCAAGGTCATAATTGGCCCCATGTCGACCTCGTTAAATGTGGTCAACATGGCTGCGTTTTGCTGTGCCTCAACCAACCGCTTGGCAACACTTGCGCGCAGTCGAGTCATCGGTACGCGGCGCTCTACCCGCTCACCGGCTGGCGCATCATCTTCACTCGATGCCATTGCAGCAGGTACAGGACTTGCGGCTGCTGGACTACTCGGCGCAGGACTGCTGGCAGGCGCAGGCGCCTTCTCTGTATTTACAGGCTTAGCTAACGCTTGAGCGACGTCCTCTTTGGTAATTCTGCCATCGCGACCAGTACCGGTAATGGCGCTGATATCAATATTCGATTCAGAGGCCATCTTCTTAGCAGCCGGGCTCGCAAATTGATCACCCGATTCAGCGTCACTGTCTTGCGTGGCCGCAGCTGCAGGTTCAGCGCCGGCACTTTGCTTACCTGGCTGAAAGGTTGCGATAACCTCTTCCGAAAGAACGGTTTCGCCTTCGGGCTTAAGAATCGCTTCTAATACACCGTCTTCAGGCGCATAAACTTCTATCACGACTTTGTCTGTTTCTATATCTACCAGCAGATCGTCTCTGGCGACAAATGCGCCGGGTTGATGATGCCACTGAGCTACACTGCCGTCGGCAATGGATTCCGGAAATGTGGGTGCTTTGATTTCCATAATTACTTCCCGCTGTCCTCGTCGTCTGAAGTTTCGCCAACCAAAGCTGACTGCACTAATTTTTGTTGTTGTTCTATATGAACGCTGGCATAGCCTACCGCAGGGGCCGCAAACGCAGTGCGTCCGGCATATTGCAGAGGTAATCCAGGCGCATCTCGTTTCATAACTCGGCGCAAGTGATGCTGAATCGCATACCATGCACCCTGATTCATGGGCTCTTCTTGGCACCATACGACTCGGTCCAGATTCGGATACCGACTAAATTCCTCAGCAAAGGCTTTTTGCGGGAATGGATAAAGTTGTTCAATACGAACCAGAGCTACATTCTCAAGACCGGCCTCTTCCCTGGCTTCAATAAGGTCGTAGTAAACCTTACCGCTACATAAAACCAAACGATCTACCTTCTTAACATCAAGATCAGGGGTTTCGCCGATGACATTTTGGAATGTGCCGTCACAAAGATCTTCTAAGCTAGAAACAGCAAGTTTATGTCGCAACAAACTCTTTGGTGTCATAGCAATCAGCGGTTTACGCGTGGGCCGAATGGCTTGACGACGCAGCATATGGAACACTTGCGCTGGCGTAGAGGGCACGCAAATTTGCATATTATGCTCGGCGCACATTTGCAGAAACCGCTCTAGTCTTGCTGAGGAGTGTTCTGGCCCTGCGCCTTCCATACCATGAGGAAGCAGCATTGTGAGGCCACATAAACGTGCCCACTTAGTCTCACCAGAGCTAATAAATTGATCAATCACAACCTGAGCGCCGTTGGCAAAATCGCCAAACTGCGCTTCCCAAACAACGAGCGTATTTGGCGCTGTAGTGGCGTAACCATACTCAAATGCCAGCACCGCCTCTTCAGAAAGAAGCGAGTCGTAAAGATCGAAAGTGACGTCTTCGCGCAAAAGGTTCAGCGGAATAATGCGCTTACCATCCTTTTGATTAAACAAGGCGGCATGGCGGTGAGAGAACGTGCCAACCCCTACGTCCTGCCCAGTTAGCCTAACAGGATAACCCTCTTCAACCAGCGTGGCGTAAGCCATAACTTCGGCCATACCCCAGTTCACGGGCATTGCACCGGCTGCCATGCGATGGCGGTCTTCCATAATTTTGCTGACCTGTCGGTGCACAACAAAACCGTCGGGCAACTTTTCCATCTTATGCATAGTTTCTTGGAAAGCGCTGACAGCCACTGTTGTATCGGCTGGCGCATCCCAGTCAAACCCTAGATACGGATTCCAGTTAACAAAAAATTTGCTGTCGGGTTCTTGAACCAAACTCAACGCAACACTTTTGCCGCCCTCTAGTGTGTCTCTATACCCTTCTGTCGTGGCGTCGATTTCATTTTGATCGACAACCGCATCTTCAACCATCTTTTCACCGTAAATACTGCAAACGGTTTTCTGCGTACGTATCTTTTGATACATCATAGGCTGAGTTTTCATGGGTTCTTCAGCTTCGTTATGGCCGCGACGGCGATAACAAATCAAATCGATGACCACGTCCTTGCGGAACTCCATGCGGTAATCTGCGGCTAACTGGGTCGCAAATATAACTGCTTCTGGGTCGTCGCCATTAACGTGCAAAATAGGCGCTTGAACCATTTTAGCCACTTCGGTGCAGTACTCTGTTGAGCGCGCATCAATTTGTCTGTGAGTGGTAAAACCAATTTGGTTATTGACGATAATATGTACGCTGCCACCGGTCTTAAAGCCACGAGTTTGAGACATTTGAAATGTCTCCATAACCACACCTTGGCCGGCAAAAGCCGCATCGCCATGGATAATAATAGGTACGACAGAATCGCCTTCATAATCGCGACGGCGGTCTTGTCGGGCGCGCACTGAACCTTCTACTACTGGGTTGGCAATTTCTAAGTGCGACGGGTTAAACGCAAGCGCCAAGTGCATTTCACCGCCAGGCGTCATTACATTGGATGAGAACCCTTGGTGATATTTAACATCACCTGAGCCGTGATCGCTGTGCACACGCCCATCAAATTCGTCAAAAAGCTCGCCTGGATTTTTACCCAGAACGTTGACCAACACATTCAATCGTCCGCGATGCGCCATAGCAATTACAGATTCTAAAACACCGTGCCCACCCAAGCGCTGCAACAACTCATGCAGCATGGGAATAAGGCTTTCACCGCCTTCCAGACCAAATCGCTTGGTGCCCGGATAACGACGATGCAAATACTTCTCTAACCCCTCGGCAGCCACTAGTCGCTCTAAAATGCGGTGCTTTTGCGATGCGTCAAAATTAGAGCGCCCGCGACCGCTTTCTAGTCGCTGCTGCACCCAAAGTTGCTCTGCGGCATCCACAATATGCATATATTCTGCGCCGATAGAACCGCAGTAGGTTTGCTCAAGCGCATCAACTAGGTCGCGCAACTTAGCGCTGCCATCACCGTAGTGAAAGGACCCGGTCTGATAAATTTCATCTAAGTGCGCTGGAGAAAGATGGTGATAGCCCAATTCCAGCATCGGCGCAGGCGGACGTTCCATCATACCCAGTGGATCTATATTGGCTCTTTTGTGTCCGCGATGGCGGTAAGCGGCAATGAGATCTTGCACGCGCATTTGGCGTGTTTCATGTTCATTGGAAATTTGCGTGGAGACTTTTTCTGGGCGGGCTTTGAGTCTATTACGACCTAATCGCTCGAAATGCTGAACCACTGTGGAATGAGGGGTATCTGGGCCAATCGTGCCATCGAGCATTGGCAACGTATCAAAATAGCTACGCCACATCTCTGGTACGGAGCTGGGATCTTCAAGATAATTTTCGTACAAGCCTTCAATATAGGCTGCATTTTGTCCACCTAAATGTGAACTACGCAACATGCGCTGCATGAATCCTTCGGTCAATTTCTTCCTCTTCTGCACCTTCCATAGGCGCCATAGTGGATTGCGAGACTATAATCACAAGATCGAGGACTCTAACCAAACCCCTCAGCTTGCCAAAATTCTGTGTGCGAAATCATCAAATTGTCTGGCCTTCGCACATTTTGATATGTGCTGAAAGTGGAGCTCAGGTTAGTAAAGCTTCTTTGTGTTTCTCTTTTTACTTTTGTTTTACTTTTGCCTTTTTGCTTTCTTAACTTCTTTTTTTCTTGGTTTTTTGACTTCTTTTCTTTGCTTCCGCAGCGCTGGTTAGCTCCATCCAGCGCTTTGTCTACAGTGCCCTATTCGGCAGGTTCTATCGGTTCAGAACCCTGCCTAAATTGAACTAGGTACCGCGCTGCATCAACATTGTGCGGATCTTACCAATTGCTCGAGTAGGATTTAAGCCTTTCGGACAAACGCTTACGCAGTTCATGATGCCACGGCACCTGAACACACTAAAGGGGTCGTCCAAATTCGCCAGACGCTCTTCAGTGGCAGTATCTCGCGTATCCGCCAAGAAGCGATAAGCCTGCAGCAGCCCTGCTGGGCCAATGAACTTGTCAGGATTCCACCAAAACGAAGGGCAAGAGGTAGAACAACAAGCGCACAGGATACACTCATATAGACCATCTAGCTTTTCTCTGTCCTCTGGAGACTGCAAACGCTCCATGGACGGTGCCGGCTCTTTGTTCACCAAATACGGTTGTACTTTAGCGTACTGATCGTAGAACTGCGTCATATCTACTACTAAGTCACGCACAACCGGCAAACCAGGCAGTGGGCGCAGTACCAGCTTGTTACGTTTCACCACCTCAGAAACTGGGGTAATGCACGCCAAGCCGTTCTTGCCATTCATGTTAATGCCGTCCGATCCGCATACCCCTTCACGGCAGCTGCGGCGGAAGCTCAAAGTTGGATCCACATCCTTCATTAAATGAAGTACATCCAAAACCATCAGGTCCTTGCCTTCTGGTAGATTCACTTCAACATCCCGCATTACCGGCACTTCGTCGATATCGGGGTTATAACGATAAACACTTACTTTCATTGTTTATTACCTAATCTTTAAAATTATGTTCTGACTGACGCTTTCTCTAGTAAACCCGGGCTTTAGGCTCAAAGGCTTCCATAGTGTTTGGAGAAAAGTTTACTTCACGCTTATTTACGCGCTTACCATCTGCGTAATACATAGAGTGATGCAACCAGTTCTCGTCATCGCGTTCTTGGAAGTCGTCACGCGCATGCGCACCACGGCTTTCCTTGCGGTGTTCTGCCGCAACTGCGGTTGCTTCGGCGACTTCAAGCAAGTTGTCTAGCTCTAGTGCTTCTAAACGCGCGGTATTAAAGGCAGAGGACTTATCGGTCAGGTGTGCTTGTCCAATACGCTCACGTAGATCAGAAAGCGACTTCATGCCCTCTTGCATGTTCTTTTCAGTACGGAAAACACCAAAGCTATTTTGCATAGTGGTTTGCAGTTCTTTCTTCAGATCGAAGATAGACTCGCCGCCGGTAGATTCGTTCCAACGGTTCAAGCGTTCCATAGAAGCTTCAACATCGGACTCACTGGCTTCTCTATAGCTTACACCTTGGCGCATAACCTCTTCGATGTGCATACCTGCAGCACGTCCAAAGACCACCAAATCTAACAGCGAGTTACCGCCTAGGCGGTTAGCACCGTGGACAGATACACAAGCGGCTTCGCCTGCTGCGTATAGGCCTTCTACAGAGACGTCTTCGCCCTGAGCATTTTGTGTCAGCGCTTGGCCACTGACCTGAGTTGGAATACCGCCCATCATGTAGTGGCAAGTAGGCACGACAGGAATTGGCTCTTTCACTGGGTCTACGTGGGCAAATGTTCTTGATAGTTCAAGAATACCTGGCAAACGACTGTTCAAGACATCTTCACCGAGGTGATCGAGTTTCAACATCACATGGTCGCCATCCGGACCACAACCACGACCTTCGAGAATTTCAATAACCATAGAACGTGCAACGACATCACGACCTGCAAGGTCCTTCGCTGTTGGCGCATAGCGCTCCATAAATCTCTCGCCATCCTTATTGATGAGGTATCCACCTTCACCACGACAGCCTTCTGTGACCAAAGTACCCGCACCGGCAATCCCGGTTGGGTGGAACTGCCACATTTCCATATCTTGTACGGGGACGCCTGCACGCAGAGCCATACCAATGCCGTCACCCGTACACATCAATGCGTTAGTAGTCGATGCGTAAATACGCCCTGCACCACCGGTTGCAACGACAGTTGCGCGAGAGCTGACGTGAACAAGTTCACCCGTTTCGATGCAGATCGCAATAACACCAACGATTACGCCATCTTGATTCTTTATCATGTCAACGGCAAACCACTCGTTCAGAAAGGTTGTGTTGGCCTTAACATTGGCTTGGAATAAAGTGTGGAGCAATGCGTGACCGGTACGGTCAGCTGCAGCGCAAGTACGAGCAGCCTGAGTCGGATCATCAGGACCTTTAGACTGACCACCAAAAGGTCGCTGATAAATACGCCCTTCCTCAGTACGGGAGAAAGGCAAACCCATGTGCTCTAGTTCGAAGACCGCTTGTGGCCCTTCTGAACACATGTATTCAATAGCATCTTGGTCGCCGATGTAGTCTGACCCTTTGACGGTGTCATACATATGCCAGCGCCAATCATCATTGGGATCATCACTGGCAATAGCGCAGGTAATACCGCCTTGGGCAGACACTGTGTGCGACCGAGTGGGGAATACTTTACTGATTACAGCAGTCTTCAACCCTGATTGAGCCAGTTGCAACGACGCACGCAACCCGGAACCACCACCGCCGACGATAAGACCGTCGAACTCCATTTTACGAATTTGAGACATTAAAACTTCCTAAAATTGCCAGACCAGACGGAATGCCCAGACCAGATAAATAAATAGCGCCAGCAAGCACCCTGCTTGGTACGCAAAACGAATAACCGTGGAGTAACTGCCAACGTGTGCTTCCAGCAGATAATCTGTGCCGATGGTCCACATGCCGATCCAGGCATGGGCAACGGTAGACAAAACCGCGAGCGTGCTGGCTATTTGCATAGGTGCACTGGAGAAAAAGCCAACCAAAATTGGGTAGGTCATCTCAGGCGTGAGCAAAAAGAACCCCATGACCCAAACAGTGTAGACGGTTAAAATCACCGCCGTAGCGCGCTGAACAACGTAATCAGAAAGGCCGCTGCGTGTCAGGTTAAGTACTTGAGTTACCATAATACGACTCCTATTGCGCCTGTAACGATGAGGGTGAGAACGATCACCGCGATAGAGCCAAAGTATGCTGCGCCCACTGTGTCACCAACGTGAAAATCCATAAGCAGGTGCTTTAGCCCAGCAATGATGTGAAAGGTCAGTGTCGCAATGAGGCCCAGCAGTATGAACATCCCTAAAGGTTGAGCAACCAGCACTTTCGCCTCGGCAAACCCTTGCTCTGAGGACGTTGCTAAACCGAGAGCGTAGAGCGCAAACGCCACACCCACAAACAGCATAACCCCAGTAATACGGTGTGTGATGGACACGATTGCGGCCAACGGAAAACTGAACACAAACAGGTTCAAGTTGACAGGTCTATCTGTCTTCATTCTCTCTATCCCAAAATTAGTAATCGAAACAAGTGCGTTGAGCAGCTGCCGAAGTTGACGGAGGCTCCCATCTGCCACTGGACTGCAGCAGGCGCGATATTTTAGTAGCCTACGCCATCAAAGCCAAGCTATGTCACAAGAAAGTAGCAACATTCTGCGCTTTTTTCTCGCTGTGAAGCGCGCACTGCCGCCGACCTGTAAATTCCATCAACCTTAAGGTGACACCGGAACCCACTAAAATCTAGATCCAATGCTGCCGAGAGTAAATAAAGTCTAAGAAATTCCCCCAAAAGCGCTAACTAGTGGTTTGTCAAACTGGAAAATTAACTCAGTTTCGTCAATCATTGCGCCCTGCAGTTTTTTGACCTGCACAAAAAATAGAGCAACCCCGTACTAAACGTATATGCTCACAACCGCGCATCCATAATAAAACCAATATTGCGTGGACCAACAATTAGAAATAGCTCCGCCACCTCATGCAGAGCAACAAATGGGAAGAACAATGGCTGATCAGACAAGCAAACACGCAACACTCGCTATCGACGGGGTAGATGCACCAATCGAACTGCCCATCTACTCCGGTAGCTTAGGACCAGACGTCATTGACGTTGGCAAACTCACCGGTCAAGGCTACTTCACATATGACCCAGGCTTTGTTTCTACCGCAGCTTGTGAATCTGGCATCACCTACATTGACGGCGACCAAGGTATTCTTTTGCACAGAGGCTACCCTATCGATCAACTGGCAGAAAAATCAGATTACCTAGAGCTTTGCTACCTGCTTTTGAACGGCGAACTGCCTTCAGGCACCGCAAAAGAGGCGTTTGTCAGCACCATCAAAAACCACACGATGGTTAACGAGCAGCTACGCACCTTCTTCCAAGGCTTCCGCCCAGACGCTCACCCAATGGCCATTATGTGTGGTGTGGTTGGCGCACTGTCTGCCTTCTACCACGACTCACTAGACATCGACGATGAAGAACATCGTAAAATCACAGCCCATCGCCTTATTGCTAAAATGCCTACTCTGGCAGCAATGAGCTACAAGCACTCTCAAGGCCAGCCGTTCATCTACCCACGCAATGACATGGGCTATGCAGAGAACTTCCTGCACATGATGTTTGCCACACCTTGCGAAGAATACAAAGTCAGCCCAACCCTTGCTCGCGCAATGGACCGCATCTTCTTGTTGCACGCTGACCACGAACAAAACGCTTCCACCTCTACCGTACGCTTGGCAGGCTCTACTGGCGCCAACCCTTTCGCTAGTGTTGCTGCAGGCATCGCAGCACTTTGGGGCCCCTCCCACGGTGGCGCTAACGAAGCTGTACTCAACATGCTCGACGAAATTGGCAGCGTGGACAACATTCCTGAGTACATCCGCAAAGCGAAAGATAAGAATGACCCATTCCGAATCATGGGCTTTGGTCACAGGGTTTATAAGAACTACGACCCTCGCGCCACCGTAATGCAGCAAACCTGCCACGAAGTATTGGAAGAACTGGGCGTAGAAAACGATCCTATTCTGGCCATGGCTCGCGAGTTAGAGCGCATTGCCCTTGAAGACGAGTACTTTGTAGAAAAGCGCTTGTACCCAAATGTAGACTTCTACTCAGGCATTATCTTGAAGGCCATCGGCATTCCAGTAGAAATGTTCACCGTGATCTTTGCCACCGGCAGAACACCCGGTTGGATTGCACACTGGAACGAAATGATTGGCAGCCCTTACAAGATTGGACGTCCTCGCCAGCTGTATACAGGCAGCCCCAAGCGAGATTTTGTTGAAGTAGACAAGCGCTAAACCGCGCAGACTAAACCGCGTGAGCGGCTGACGCCAGCCGCTTCATCGCCCTGCCCCCCTTGTAGCGTCATAGCGTCGAGGCTTGGGTTCTCAGAATTTTTAACGCGCTCACCTCCAACTGTTTTGCAAAGAAGAGGCCTAATTTTTTACGGTCAATCTGCGCAGCAAACTAGAAGTATCCCAACGTCCTCCGCCCATTTGCTGAACGTCAGCATAAAATTGATCCACCAACGCGGTCATTGGTAGTCGTGCATCTAATGATCGGCCGGTCGCCAACGCAATAGACAAGTCTTTACGCATCCAATCTACCGCGAACCCGAACTCGTATTCGTCCTCTGCCATGGTGCTAGCACGGTTATTCATTTGCCACGACTGAGCTGCCCCTTGAGCGATAACATCCACCACCTTGCCCACATCTAACCCTGCCTGCTGGGCAAAGTGCACCCCTTCAGACAAACCCTGAAGCACACCGGCGATACAAATCTGATTGACCATTTTAGTTAACTGCCCTGCACCAGCCGCGCCCATCAACGCATACTTTTTGGCATAGGCTTCAAAGTAGTCACCGGCTCTGGCGAAGTCGTCATCACTGCCACCCACCATAACCGTAAGGGCGCCATTTTCAGCGCCCGCTTGACCACCGGAAACAGGTGCATCAAGAAAGCCCAAACCGCGCTGCGCACAAGCGGCATTGAGTTCTAAGGCCAGGCCCTGCGACGCAGTGGTGTGATCCACCAATAAGGTCCCCGCATCCATGCCACTGAGCACACCCTGCTCGTCCATGGTCACTTGGCGAACATCGTCATCGTTACCCACACAAACAAACACTGCATCAGCGCCTTTGGCTGCATCAGCCGGAGTTTTAAACGCCTGCAATTTAAGGTTCTGCGCTGCGGCCAACTCGGCATATTCAGAGCACCACGACTCGGCCTTCGACCCTGTGCGGTTGTAAACGCTGACAGAATATCCCTGCTTAACCAGGTGCCCCGCCATTGGATAACCCATCACACCTAGGCCAATAAAAGCGACCTGCCCTTTTTGTTCTGCCATAGCCCTGTTCCTGTATAAATTTTGAACAGTAACCATAAACTATCCACCACCAAGACGTAACCGAACAGAAAACCCGGCAGTGCACTAGTGCGCCCTCTAAACCTACAAAACCTACTAAACCAACTGATAAGCCAAAGCTCAAAATCTCATTTGAGCGAAAACAAGGCAGAATGAATCTAAACGCCAGAAGAAAAATCGACGTATAGTAGGCCCTAAAGTAAATGGAAATATTTGAGTACCAGCATGCCTGAACTTCGAGATCTACCGGCGGTAGATAGCTTGCTCCAAGCGCCAGAGTTAACAAACCTACTTACCCAGTACGGACTGCAAACTGTCAAAAACGCCATCCGCGAACTGCAGCAAAACATGCGCAAAAATAAAAGCGTCCCGGACTGGGCTGTGACCCCTATTGGCTACGATCAGGCGATCAAAGACCAGTTGGGCAAAGTTGGCTACACGCCTATCTTCAATCTCACCGGCACCATCATTCACACCAACTTGGGCCGGGCGCTATTGAGCCGCGAACTGTGGCGAGACATAGAGCCATTGGTTACACGGCCCATGAATTTAGAATACGACATTACCGCAGGACGCCGTGGTGACAGAGATGCCATTGTTGAACAACGCATTTGCAGCTTAACCGGCTGCGAAGCCGCGACAATTGTTAACAACAATGCCGCTGCGCTAATGATTGTGCTCAACACTTTCGCTCTGAATAAAGAGGTACCTGTGTCCCGGGGCGAATTAGTGGAAATTGGTGGCAGCTTTCGCCTACCAGAGCTGATGAGTCGATCCGGCTGCACGTTGCTGGAAATTGGCACCACCAACCGCACCAGGTCGTCAGATTTTGAAGAGGTGCTTGACCGCGCAGCAATGCTGCTGAAAATCCACCCAAGCAACTTTTACATACAAGGCTTTACCGAATCCGTTGGCCCTGCGGATTTAGCCAGAATGTCTAAAGCCAGCGGCGTACCCAGCTGCATAGACTTAGGCAGCGGCAGTTTAGTCGACCTCACCCATTGGGGTCTCCCCGCAGAGCCCACACCACAGCAAGTGTTAGCGGAAGGTATAGATTTAGTAACTTTCAGCGGGGACAAATTGTTAGGCGGCGTGCAGTCCGGCATCATTGCGGGCAAACGCGAACTCATTGAACAAATTCGTAAAAACCCCATGAAGCGAGCCATGCGCGCAGACAAAATCACTCTGGCAGTTCTAGAAGCAACACTGAAACTTTATGAAAACCCAGAGTCACTGCACAAACATCTGCCACTGCTGCGTACACTGCAACTGACACAGCAGGAACTCACTAGTAGAGCAGAACAAGTCAGTGCAAGCCTGCCAGACACTTATCAAAGCACAGTCGTTGCCAGCGAAGTACAGATTGGCAGTGGTGCGCTACCCGACCAAACCATCGAAAGCTTGGCAGTGCAGATCACCCACCCAAGCATCAGTCCAGACAGCGTTGCCAAAGCACTGCGGGATTTAGATGTTCCCGTAGTCGGTAGAATACGCGACGACAGCGTTCTGTTAGATATGCGAGGCGCCGATCACATTAACGAACTGTGCGCCCAGTTGGGCAAACTCACATCATGATCATCACCCTAGCAGGCCATGTCGATCACGGTAAAACCTCATTAGTCAAAGCGCTTACCGGGGTAGAAACAGATCGCCTTGTTGAAGAGAAAAAACGCGGACTTACTATTGATCTTGGCTTTGCCTATATCGACGAAGGCGACATTGGTTTCGTTGATGTGCCCGGTCACCACAAGTTTATTCACAATATGGTTGCCGGTGTTGCCAGCCACCAACATGCGCTAATGGTGATCGCCGCTGATGATGGGCCTATGCCGCAAAGCCGTGAACACCTAGAAATATTGCGTTTAATCGGCGTTAATGAGGGCACCATTGCGCTAACCAAGTGCGATCGGGTAGATGAGGCGCGCATTGCAGATTGCCTAGACGAAATAAAAAATTTGGTGGGCGCGAGCTTCTTAGAAAACGCTAAAGTGTTTCAAACCTCTACTGAAAATCCTGTAAGCACAGAAAATCTGTTGTCCCATCTGCGCAGCAGAGCCAATCCCAATCGCGCTAAGCAAAACCAAAAACCATTCAGGTTAGCCATAGACCGCTCCTTTACCGTAAAAGGCGCGGGGCTAGTGGTCACAGGTACCGTACACGCTGGCACAGTTGCAATTGACCAACAGCTAATTCACTACCCAAGCGGCAAAAAAATACGCATTCGCGGCATTCGCGCGCAAGACAAAGCAGTGCAGCAATCGACCTCAGGGGATAGATGCGCGCTGAACATTACCGGCATTGAAGCGGTTGAGCGTGGCGATTGGATCATCCAACAACCCAGTCAAGGTTATAAAAACCTAACGATAAAATTAGAAGCCAACAAAGACTTCCCTCGGGCAATAAAGAATTGGACCCCAATACACATCTATCATGCCACCAGCCACAGCACAGGGAGATTGGCCACTCTGCACAAGCTAGACTCGACTACGCTCATTGCAGACATCCTTTGTGACGAAGCGCTGCCCTGCCACCAAGGGGACAGAATTGTACTGCGCGATCAAAGTTTGGATTTAACCTTAGGTGGCGGAGAAGTTATCTACGCAGACAACGACAATCAAAGCCGTAGAAATGATGCAAAGCGTCTAAGCAAACTCAAAGCACATACCCACAGCAACCCAGAACAGTGCCTGGATCAATTACTCGCTAACGGCCCTACCAATTTGGCAGAGTTTTCTGATTTCTGGCATTTGGGTGACGAAAAGTTCCAAATAATAACCGACGCAAAAAGTCTGCGACGGAGCGGCGAAATCGCCCTCACGGAAACTCACTGGCTACAGCTTAAGGCTAGCGTTGTGGACTTCGCGAGCAATGCAAAAAGCGAACAAGGGCTGAAAGAAAATGAATTCGTTGAAGTACCTAGCCTTTTTAGGCAAATGCTTTTAAACGAATTGATCAACGAAAAAGCACTGGAATACACCGGCGGCGTATATAAATTACAAGGCGCAAAAATAGACCTACCCGCCCCGCTACTCAATTTATGGGAGCGATTAGAGAGGGTTCTGGACGCCAAACAACCCCCCAGCACCGGCGACCTCTCAAAAACCATGCGCAAGCCTCAGCAAGATTTAGAACGAAGTATGAACGAATTGGTTAAGCGCGGCCTATTAGTGAACATAGCCAGCCACCGCTACTATCTACCCCAACAGTTGGTAAACATCGCTGAAGACATCAAGTCGTTAGCCGCTGGCAATCCAGCGACCAAGGCCTTCACGGTTAGAGAATTTCGCGACCATACCGGCATTGGCAGAAATGTAGCCATAGACGTACTGGAATATTTTGACGGTAAAGGCTTTACGCGCAGACAAGAAAACCAACGCATTGTTCTAGGCACCTACCCCTAACGGCGCGCACCAAATTTGAAAAAGACCCAAGGAGACACGCAATGACTGACACACAACTGTGGGAAGAAGACTTAAGCCTGCAAAGAAAATCCATGAACATTAACTTTCGCGGCAATGACTACTCAGCAAATCTGGTAGCGCCTGCGGCTGAACTCGGACCACGCCCACTGGTCATTGTGATCCACAATTATCAAGGACTTAAGTCTTTCGATGTAGACGTGGCCGAATACTTAGCCAGAGTAGGCTTTGTTGGCCTAGCCATCGATATGTATGGCGCAGACGTACCAGACGGTGAGCGCGATTTCCCAACCGACCCGGAAAAAATTCAAGGTTTTCAAAACAAATGCTTCAGAGCCATGGTGCGGCTAGACCACGACCACGAATACTTCCGTGGGTTGCTAGGCGCTTGGATCGACGCAGGCCTGGCCGAGGCGTCCGTGGAATCTCATACAGCACCCGCGGCCATTGGCTATTGCTTTGGCGGCATGGCGGTTATTGAAGGGGTTCGCGGCGGACTCAACTTATCTGGTGTCGTTTCCTTCCACGGGCTACTACAAACCGGCGAAGACCCAAACCCCGGCCACTATGGCGCGGAGCGACCCGCCCTCAAGTTAAGCCCAAATAGCTACAATACAGGTACCATTATCGTCATTGAAAACGGCGCAGACGATCATTTGGTATCCGATGAGAGCAAGCAACGCTTCTTCGCTGAAATGGATGAGGCAGGGGTAGATTGGAGCTTCCATCACCACGCTAAAACCCCACATGGCTTTGCGCTGCCGCCAAGGCTAGGACCACCGGGACGGCTCCATGAAGCGGCAGACAGGCGTTCAACGCAAAACATGTTGAGCCTGTTTAAGGAAATATTCCCCCATGTGGCACAAAACCCTGTGAGCACCAATGCTTCTGGCACGCATATCCCAGTATAGACAATACGACCCAAACCTATACGGCCCGCGTAGAGCGGGCTTTAGCAAAGGCGATAATTTAGTAACGACAAATTTTGCCCATTTTGAGCAGGCTTTGGACAAGCACCTGTAAGCAAGTATTTATTAAGATGAAAGGTCATTTCCAGAAGATGAACATAGCCAGAGGTTAGCGATTACGCGTACAATCGCAGATGGAAGAGCGTCGCTCCCGGTGGGGTGCGCGGCCTTCAAAGCCGTTGAGGTGCGAATACGTGCCTGGTGGGTTCGACTCCTACCTCTTCCGCCATTTATGACCAAAAACTTCATTAAAATCATACCGCTAGCGAT
>QXZU01000187.1 GCA_009886205.1 K189A clade bacterium | reverse complement strand
AAGACTTCGTTAGCTACGTCGGTTTTTAGGGCGGCGGCCTGAGTGCCTAATAACGGCCATTTAGTTAATGGCCGCCTTATAAATACCGTTATATACGCAGCCACAAAAAAAGACCCGCAATTGCGGGTCTTTTTATTTTAGTTTTTGGCTTCAGCTTGATGTTGCGAAATGATACTCACCCTTACAGAATCGAGGCGGTCAACTCAACATCTGCGAACTGCCAAATGGTTTCGAAATGCATTTTCGCCTTGGCTGCTTCCTCGATCTTACCCTGGGCCGTTAAGCTCTGGGCCAAACCAAACATGGACCAGCCATTGTGTGGATATTGCTTAAGATCTTTTCTAAACACCGCTTCGGCTTCAGCATGCTTGCCGCCAGCAGCAAGCGCCGCGCCTAACGACTGCCTTGTTGGGTAGTACCAAAACGGTGGCTCCGTATAAGGCAGCAGATCTTGAGCGGCCACTGCTTGTTCAAAATGACTAACCGCCTGATCAAACTCACCGCCACGATAAGCAATTTCGCCGTGCAACAAATGAATAGCAATACCTACCAACGCAGAGCCCGGATAATCTCGACTGTCTAGAAAGCGCACAGATACATCATCTTTCAGCGGCTCCAACATCGCCAGCTCCGCATTGGCCGCCTCAGACAGCCCTTTAGCCGCATAAGCGACACCACGCGCATAATGCCAAACAGATCGCGCAAACATAAACCCTTCGTGAGGCTGCGGTTCCGCAAGAATGTCATCCCACTTGGCAAAGCGCACTAAGGACAGCAAAGGCACGGTGCGGAAAAACTCGATGGTAGGAAATGCCTTAACCTGCTCAACGCGCACGTTTTCTACTACACGACGGGCACTTTCGATGCTCAGAGCACTCTGCCCTTGCATGGTGGAAGCCGACCAAAGAAAGTGGATATTATGAGGATAGTATAGAGCAGGATAAAAACCCTGCGCGTTACATGCTGCAATGTAAGCCTCATCCACTTCTGCCGCTCTCAAGTTCGCCTGCGCCGCATCGCTGTATCGACCTATACGAAAAAAGATGTGTGAGGGCATGTGCACTAAGTGCCCGGCACCAGGCACAAGGTTGAGTAACCGGTCAGCAGCCGCTTCAGCACGATTAGGATCAGACGACGCCTCTAACGCGTGAATATACAGGTGCAAAGCTAAAGGATGATCAGGCTCAGCTTCCATGACCTTTTCTAAGCTGGCAATAACCGCCGAGGTTTCAGGCTTCGCTATGCCATCGTCGGACCAGTAATTCCATGGCATTGTGTTCATAAGCGCTTCGGCATAGATAGATGCGGCATTCATATCATCTGGGTATTGCGCAGCCAAGTCGCCCATAGCTTCTGCCCAAGCTAGATCGAGGGGTTCACGCGGACTGTCCACGTCTCCGTTATAACGGGCAGACAACGCCTTAATATAGCCCTGTTCTTGCTGGCTGACGCCACCGCTAAGTGCTATCGCTTTCTGAAGGGCGGCAAAAGCATTCTGGCGCTCTTGGGCAGACATGATCACTTTGCCTTTGCTAGTGACATTAATGTTTGGCCCAGTAGCCAGAGCCTCACCCCAAAAACACATTGCACAACTGGGATCTAAAGTTTGCGCCGCTTTAAAACTGCGGATAGATTCGGCGTGGTTAAAAGCAAAGGCCAAGACCATGCCTTGATTGAAATACTTTTGCGCATCTGCATCCACCGTTGTAATCGGCATAGCAAAAGTACCCATATTGTCAAACAGAGGTGCTCCGGCGCGGGTCGCAAGATCATTGTTTGAAGTGGCCATCTCTGCTGTTTTTTCTGCTATTGCCTCCGCTGATGCTTCTGCTGTGATTTCACTGGACTGGCCGCAGCCAAACAAAAGCGCAACCGCAAATACGAGCAATGTATTCGGTAACAATTTCATGATAAATCCCCTTGATTACGAATATTTATTATTCTTAGTACTCACTAGCGAGCACACCAACTGTACGCTAATACCGCGTGTCGACGTCAACAGTACTAAATTCTTTTTTTAGTGGGAAGGCTAGCGGTTCTGGTAAGAAGTTCTAGAACGGCACGCTAGAAAAGAAAGGTTCAAAGCGGCAAGAAATGCTGCGAGAGGGCAGATTCAAAACTGAACCCTCCCTCTGGAGAGGGTTCTAGCTACTTGGCAGCTTTCATCATCGCCGCTGAATCTTCAAACGGCTGAAAACTCGCGTACTTGCCATTCTTAATAGTCACCATGTGAATGGACTCGGTGTCTAAGCCCTCGGCGGTCATTTTGATATGCACAAACACGGTATCACCAGACTCATAATAGTGAATAGGCTCTACTTTGAAGTTAGGCCACATTTCACCAATAGGAGCAAAAACACCCTCAATCACTGCATCTGCGCCTGTATAAGTTCCCGCATAGGGTAAGCCCACCTGAATAGTCCAAACCACATCATCGGCTTGGGTGCCTTTCCAGGCTTCCATATCGCCAGAGGCAAAAGCGTCATAACCCAACTTTGCTATGACGACGTTAGCCGACATTTCACTTTCAGCATGGTGGCCTGCAAAAACTGTTGTAGAAACTAGCATGAGAACTAGTGCAATTGTTTTTTTCATTTCAGATCCTTTCTTCTTATTATTTGAACGTACTTACTTTAAACTTTTTGAACTTCATAGTTTGAATTTCATAGTTTGCAATTCGCTATTCGTATGACGCTTACCTATTTAGTGAAAACCCAAGCGCACTTTAGCTTTCAGGCAGCGAGGCTAGCTCAACGGGAATACTTGCCCAAGCTGGCGCGTCATTTTCGCAGTGAATCATAGTTGGCTGGAACACCTCCGGGTGATCGAGAGAGCCACCCGACACGCTGGCTACGCCTGTGTCTAAATCAGCCCACAATCTAGTGCCGCAGCTAGGGCAAAAATTGCGTGTATTTTTTCGGCCTGATCTGGCTTCAACAGTGTACGAAGTTGGCACCCCCTGATCGATCGAGAGATCCCCTCGCTGAACAACATAGGCGGCATAACCCGCTGCCCCGCTTACTTTGACGCAATCAGTGCAATAACAAAAAAGCTGCGCCACTGGGTCGCCTGCAATGGAATAACGCACTTCGCCACACAAACATCCACCTTTTGTCATATATTTCTCCAAGTACTAAATGTTAATTAATTCAAAATTAGAGGCCGGCATTGCTTGGTGAGCGCTGGGCCAGCCGTTGTTGCCTTCGCGAAACACTTCATTATTTGCATCTAAGACTCTTGCAGCGTTACCAATGAATAAGGGCGCGGCGGTAGTGTAGGCCCAGATTTGCCATTCCGCAGAGGTGTGTGGTGCTGTTGGTTCTTCAGCATGGCTCGCCATTGCAAAAGATAACGTAAGTGAGAGAAGCGTCGTATACATCACATTTAGGTTTATTTTTATTATTGCTCTTATTATTTCCTAATAGTTCATGCAATGCTTGCTAGATTTTATTCTTGTTCTTGTGCTTGTGCTTTAGAGTCCCCACCAATCGCTTGAGCGCTAGAGCGCTATTGGGCGTCATGTCGCGGCAACCGCAACGCAGCAAACAAACCAATAATACTCATGAACGCCGCCAGCAGAAACACAAAAGTAAAGGAACCCGTAAGGTCCGCAATAAAACCACCAATGGGCGGAGAAATAGTTTGCGCGATTCCAAATGCGAGCGTGGCTGCGGCAAAGCTCGGACCATAATCTTGAGCGGTCGTATTTTCCACAACATAAAGCGTCATCAGCGTGGGTATTGCGCCAAACAGAAAGCCAATACCGACACACGCTGCCAACACCGGCAGTTCGTAACCAGTGAGTATCACGCCGACAAAAATTGGCCAGAGCGCAAAGGCCAGAGCCAAGGTCAGACGAACACCGATACGCTGCGCAATGGTGACAAAGGTTGGTCCACCCAAAATCATTGTGAATCCCACCAACGTAAATGCAAACGCTGCATCCACTGAACTCCAAATGCTGTCGTCTTCCAACCTTGTCGTTAAGAAACCAAGAATAAGTAAATACATAAAACCGAACGTGGAATAGGCAATGATGTGCGGCAGCCAACCAGGCATCCGTTGTAGCGCGGTGAATCCGCCGAAGCCCGCACCACCAGACGGCGCGGCTTGCTGGTGACGCACTAATAGCAAAACCGCTACTAACACCCCAACACCAATGAAGAACTGGATTTCGTAAACACTAGACCAGGCGCTGTCACCTTCTATTGGTCGTAAAATGCCGCTCAAAATGCTCACGAACATCACGCCCACGCCAATGCCCGAACTCATCATACCAACAGCAAGCGGTCGTCTATGCGCTGGCAAGGCATCCGCCGCAATCACCGGTGCAGGAATCCATAGAAATGCACCGCCAATGCCCGCCACAAATAAACCCGCAGCCAACACCCATGGAGAGCCAGCCAAGCTCGCTATAAGCAAACCAAATGTCGCGAAGGCAAGTCCCACACGCATAACATTGATCAGTAAATAGCGACTGGTGGCCCAAGCCACAACCAACGTACCCAGTAAATAGGCGCCTACATTGGCAGCGCCAACAAGACCGGCTAGCGTGTTGCTGATACCTAAATCATCTCGTACTGCTGGTAATAGCACGCCGTAACCAAACCGGCCAAAGGCTTGGCCAACCGCTGCTGCCATTGCAATCAGAAGAACAGTGATCCATCCAAGCTTTGCCCATGAGCGCGGCGGTTGATTAGGTGTGGTTGGATTCATAGATCACTGCAAAAAAGACAATCCGCCATCCTAATCTATCGACCAATATAAAGCTTTGTGTTTTAAACAGGCCCAGACTTGTGTCCTACGGCGATCTAAGATAGAAATCAACACAACATTATTAGAACGTTTAATAAGCAAAAGCAGGGCACTTGGGGAATAATTTCAGCTTACGCCCGAATTTGTGAAACAGGGGAGAATTAAGTGAAGCCGTTAGAAGGTATTACCGTACTAGAATTTTCAACAATGATTACCGCGTCTTTTGCGGCCATGATGATGGCTGAACAGGGCGCTAGGGTGATTAAAGTAGAACCGATGAATGTGGGTGACCCAATGAGATACATTGGCGCCAACAAAGGTGGAATCTCATCGCTGTTTGCCAACTGCAACAGAGGCAAGCAGTCCATTCGCGTCAATCTCAAAGAGGAAGACGGCCAAGCGCTTATTCGCGAGATGATCCCTCAAGTAGACATATTTATTCATAACTTTAGACCCGGAGTTATGGATAAGTTGAATTTAGGCAGCGCCTCCCTTCGCGCTTTGCAGCCCAAACTAATTTATGCAGCGATATCAGGCTTCGGCAAAGAGGGGCCGTTAGGCGGCGCACCCGCATATGACCCTATCATTCAGGCTCAAGCTGGACTCACCGCAACCCAGGGCAGAAATAACGAACCGGCATTTTTTAGAACCTTAATCTGCGACAAAATTACCGCTTACACCGCCTGTCAGGCGGTAACCTGCGCACTCTACGTGCGCGAAAAAACGGGACAAGGCCAGCATATTGACCTGTCTATGCTCGACTCCAGCTTGTTTTTTGTTTTTCCAGATGGCTTTCAAAACCATACGTTGCTTGACCCCGATCACGAACCGGGCCCGTTGTTAATCGACTTGCTCTACGAACTGTCGCCAACAAAAGATGGTGCTATAACCGTGTCAGCAGCTACTGACGAGATGCAAATGCGGGGGTTGATAGCGCTAGGCATAGAGCACCTGCTAGTAGATGAACGCTTCAACTCCTTTGAAAAAATGGTCACTAACCTAAATGAATTTAAAGGTCTCGTTGCCGAAGCGTATTTGCAATTTACTACCGACGAGATTTTGCAAAAACTCCAAGCTGCCGATGTGCCCTGCGCCAGGAGCCTGGATAAAGATGAAGTATTAGCCCAAGAGCAGTTGGCGGCTAACGACACGATTGGCATTCTTGATCACCCCATCATGGGTAAAATGCGCATCATCAAATCTCCTGCCCGCTTTGGCGGACAACGCTTAGAGCCTTCGCGACCTAGCCCTGATCATGGTGAACATACCGCCGAGGTTTTGCGTGATTTTGAATTTTCTGCGGAGCGCATTCAAACAATGACCGAGCGCGGCATAGTTGCCTAACGTCAGTAAGCACCCTGTTTAAACCAAGAGGCGGTTCGTGTTTACACGCGAAACGTCGTTCTAACTGCGAAAACTAATACAAATTAAACTTACACGTAGACAGTCGTCCAGCCGAAGCCGGCCAGGGCGGCACTAAAACACGCTCAATGCCTGGCCAACCCCTGCCTAGATCAACGTAAATGTACTTTAAACAAGCTTGAACCCAGCATTACTCAGCGGCATAGAGCGGATACGCTCGCCAGTGGCCGCAAAAATTGCATTGGTCACAGCCGGAGCTAGCGGCGGCAATGCTGGCTCGCCTAACCCTGTTGGCTTGTTGTCACTTTGAATAAAATGCACGTCGATTTCCGGCGTTGAAGCAATGCGCATTACTGGATATTGATGGAAGTTGTCTTGCTCAATACGACCATTTTGCATTGTGATTTCTTGCAAGGCCATGGTGCTTAGTCCATCTACTATGGAGCCTTGCACTTGGTTAATTGCACCGCTCATATTAATGATTGGTCCAACATCCACTGCAACGGTGACGCGTTTAACGCGGTAATTTTTGTCCGCATCTACTGACACTTCAGCAACTTCAGCGACGTGTGCTGCATGGCAGAAGTAAAATGCCAGACCTAAGCCAGTGCCTTCTGGCATTTTTCTACCCCAACCGGCTTTTTCAGCAGCCAACTTGATCACATCTATTGCGCGCCCTGTGTTGAGTGCGGAAATATTGCCCTCGTCGATCCAACGTCGCGACCCCATGAGTTCTGTCAAAAATTCTACGTGGTCACGCTCGGCCAAATTGGCCAGCTCATGTATAAAGCTCTGCTCTACAAAAGCGTTGGTATTCGACCCCGGCGCACGCCATGCGCCACATGCGGTTGCTACCGGCATCATAGACTGCCTGACACTGGCATTATCAAATGCAACCATAGGTAGTTCATTACCGCGCAAACCAGAACCAATCACTGGCTTACCGCTATCTGCAAAGCCAATGTAGTGCTGGTCCCATGCAGCTAACTTACCGTCAGGACTAACGGCACCCTTCATATTTTCGAATCCACCCACTCTAAAATAGTCGTTATGAATGTCGTCTGTGCGAGTCCAGGTGAGTTTTACCGGCAAACCGCTTTTATGAGATATCGCCATCGCTTCCGCGGCAAAGTCGTGAACTGCCCGCCGACCAAAGCCGCCGCCCATACGCAGGCCATGAACTTTGACGTTTTCTTGCTTAACGCCCAGCATATTTTCAGCAATTTCCTTTACTTGATTCGGAAACTGACTACCTAACCATATTTCCATGGAAGCCGGTTTACCAGCAGTGCCTTTGCGGAAATCAACGGTACAGTTCATGGGTTCCATACAGACATGGGCAACATAGGGGAATTCGTAAAACCCCTCTATGGTACGATTGTTGCTATCCGACAAAGCTTCAGGCACTGAAGCGCCTACCAATTTAACTTCGCCGCCGCCCTTTGCTGCTATTGCTCGAGCGTCAGTGACCATCTTTGACCATTGATCTGCAGATGCTGCGCTTTCGTCCCAGTTAACTTTGAGCTTTGCCTTGGCTGCAAACACGGACCAAGTGTCATCACCAACAATAGCAACACCGCCCTGCAGTTCAGCTAGGCCCTCCAAGAAAGCCATAGATGCTTTACCCGAGCGCGCATCTGGTTGCAGAATAAATGCATCAACCACACCCGGCAGCGCCTTTATTTCTGCCCGGTTAAAACTAATTGCTTTACCACCTGGTCTAGGACACCGGGTATAGCTGGCAAACTTCATGCCAGGCACATCTACATCAATACCAAACTTGGACAGACCGGTGGCAATGACTAAGTTGTCCACACTGCCCACGGAGGTGCCGATAATTGAATAAGAGCGAGGGTCTTTGAAAGACAGTTGTTCAGGGACAGGCACCGGCTGCTGGGCCGCCACTGACGCCAATTGACCAAAGGTCATGCTGCGACCGGAGCCGTGAATGACCTGACTTGACTCAGCTTTCAGATCACGTCGCTCGACTTCCATTAACTGGGAAGCTGCACCAATTAGCATCTCTCGCGCGGATGCACCCATGCGGCGCATAGCATCAAAATTTCGGGTTACCGACATGGAACCACCAGACCCCTGCAGACCGAACTTAGCAGGATCGATAGGCGCAAGAACAACCTCAACATCATCCCAGTTAGCACCCATTTCTTCCGCGATAATCATTGGTAGCGTTGTCTTAATGCCCTGACCCATCTCAGGGTTAGGCGCATAGATGGTGATTTGACCATCCGATGCAATTTTCACATAAAAGTTCAGCTCTGAAGACTTCACCAAAGTTGTTGCGCCGTCTTCCAGTGCGTTAGCAGGCAAGCTGAGCTTAAGCATTAGTCCACCGCCAGCAATAGCGGAGGCTTTAAATAAATTCCGGCGACTGATTTTTTTGCTGTTCATTTATCCGTTCCTCTTGTCTGCATTGTAAAAGGAAGCAGCGGTGTGCACTGCTTTGCGAATTCGGACGTAAGTACCGCAGCGGCAATAGTTTCCCGCCAAGGCCTGATCAATATCGTCATCTGAGGGTTGACTATTGTTCGACAGCAACGCCGCGGCGCTCATGATTTGCCCCGCTTGGCAGTAACCACACTGGGGCACATCGTGTTCTATCCAAGCAGATTGCAATGGATGTAAATCATCCCCTGGAGCGAGGCCTTCTATGGTTGTGACTGGACCTGACACTGCGGAAACAGGTAGCACGCAGGAGCGCACCGCTACGCCGTCAATATGTACAGTGCAGGAACCACATTGCGCAATGCCACAACCAAATTTGGTGCCAGTGAGTTTGAGCTTGTCGCGCAAAACCCATAACAACGGCATATCAGGGACAACATCAACTTCTAGATTCTCACCATTCACGCTTAACGTATATTTACTCATAACTTGCACTCATACTCATTTGTCTGGCTTTTGACACAGGCGTGCCACGTCTCGTTTGTTACACGCTAAGCTATCATCTTCGATGAAACTTACAACTAAAGCGCTGTTTCACCAAGTCTTGACACCGATATATGCGAAGCTTGCGTTGAAAGAGGAAGTAAATCTTATGCCGTTTAGGAGAACAGGGCACGCACCGGTGCGCTAGCGCGTTGGGATACTGAGTGACGGCGTGCGGGGCGCCGCGAAAGTGAGTAAAAGCTGAGTAGGCGGCAAAATTTCCGAGAGAACAAAGCACCAAACCGGGGCGATTTTGGTGCCTTGAGCTAGACTTTTCTCTGATCTCTATCCGCTACTCTACTTCAAAGAGAATTTCTGGATTAACCATTGTTTTCATTTCAAGAATATTCCCATTTGGGTCAACAACAAATAGCGTTTCCTGTTCATACTTTGTGCCAATAAACCTTCGATACGGTTTGTCTAAGTATTCAAATTCGGAGGCCTCTAAACGATTTTTGAGCAGCTGAAAATCATCTTCAGACAGGTGCGCACCAAAATGAGGAACCGCGACATTGCCCATATCAACATCGTGCCTTACCGACGGAAGCTGCTCGATACTTTGGTGTAGCGTCAACTCGTTACCCCAAAAGTCTATATCCACCCAACGCCCCTCTTCACGATTACCGGTCTTACACCCTAAGACGTTCACATAAAAGTTTTCGGTCGTAGCGAGGTCACCAGCCGGAATGGCTAAATGCAAGATTGCGCTCATGCGTAATGCTCCCCAAGATCTTTTGATTTTTATTTTTATTTTTGCGCATTTTAATCCACTTAATGGAGAAACATCCATATTGCTATGCTGCTGCAAGAACAACTTTACCTATCAAAGTTGTCAAAAACCTAGACAACCCTGCATATAGACCCATAACAATGCCTCCCTGCTTGTGAGCGTTCGAAAGCTCTGTTGTGCAAAGAATTTGCTTGCGATTCGACCAGACATTGACTGCCTTGAACCCATTGGGCACCACCTTATGTCTATCTTTCTTCTGCCTTTCTTTGTTATGTCCAACTTTCTGACCTGCGCGATGCCCACAGCATCTTGGTATCTTCATGCTCCGTAATTCGAAAGTCATCTAATATGAAACTCATCACTATTCTTCTGGCAACGCTTATTTCGACGGTTTCCTACGCCGGCCATCACGCAAATTCAGAGGCCAACGAAGCATCGGGCACCAACCCTTTCGTTTTGATCGCCAGAGTACAAGTTAAAGCAGGAATGGTAAGTCAATACCTAGAAATAGCAGACGCGGTAGATGATGCCGTAGAGAAAACTGAACCGGGTATGTTATTTCACAACTTTGACGCTGACCCGAACGATCCATTGGCATTTACATGGACTGAAGTCTACAAGGATAGCGATGCATTCTTGATGCACACTGCTAACGAGCCAGTTCTGGAATACGTTGGGAAGCACGCTGAATTTGGCGAAGGTTTTGCTGTCGAGATTTACGGAAATGTTAGTGACGCTGTTCTCTCCAACATTTCCGAGCTAGGGTTTCCGCTTAAGCACTTCAAAACAACAAAAGTTGGCTACGTTCGCCCCTCGCTCACCGATTAAAAGCAAAACAGAGCGGCCTAGGTCTCTGGCGCCGCTCGTTCCACCTTTCCTCAGACCTATCACCGCCCCCTTCGAAGGCCCTCAAAACTCTGCCGCTACCCGTAAAGCACGCTGTCTTGTATTGAGGCTCGATTGAAAGCCGCTAAAGGCATACAGCGGGATCGATACTTTTATTCCTTTGCCAGACTCTGACAAACACTAAACAATGAATGGATAACGCCAATACTCAAGCGCGCATACGTTGCAAATCTTTTCAAAGCGCGATTACTGCGCACTTCAAATGCATTTTTGCGTAGATCCGAACAACACGGTTAACAAGAGTGGCAGCCTTGAGCGATCCCGAGGTTGCTGTCGTAAAGCGTTCCAGCATATGGTTTAGTGCTATTAATAGTCGCAAGTATCTCTTGAAAGCCAAACGCATAATTTACGATGTTCAACATTAAAGGTAACAAATGAGTCAACGCTTTAGATGGGGCCATATCAACATCAATGTAGCCAACCTCGATCTTTCAACCTCCTTTTACGAAAAGTTAGGTTTTGAGTTGTTTAGACCCGACATCCCCTATTTGGGCCTTGAAGCTAAAGAGGCAAGAGCAATGCCTGAAAACACTGAGCAGGCACTGGCAGTTCCACAGGGTACTAAAGGTAGAGCATGCATCATGCAATTAGGCAAAGGTTTACCCAAGCTTGATCTGATAGAGTTTTCCTCTTCAGACCCACGCCTTCCACTGCGCAACCAAGATCGTGGGATTGTGCGCCTTTGTTTGGCAACGGAGGACTTAAACGCGGAGTACCACCAACTGGCGGCTAATGGAGTTGAGTTTCTAACACCGCCGTCTGAATGCATTGAAAGAATGGCAGAAGTTGCCGTTTGCAGAGACCCTGATGGCACTTTGATAGAACTGTTGCAGGTTCACCTTGACCGATGGCCACGAACCCAAAGGCTTGGGTCTTAAGCATTGGGCGCGAAACTAAACTGCTAACCAACACCCTCCGACTGAGCCCTGAATCCTGAGTCCTGAATCCTGAATCCTGAATCCTAGATAAAGACGACAAGTATCTGCTTTCGATTAAAAATGTTCACGAAACACACGGAGCTGATTTGAATCAGCGCCGACCGCCCTCTGCAACCCGCAAAGACTCAGCCTTGCCAAAGCCCCTTTACGCAGTCAGCGGCGTAAAGATACTAAGCGCTCATTGCAGGTCTAATAGAAAATTTGTCCTAGTACCTCGCTCAACGACAAGCGAACAGGTATGAGCGCGCCACTTACCATTGGCTGTTTTGACGCACACCTTGTTGCGTCTGGAGAGCAGCAGCATCGTCTGCAACCTAGCATCATCCCATTGAACCGCGCTTGTTAGCTCTGCAGCGTTTTTACTCTAAGCCTCTGAGTTTTGATTCCAACGCACGAGATTCTTCGCTTTTAATCTATTCGTAAACACTCGGTATCTGCTTCGCTCTTCGTTCCACTCCTTTAGCCATTGCTCTCCATCTCTTTCAGCGTCAACAAATACCGCATTGGTCACCAGAATTGGAATCAAGACCGTCAAGTGCACTACCACGCTTGTTACCGTGCTGTAACCCAACCATCCGAGGTGATAGGTCGCAATAAATCCAAAGGCCACACTCCAAATGGTGAACAGTACTAACATAAAGTAGGACTGCAGACTTGGGTCTGCCACGTACTTGAGCGGGTTGAATTTCACATCCATTACGCTTCTCCACAAATGCACAATACTCATTACCGAAGATCTAAAAAAAGTTGGCTTATTCATAATGTTATTCCAATGATGTCTGATTTTGTCTTTGTCACTAGGGCGCATCCTGCTCACTAGCTAATCGTTTACTGCCTCAGAGTAACTGAGCATCTAGAGCTCGCCTGAACCCTTGCCCTCCTACTCGGAAGCGTTATGTCTTTATCGATAATCGCTTCGTATTCTGCTTGGGCAGTTAAACCACCCGCGATGATCAGTCTTAGCGGCACAGCCCAAAAACTGTCTTCAGAAAAAACCCCAATTGATCGCTCAAGCAGGGTTCATTACTAGCAGAAAAATTTCTTTGTTTTACTCTGGCAAAATTACCGTGTCTATAAGATGTACAACACCATTGGATGCCATCAAATCCGTAGCTATGACGTTAGCGCCAGCAATAGAAACCTGGCCGTCTGCCACTACAACAGCATAAGTTCCATTTAGCGTTTCAACTTTGTCTGCGGCCAAGACGGCTGCGGCCATAACTTTACCTGCAACGACGTGGGCTTTCAGAACACCAGCTAAAGCTTCGGGGTCGGCCAACAATCCTTCTAACGCACCCTCTGGTAACTTAGCGAAGGCTGCATTTGTAGGCGCTAAAACTGTAAACGGACCTTCGCCAGAAAGAACGTCAACTAGCCCTGCAGCTTTTACCGCAGCTACAAGTGTGGAAGTTGCTTCGGCAGCTACAGCTATATCAACAACGGTTGCCGGCAGCATTTCACCTTCTTCGTGATGACCAGCAAATGCCACCGTACTGAAAGCCAGTGAGCTGCACATAGCCATTGCAGTGATAAGAGCGAGTTTAAATTTTTTCACAATCTATTTCCTTTTATATGGACCTCCATGCTAAGGCCTTAAAGATGAGAGCTACGTGGAGTGAATGTATGCGTCGCGTTAGCAAATAGAAAAAGGTGGCTCTTCTAAAGACCGCCAGGGGGCACCTGTAGCTTTACACTTACAAAAGTAGTTGCCAGTGGTACAAATTAGAGGTGGTTTTAGGGGAAAGTGGGTTTGCCATTTATCGGTGAGAGTTTCGCAGGCGGCGAGCCTAACGTTTTTAGGCATTTAGTCAGCTACCCAGACATAACTTCTTATACTGAAGGGTTAGTCAGAAGGGCGAAACCGCAGGCTATGACTGCGACACGCGAATATAAGGGTCTTTATGCTCAATGCGATGAACCTTCGGTTTGGATGGGCCGTGTGCAACATAGACCGACAAGCGATTCATAATGCTATTTTTTTATAAGATGAGCTGCCAGCTTTCTGG
>QXZU01000186.1 GCA_009886205.1 K189A clade bacterium | reverse complement strand
CTTGGCTTTATTCGCGATTTAACCCAGCGACATGGTGTTCAGCTTGCGGGTAAATCTGTACTCGTTTTGGGTGCTGGTGGTGCCTGCCGTGGCATTATTGAACCGCTGCTGGGTACAAATCCCGCCCAAGTCACTATTGCAAACCGTACCCTTGCTAATGCTCAGGCCTTGTGTGGATTGTTCGCCGGTCGGCATGGTCATAACAGTCTAAGCTGTGTAGATCTTTCGGTGTTGGCTGAGGGCGACGCTGGAACCTATGATTTGGTGGTGAACACTACCTCTTTAGGGTTGTCCGCAGATGGCATCACGCTGCCGGCCAGTTTGGCGCAGGGGTCGTTTTGTTATGACATGAATTATGGCGACAAAGCGGCATTTGCCCGTTGGGCTGAAGAGCAAGGTGCGCTGAACAGCGTAGATGGATTAGGCATGTTGGTGGAACAGGCCGCTGAGAGTTTCAATATTTGGCGTGGTGTTAGGCCAAGAACGGATGAAATTTACCAAAGCTTGAGAAAGCGAGTAGGAGTTTAGGTGTGAAAACGACAAAGCGGTTTATCTCCGGGGCTGTTTGCCCGGAATGTCGAGAATTGGACCGTACAGTCCTCGAGTCGGTTCCACTTAACACCACACAAGGCGTTGAGGAAACAGCTGATGACCAAGTTCAGCGGCGCTGCGTGAGCTGTGGCTTTACCGAAATCATGGAGTCGGAGGCACCACCAAATGGTGTTGTTTTGCCTAGGGCAAGATTTGAACGAGCGAAAGTGCCTGCAGCAGAACCACAAGTGGTGCGGTTGATGGATCCCAATCCTCCTAAGGGTTGAGGTTGCCTCATTGTCCATTGCTCGGATCTTTTGCTTTTCATAGGCTTACATAGCTTTTGTCTAAGAACTTTTAGCTTGCTGTCACCATCAAAAACCAAAGTTCGAGTTGCTCTAAGGTAGCGAATTGCTATAATCTCGCCCCGTTTGCGGGACTCGCATTTAAGAGAGCAGCAGTATTACGCCCTAGCACCGTTTTAATACCGTTAAAAATCAGTGTCCCTCAGCCCTATGCAATTGGGAATGATGCTTGATTCATTTAGCCACTTACAAATTTATTGAGGCGCTTTAGCAGTATTTCGCTGCAGCCTAATTTGTGAATCACCTAGCTTTAAAAGTCGCTGTAGGCACTATGCAAGGCTCAGGCTTGTAGATAATTTTAAAAATTCGCTGTTAGGCCTATGCAGGTCACTCTGCCTAGAAAGTTAACGACGCGTTTATTACGTACTTTAGAAATAGAACTGAAAGTGAGACAGAGCAGAATGAAAAATCAGATTTTGCGGATGCTAACCGGCACCCTAGCGTTTTTAGCTTCAGGCGTGGCCTTGGCGGACGAACTGAATATGCGCGTCGGCGTGACAGACATCAGTCGCCAAGTGTACGACCTGCACATGACGATTTTTTATATCTGTGTGGCCATTGGTGTGGTCGTCTTCAGTGTGCTCTTCTGGTCAGTTTTTCAGCACCGTAAATCCAAGGGCGCTGTAGCGGCAACATTTCATGACAGCACCAAACTGGAATTGGCTTGGACCATCGTGCCAACGCTTATTCTGATTGTTATGGCTATTCCTGCAACACAGGTGCTCGTAGCGATGTACGACACTGGCGGCGAAGACATGAACATTGAAGTTCGCGGCTACCAGTGGAAGTGGCAGTACAAGTATCTCGACGAAGACTATAACAACTCGTTTTCATTCTTCTCTAACTTGGCGACACCTAAGTCGCAAATTGTTAACCGTTCCGCGAAAACCGATACTTATTTATTGGAAGTGGACGAGCACTTGAGAATTCCAATCAACCGCAAAGTGCGTTTCTTAGTGACCTCAGAAGACGTGATCCACGCATGGTGGGTGCCTGATTTTGGTATTAAGCGCGACGCAGTACCCGGCATGCTCAATGAGCTTTGGGCGATTGTAGAAGAACCCGGCATCTATCGCGGCCAATGCACCGAGCTTTGCGGTAAAGACCACGGCTTTATGCCAATTGTTGTAGAAGCAATGCCCGAGGCAGAATTCGATGCATGGTATGCAACCAAGGTGACTTCAGAGGTTGTGCGCCAAGAAAGCATGAGCAAAACCTTTACTCACGACGAGCTAATGGTGCAAGGCGAAGTAATTTACGGCACATATTGTTCTTCATGTCACATGGCGAACGGCGAAGGCGTGCCACCCGTATTTCCAGCCATTGCCAAGTCACCTGTTGCCTTAGGCCCACGGGACGATCACTTAAGCCTAGTAATCAACGGCGTGTCAGGCAGTGCAATGCAAGCGTTTGGCAAGCAGCTTGATGCGGTTCAGTTGGCATCAGTTGTGCATTATCAGCGCCACGCATTCGGAAATGATGTTGGGGATATTTCCCAGCCTCAAGACGTCATCAATTTATTTAACGGTCAGTAAGGAATAGGCATGAGCGAAGTTATTCACGCAGATCATCACGACGACCACGCACACGGCCCAGCTAAGGGCATGTTGCGATGGCTATATACCACCAACCATAAAGACATAGGTACGCTATACCTTTGGTTTAGTTTTGCTATGTTTTTAATTGGCGGTGCAATGGCTTTGGTTATTCGTACCGAGTTGTTCCAACCCGGTCTGCAATTTATAGAGCCAGAATTTTTCAATCAGATGACCACCAACCATGGTTTGATCATGGTCTTTGGCGCCATTATGCCGGCCTTCGTTGGCTTGGCGAACTGGTTGATTCCAATGCAAGTGGGCGCACCTGATATGGCGCTTCCTAGAATGAACAACCTGTCATTCTGGATACTGCCTTTTGCGTTTAGCATGATGATCTCCACATTGTTCATGGAAGGCGGCGGCCCTAATTTCGGTTGGACCTTCTATGCGCCGTTGTCCACAACCTATGCACCAGATTCAGTAACATACTTCATCTTCGCAGTTCACTTAATGGGCGCATCATCAATTATGGGTAGCATCAATATCATCGCTACCATTTTGAATATGCGTGCACCGGGTATGACCTTGATGAAAATGCCTATGTTCGTATGGACATGGTTGATCACAGCATATTTGTTGATTGCCGTAATGCCGGTATTGGCTGGCGCAGTAACCATGATGTTGTTCGACATTCACTTCAACACCAGCTTCTTTAATGCGGCAGGTGGTGGTGACCCAGTGATGTTCCAGCACATTTTCTGGTTCTTCGGCCACCCTGAAGTTTACATTATGATTTTGCCAGCATTTGGCATTGTCTCGCACATCATCCCAACCTTTGCGCGTAAGCAATTGTTCGGGTACACCTCTATGGTTTATGCGGTTGCATCAATTGCGTTCTTGTCCTTCATCGTTTGGGCACACCACATGTTTACCGTAGGCATGCCGTTAGCAGGTCAGCTGTTCTTTATGTACTCCACCATGCTCATCGCAGTACCTACTGGCGTTAAAGTATTTAACTGGATTGCCACAATGTGGCGCGGCTCCATGACATTTGAAACACCAATGTTGTTCGCAATTGCGTTTGTTGTGCTCTTCACCATCGGTGGACTGTCTGGAATTATGTTGGCTATTACGCCCGCCGACTATCAGTATCACGACACATACTTTGTGGTTGCGCACTTCCACTACGTACTTGTGCCTGGCGCTCTGTTCTCAATTATCGCGGCCGTTTACTTCTGGATTCCAAAGTGGACCGGCAAGATGTACGACGAATCGCTGGGTAAGCTGCACTTTTGGCTGTCGTTTGTTGGGGTTAACGTAACGTTTTTCCCACAGCACTTCTCAGGTCTAGCGGGCATGCCTCGTCGTATTCCTGACTACGCGCTGCAGTTTGCTGACTTCAATATGATCTCGTCTGTTGGCGCGTTCATCTTTGGTTTCTCTCAGGTGTTCTTCCTCTACGTTTTGATCAAGACAATACGTAGCGGCGCGCCAGCTAAGGCTCGTTCATGGGAAGGCGCGAAAGGTTTAGAATGGACTCTGCCATCGCCTGCGCCCTATCACAGTTTCACTTACCCACCAGAAGTGAAAAGCGAAGAGGTACACGGCTAGTCGCTTTCGACTAACAAAAACGGATATATATGACTGTAGAATCAAAACAACAAAACGATATTCGCCGGACTGTTAAAAAGCTGGCGCTTATCGTAGTGGGTATGTGCTTCTTTGTTGCAGCACTTGTGCCTTTATATGATTTGTTTTGTGAAGTGACAGGGCTTAACGGTAAAACCGGCGGGCCATATGTATTTGATGAAGCTAAAACCAGTCCCGATACAACACGCCTAGTGAAGGTAAATTTTCTTACCAATACGAATGAAGGCATGTCCTGGGATTTTTGGCCACAAAAGGGTGCGGTGAGGGTCCACCCCGGTTCGGCGAATACGGTGAGCTTCTATGTGAAAAATACGACTGGGCGACCAATGATAGCCCAAGCGATTCCATCGCTGGTGCCATCATCAGCGGCGGAGTTTTTTCACAAGACAGAGTGCTTTTGTTTTGAACAGCAGCTTTTACAACCCGGAGAAGAGTTGGAAATGCCAATGCGGTTCATTGTTGATCGTGGGTTACCTAAAAACGTTCAGAGCATCAATTTGAGTTATGCGCTCTTTGATGTAACAGAGCGTGTGGGTCTCCCAGAAGACATGCAAATTACAGACAATCAAGTCAGCCCCGTAACGGGCGGATAACGAAATAATCCAGTGGAGGAGATAAATGAGTAGCTCATCAGAGGTCGACAACTCGACATACTACGTACCCGAACAAGGTTGGTACCCAGTATTTTTGGCCTTTGGCCTAATGCTCTTGGTTACTGGCCTTGCTGGTTTCTTAAACGACATGAAAAATGGCAGCTCTGGCGATTGGACCCAAAGCATCATTGGCTTCCTCTTTGTAAGTTTCGTGCTTTATAGCTGGTTTGCAAAAGTCGTCGAAGAAAATGCCGCTGGCATGAATAACGCGGCGTTGAAGAAAAGCTATGTTTGGGGCATGGGCTGGTTTATTTTTTCTGAAGTAATGTTCTTCGCTGCGTTTTTTGGCGCTCTGTTTTATGTTCGCTCATTTGTTGTGCCTTGGTTGGGCGGCGAAGGCGACAAAGGGATCATTGGTGATTACTTGTGGCCTGCTTTCGAGTCTACTTGGCCAGTGGTTGCTAACCCGAATGCCGACCTATTTGTGAACCCAGGCGAGAGCATGGCCTCTCCCGGAATGATGAATTGGGGCGCCTATTTGCCTTTCTACAACACGGTCATTCTGTTGACCTCTAGTGTGACGATTCACTTTGCACACGATGCAATCAAAGCAGAAAATCGCAAGAAACTTATTGGCTGGTTAGCAGTAACCGTTTTTCTGGGCATCATCTTTTTGATTCTTCAAGTGGAAGAATACATCCACGCATACAGTGAATTGGGTCTAACGTTAGACAGCGGAATCTATGGTTCTACCTTCTTTCTTCTGACCGGATTTCACGGTTTCCACGTGACGATGGGTACGTTTATCATTTTCGTTCAATTGATCAGAGCAATGAAAGGCCACTTTACCGCCAATGATTGTTTTGGTTTTGAATCGGCAAGCTGGTACTGGCACTTTGTTGACGTGGTTTGGGTTGGCCTATTCATTTTCGTCTACGTCTTATAGCACGACTGCGCTAGCGGTATGACTGCTAGCGCATACAAGCCGACTGAGACAAGTCAGAAAGCAAAAAGGGCTCCTAATGAGCCCTTTTTATTTGCCTAAAATTTCACAAAACATTGTGTGTTGAAATGGCAGACTATTCAATCGACTTGGTCAGTTTGCTGTGTAGCACCGTGCCAAGGCGCATTTATGCCCATGCGCAGTTCACCGGTATAAAAGCCATAAGCGATGGTCAAAACCAATAATGTCGCGAAGGTGACCCGGACACCTAAGGCATACCACAAGCGCCGACTGTCAGGTTTGTCAGTGTCTTTGAATAAAAACACCAAGCCACTACCGAGACTGGCAATGACACATAAAAGTAATACAACAATAATGATTTTGAGCACTGATATACTTCTCGTTATAAGAACCTCAGTCTAAAGCATATGAATGCGGGCGTTAAGCAATGAAAGAATTTTCACCAGGTTGGCGCATGACACTCTTCACTGCCACGCTATTTCCAATACTGCTGATGCTGGGCAATTGGCAGGTGGAGCGCGGCGCTGAGAAGCGTGGCTTAGAAAATAAATACCTAGCACAACTGGCAGGCTTGCCGGCAAAACCCTCCCCCGCCGCACTAAGTGTTCCGTTTAAAACGATCCGTTTGAATGGCGTCTATGAGCCCGAGTATTTCCTTTTAGACAACCAAATACATGACGGCAACGTTGGCTACTGGGTTATACAGGCATTTCTAGACGAAGATCACGGGCGCTTTCTGATCAATAGAGGCTTTGTTGCCGGCAGCCGCGACCGCAGTGAACTGCCGGTTGTAAGTGTCCCAGTAGGTAAGCGCTCGCCGGTAGCAACCGTTTGGCCAGATTTGGGGCTCATTCCCATCTTGGTGGATACGCCTTGGGAAGAACAATGGCCAAAACAAGTTCAACGTTTGGAAATAGACCGAATGGCTGAATTAGTCGATGCTTACCCTGTAGAGTTGCGCTTAGAAGCAGGACAGTTTGGCGCGCTGGTGGCCGCACCCTTTGCCCAAGTGTTCAGTGATGCCACCCACAAAGGCTACGCCCTAACCTGGTTTGGCCTGAGCATTACCCTCATCTTAGGGTTCATAGTCTATGGATTTAAGCGTAGCTAACCCGCTAGTAAGGGTGTACCTCGTAACAGTTTTCGCAAGTAACAGAAAAGAGTAGGAGTAAATGATGCAGGATGGAACAGCAAATAAACCCTCGAGCGGTCGCCGCCAACTTACGCTGATTTTAATTATCGCTACACTGTCCCTTGGCGGCTCGTATTTGCTTTTTTTCATTGCTCAAAACGGCTCTGGCTGGGGCACGACGAATAACGGTGCGTTTGTTAATCCACCGCTGAATATTGCAGATATAGGTTGGCAGGACAGTAAGGGTATTAACGTGCCTACGTCTGGTGACTGGTGGCTGTGGACGGTCACAGAAAATTGTGCAGAAGATTGCGCCAAGGCATTGAAAAACCTACAAGCGACCCATATCTTGTTGAACAGAGAAGCAAAACGCGTCCGACGCGCTTTCTCTAACTACTCGGGAAATTTCGTACCCGACAACCAGCCAGACTTAAAAATTATCAACACGGTAAATCAACCAGTGCCACAGGGGATCTATATCATTGACCCCAACGGCAATTTGGTTTTTCGCTATGCAATTGTCACTAACCCCAAAGACATTTTGCAGGACCTTAAACGACTATTAAAGGTGTCACAAATTGGTTAACTCCCGACTCAGAAAACTAGCAGGCTTCGGCGTAATTTGGGCTTTACTCGTGGTATCAGTGGGCGCCTATACCCGCCTTGCTGATGCGGGATTAGGTTGTCCGGACTGGCCAGGGTGTTATGGATTTTTAACCGTCCCTGAGGACGTGGCTACTATCTCGACTGCGGAAACCCGTTTTCCTGATGCGCCAGTAGAGATCGAAAAAGCTTGGTGGGAAATGGGCCATAGATACATTGCTGGCTTCTTGCTGCTTATTGTCTTTACGATGCTAGTCATGACCTGGCGCAACGCTAAAGAACGCACGCCCACCACCATGGTGTCAGCGCTGATGGTGCTCATATTGTGTCAGGCGGCATTTGGCGCATGGACGGTAACATTGAAACTCTGGCCACAGGTCGTTACTGCGCATTTGCTCGGCGGTTTCGCCACCCTAAGCCTCATTTGGCTGATCTATCTGCGCCAAGGTGGTATGTCGCGACTGGTCAGTAACCTGCCTGCGCCCAATCTGCATACCAATATCGCCTTCGTCGCGGTGGTTATTCAAATAATGCTGGGCGGCTGGGTCTCATCCAATTACGCAGCGTTAGCTTGCTATGACTTTCCCAGTTGTGATGGTAGCTATACCCCCGCAATAGATTTGGCGCAGGGCTTCAACCTATTCCAAGGCGTTGGACCCAGTTACCTTGGCGGATTAATGGACAGCGAGGCCCGCGCCGCCATCCATTGGGTGCACCGTATTGGCGCTATATTCGTGCTGCTTATCGTCGGATCACTGGTGGTGAGGCTTCTGTCTACGAAACCAGTCATGGCGTACCTAATGGGCGGGATACTTTTACTGCAGATATCTTTAGGCATCCTAAACGTGGTTTGGGTACTGCCGTTACTGAACGCAACCGCACACAACACTGTCGGAGCCCTGTTACTATTGTGTCTAGTTACAGTAAACTTCGCACCCAGATTGCGCTTCGTTTGAAGCGCAACTTTATTATCCAAATAAGTTATCTAAATGTCTGAAGTTATTGTTGGCGCCTCCTGGAGAGATTATCTAGAAATGTGTAAACCCCGGGTGGTTTTACTCATGTTGATCTGTTCAGTTGCGGGAATGTTCCTTGCTACATCTAGCGTCGTACCTTTAGACGTTTTGATTTACGGCAACATCGGAATAGCACTGGTGGCAGGCTCTGCCGCCGTGGTTAATCACATTGCTGATGCCCATATCGATTCACGCATGGCGCGTACTCAGAGTCGCCCCGTGGCTACCGGCAGGGTGTCTAATCGCGACGCGATCATCTTTTCTGCCGTTACCGGGATAATCGGACTGGGCATGCTCTGGTTCCTGATCAACCCATTAACCGCGTGGCTTAACCTTGCCTCTTGGGTTGGCTATGGATTGATTTATACATTCTTTTTGAAGCGAGCCACACCGCAAAATATCGTCATTGGTGGATTGTTTGGCGCAGCACCCCCGCTGTTTGGATGGACTGCTGTAACGAATAGTATTGATCCCGGCGGTTTGCTCTTAGTACTGATCATTTTTGTTTGGACCCCGCCGCACTTTTGGGCCTTAGCCCTTGAGCGCAAGGACGAATACGCAGAAGTAGGTATGCCAATGCTGCCTGTAACGCATGGTGAGGCGTACACTCGGCTGCACATTTTGCTATACACAATTCTGTTAGTACTCTGCACAATTTTGCCCTACTTGATTGGTATGTCAGGGCCACTTTATCTTGCCGGTGCGTTAGCTCTAGGTGGTGGATTTTTGTACTGGGCTATTGTGCTGATGCGCAATAACAACCCACGCGCGCCAATGGAAACTTTTCGTTACTCAATAGTTTATTTGGGTGCGCTGTTTTTAGTTTTATTGCTAGACCACTATTTGTTGGTGCAAGGCATAGACATTGCCCCTATAGAACTGCAACGAGTGACGGTCTAATGCAAAGTATTAAGTCTACAGTTGGTTTGTGTGTTGTCTTTATTTCCATCGTATTGGTCATGTTCTTCTTCAGCAAACTGCGAGTGCCCGAGCTTTCAGCGGATGAGATGCGCACTCAGGGTGTTTTCATTCTGCCCACGCCTAGAGACATTGGCCCGTTCGAATTGCTTGACCATACAGGCGCCGTATTTAACCGTCAGAGTTTAGAGGGCCACTGGAGTTTTATATTTTTTGGTTTTACCAATTGCCCTGATGTTTGCCCAACGTCACTTTCGGTGCTCGGCCAGGTCGAAAATCAGCTAAAACAACAAGACCCCCGATTGGCTGAGCGCTTCAAAGTACGTTTAGTGTCAGTGGATCCCGATGCTGATACGTTAGAGCGTTTAGGCCAATATGTAGGAGCGTTCTCTTCGAGCTTCTTAGGTGTTCGGGGCGAGCGAGCTGATTTGGTGAAGTTCACTGATCAAGTAAACGTAGCATTTGCCAAGGTGCCGTTACGTTCTCCGGTACCCGGTTCAGACGCGCAAGGTTACACCGTGGACCACACTGGCAACATTGTGATTATAAATCCTCGTGGCCACTATCATGGTTTCATCAAGTTGCCTCACAAGGCCGAGACGATTAGGCTTAGCTATCAGACGCTAGACGCTCAATTTTAGGATTTATATGCATTCGCGGTTCCAGTCCTATCAGACTGATTCAGGTAAGTTGGACCGCGCTGCTTTAGATAACGAGCTAGAAGCGTTGGCCCGGCGTTACAAAGATGTCCGGCACAGATCATTGGATTTATGCCAACCGTTGCAAATAGAAGACTTTGGCGTGCAGCCTATGGCAGACGCCAGCCCCCCAAAGTGGCATTTGGCCCATATCACATGGTTTTTTGAAACGTTTCTTTTACAAACGTACGCAGCTAACTACGCTTCCTATAACCCAGCCTTCGAGCATCTTTTTAATTCTTACTACAATGGCGTGGGCAACCCCTTCCCGCGCCTAAAGAGAGGCAGCTTATCGCGGCCAACCGTTGCAGAAATTTATGCCTATAGGTCAAACATCGACGAAGCCCTTTTAACGCTGATTGATGAAGGGGAGTTTGGCGACCAAGCTGCGTCTGAGATTGCGCAAATTTTGGAACTGGGGCTGCATCACGAGCAGCAACACCAAGAACTGTTGCTAACCGATATAAAATATAACTTGGGCCATAACCCTTTATTTCCCAAATATCACGAGACGTTGCACAAGAGTGATCAAGAATCTTCCACCCCGCTTTGCATGGACCCGCCTGGGCCGCTAAGGGAGATAGCTTTTAGTGACCACAATCCCGGTTTAGTGGACATTGGCGCAGTCTCTGATTTCGCCTTCGATAACGAATACCCCAGACATAAAAGCTTCTTAGGGCCTTTTGGTATTGCCAACAGACTTGTCAGCAACGGTGAATATTTACAGTTTATGCACGATGGTGGCTACCAGCGCGCTGATTTATGGTTAGCTCAAGGTTGGGCCGCTTTGCAAGAAAACCCTCGGCATCGCCCGCTTTATTGGCATCAAACTGGACATGGTGGTTGGTCTGAATATCGTATGGATGGTTTGCACCCGCTGGAATTAGACGCGCCGGTCACTCATGTCAGTGGGTATGAAGCAATGGCTTATGCCAGTTGGGCTGGTGCGCGCCTACCCACAGAGTTTGAGTGGGAGTGGGCGGCCAGCGGGAAGGCGCTGGCGGGTAATTTTGCTGACTCAAACCGCTTTCACCCAATGGTCTGTGACGCTGCAAATGAACAATTCTTTGGTGATGTTTGGGAGTGGACTTCAAGTGCCTATGGCCCTTATCCCGGCTACAAACCCCTTGAAGGCGTGCTCGGCGAATATAATGGCAAATTCATGAGCAGCCAGTTGGTGTTACGCGGTGGGTCATGCGTTACAGACTCCTCACATATTCGTGCCAGTTATCGAAACTTTTTTTACCCCGCAGACAGTTGGCAGTTCTCGGGCATACGTTTGGCGGTAGATTTATGACAACCAGTTCTTCTTTATCCAATGAGCAATTTGCGTTTTTGGACCTAAAGCCAGAGGTAGGTGTGATTGTGGACGAAGTCCACCGAGGTTTGAGCCTAGAAGCGAAGGCAATATCGCCGAAGTTCTTTTATGACGAGCGCGGCTCAGAGTTGTTTGATGCCATTACTGAGCTTCCTGAATATTATGTAACTCGCACCGAAATGGCGTTGTTTGAAGCGCATATGGAAGAAATAGCCGCCGCTCTAGAAGAGAATATCTGCGTCATTGAGTACGGTAGCGGCTCGACCAAAAAGATCCGGCGCTTGCTCGACGTACTAAAGCCAGAAGCCTACGTGCCGGTGGATATATCCGGGGACTACTTGCTCAGCAATGCCCAGGCCTTATTGGACGACTTCCCAGCGCTGAAAATTTTTCCAGTGTGCGCTGACATTACCCAAAGTTTTGACTTACCCGTCCAGGTAAATGAATTGCGGCCCCTTGGCTTTTATCCGGGTTCGAGTATTGGCAATTTTGAGCCGGCTCAAGCAGTAGATTTTCTTCGAAGAGTGCATGTGACACTAGGGCAAGGTGGGTACTTTTTGGTGGGTGTGGATGCGAAAAAAGACATCAGCATTTTGGAGGCGGCCTATGATGACGCTGCGGGCGTAACCGCTCAGTTCAATCTGAATACCCTTGTGCACCTGAATGAAAAACTTGGTGCCGACTTTGATTTGGACCATTTTGAGCATTTCTCCCGCTACAACGCGGACCAAGGTTGTATTCAAATGTTCTTAAAGAGCACGGTGGCCCAGCAGGTTAACCTAGTCGGTAAGGTAATTTCTTTTGCCGAGGGCGAACTTTTGCACACTGAGAATTCCTATAAATATGCTAAGGAAGAATTCATTGCCCTTGCGCAATCTGCTCAGTTTGAATGCCTGAAAAGTTGGCAGGACAGCAACCAGTGGTTTTCTCTTTTCTTATTGCGAGCGTGTTGAAGCCCAGTCCACCTGGGCTAATCGCTGGTACTAATCAAATTCCCATAGCACCCAACTGGTGACCAAACTATCTACCCGCTCCAAGTCACCATTGCCCTTGGTCGCGTCTGTTGGCACAAGATAGTAGGGCTTGCCTCGTTTGGGCACCACACGGATATATCTGAGTTGACCGTTTTGTCTAAACTCGTAAACAATGCGATTTTCTTCCGCCACAATAACCACATCTGGGCCTCTATTGGTCTGCGCACTGGCTGCATTCGAGAGCAAAAATAAGCTGGCAAAGATCATGCCGGCCAGCCCAAAATATCGGCCAACCGACCGAGCTAGAGTGCTCTTATTGAACAGGGGGCGCTGGGGCCATTTGGCTGAAATTGCGTCAACATTCAGGGCTGGTATTTGGGTGAAGAAATAGCCTGTTCTTTTTTGCCCAAGCACAGGTAAAGTGCATCTGCTCATTGTCTAATTCTCTACAAATTATAGGAACGTAATCAGTGTCGGATAATCTACCGTCTATTCCCAACGAACACCAAGCACCATTAGTGCTAGTTGATGGTTCTTCCTATTTATTTAGAGCCTATTACGCCCTCCCCGACTTGAGTAATTCTAGTGGCCACCCTACAGGTGCTATTCGTGGTGTTATTAGCATGATCCGTAAGTTGGACCGTGATTACCCCGGCAGTTTAGTCGCGGTGGTTTTTGACGCGCCGGGCAAAACATTTCGCGATGACTTGTATGCACAATACAAGGCTAATCGAGCGTCCATGCCTGACGATTTACGTGAGCAAATTGCGCCCATTCATGAGCTGATAAAAGCTATGGGATTGCCGTTGATTTGTGTAGAGGGTGTAGAGGCAGATGATGTTATTGGCACTTATGCCACTCAAGCCAGCGCGGCCAAGCGCGCCACAGTGATCTCCACAGGTGACAAAGACATGGCGCAATTGGTGAGTGATCACGTAACCCTTGTAAATACCATGACCGAAACCACCATGGACCGTCAGGGTGTGATCGACAAATTTGGCGTCACGCCCGAACAGATCATTGATTACTTAGCGTTAATGGGGGACACCGCGGACAACATTCCTGGCGTGCCGAAAGTTGGCCCCAAAACAGCTACCAAATGGCTAAACGAATATGGCACGTTAGATGAAGTCATTGCCAAAGCCGATGAGATCAAAGGCAAGATTGGTGAAAATTTACGGGCCAGCTTAGAGCAGTTGCCTTTATCCAAAGCGCTCACCACAATTAAGTGCGATGTAGAGTTAGAGCTGTCCATTGAGCAGTTGCAGGCTACCCCTCCTGATGTGGATACGCTGCAAAAGCACTTCAAGGAATTTGAGTTCAAAGCTTGGTCAGATGAATTAGAGCGCGGTGACAGCAAGGCTACAAAGACGTCAAAAGCCGAACCCGCCGCCGCCACTGTACCGGCGGTTGAATATCCCCGAGACTATGAAGTCATCACCACCGTTGAAGCACTTAATTCTTGGATTGAGGAACTGTCAGCCGCTGAAACCTTTGCCTTTGATACAGAAACCACCAGCGTGAATTATATGCTGGCGGAACTGGTTGGCTTCTCATTTTCCGCCAAGGCTGGAAGAGCAGCCTATTTGCCAGTGGCCCATGATTATCCGGGCGCGCCTGACCAGCTTTCTCTCGATCAGGCATTAGCCGCATTAACGCCACTGTTACAGAACCCTAACATTGGCAAGATCGGCCAAAATATCAAATACGATATGAGCGTATTAGCCCGTTACGGTGTCAGCTTCGCCGGACCACTTTATGACACCATGCTTGAATCCTATGTTTTGAACAGTGTAGCAACGCGCCACAATATGGATGCGTTAGCAGAATTTTATCTAGATAGAAAAACCATTCATTTCGAAGATGTTGCTGGCAAGGGCGCTAAGCAATTGACCTTTAACGAAGTACCTCTAGAAACCGCTGGTGAATATGCTGCTGAAGATGCAGACATCACGCTGCAACTACATGAATGCCTATATCCGCAAATTCAAGCAGAGCCTACTCTGCTACATGTCTTCACCAATATTGATATGCCGTTGGTGCCGATACTCTCTCAAGTAGAGCGTCAGGGGGCGCTGGTAGATGGACGTATGCTTAAGCAGCATGGCGCTGAGTTGGCCGACCGTCTGAAAGAATTGGTTGAGCAAGCTTGGGAGCAAGCGGGTGAAACTTTTAACCTAGACAGCCCAAAGCAGTTGCAGACAATTTTCTATGAAAAGTTAGGCCTGCCGATTTTAAAGAAAACCCCAGGGGGCAAGCCGTCTACGGCTGAGGCCGTGTTGGTAGATTTGGCTCGAGATTATGAGTTGCCCGCAACCTTACTCAATTATCGCGGTTTGGCAAAACTCAAATCTACCTATACTGATAAGTTGCCCTTAGACATTAACGCGCAGACGGGGCGTATTCACACCTCCTATCACCAAGCAGTAACGGCAACAGGTCGTTTGTCCTCTTCAGATCCTAACCTGCAGAACATTCCTATTCGTAATGCAGAGGGGCGGCGCGTGCGACAGGCATTTGTGCCCCCAGCGGGATACAAAATTATGGCCGCAGACTACTCGCAAATTGAGCTGCGGATAATGGCGCATTTGTCTGGTGACAAAGGTCTGACTACGGCATTTGCTGAGGACCAAGATATTCATAGAGCAACCGCCAGTGAAGTATTTGATGTCGCACCAGAAGCGGTGTCTGATGATCAGCGGCGCAGCGCCAAGGCCATCAACTTTGGTCTGATTTATGGCATGTCTGCATTTGGTTTAGGTAAGCAATTGAGTATCTCCAGAACCTTAGCCCAAGACTATATTGACCGATATTTCTCCCGCTACCCCGGCGTGTTGCACTACATGGAAGAAACTAAAGCGCTTGCCGCGGAGCAGGGCTATGTTGAAACAGTTTTTGGTCGCAGGTTGTACCTGCCAGAAATAAACGCAAAAGCAGTGCCGCGCCGCCAAGCAGCGGAACGCACCGCGATTAATGCACCTATGCAAGGCACCGCAGCGGACATCATTAAGTTAGCAATGAGCTCTGTACAAGGCTGGTTGGCCGGCGCAGATTTAGATGCGCGCATGATTTTGCAGGTGCACGATGAATTGGTTTTTGAAGTCAGTGAAGAGGATTTGCAGGCACTCACCGACGAAGTAGTGCAGCGCATGTGCGGGGCGGTTGAGCTATCGGTTCCTCTAACTGTAGCAACCGGCGTAGGTATGAACTGGGATGAAGCGCACTAGCTTGTGCGCTAAATTTCTTCCTGGGTTTCGTTAGGCAAATCCTCTATTCGATGCTCTTGGTTCTCGTCTAATTCGTCTAGCGCGCCTATTTCGTCGCCCTCTATTGGCGTGGCCAGTAGTTCCAGCAGCTTCGTAATCAGCTCCTCCTTGCCCAAGCCACGCATGGCGGAGAAACACTGCACGGTGGCATAAGGATAATCGCTATAACTGCTGCGAATTTTTTGCAGAATTTGTTTTTGCGCGCCGCCGCTCAGTTTGTCCGCTTTGTTGAGAAGTATATGAATTGGAATGTCGCTTTTTGTGCTCCATTCCAGCATTTCCAGATCAAAAGCTTGGTTTGGATGGCGAATATCCATCACTAAGATGATGCCGGCTAAGTGGTTGCGATAGGACAAGTAGTGATTGACCGACTTTTGCCAAGTTCTCTGCGCTGCCTTGCCCGCCTTTGCATAGCCATATCCGGGCAAATCGACAATCCGGCCACCGGTTCTGATGTCAAAAAAGTTCAATAATTGGGTACGCCCAGGGGTTTTACTGACCTTTGCAGTCCTTTTATTGCCAGAGATTTGGTTCAAAACAGAAGATTTACCTGCATTGGATCGTCCGGCAAAGGCCACTTCGGCGCCAAAACCAGGGGGACATCGCTTTAAATCCGGCGCACTGGTAAGAAAGGTGGCTTCAAGTCGTTCAGGTAGTGACTCTTTTTTTGTCATCTTGATATATAATCCGCGGTCTCTGAGCTTGGTTTTGATTTTGACCGGCAGCGCAAGAGGGTCGGTTGCAACTATTGGCGGTCATTCGCCAGTGTAACATCCTTAAACTGCGTGGACGTTTGGAATTGAACTTAACAATTGTGAAAGCTTTGGAGATTAAATTTCTGCCTTTAGCCGGCGCGTTAATGAACATCGCGTTTATGACACGAATTAGCCGCATCAAAGGTTGTACCGCTAAGTAAACTACGGAATTTGAATACATGAGTGTTCGCACAAGCATTGCAAAAATAACAACGATTTCTATTCTTTTAAGCTTTTTCAGCAGCGCAGCTATCGCCGCTGGTGATGTAGCTGCAGGCCAAGCACAAGCTGTTACTTGTGCCGCGTGTCACGGACAAGACGGCGCAACAGCCATTGACCCAACTTATCCAAATTTGGCCGGACAAAATGAGGTTTACCTCACTCGCCAATTGCAGATGTTCCAGTCAGGGGAGCGTAATGTTGCTCTTATGAGTGCGCAGCTTATTGGTAAGTCTGAGCAGGATTTGGCTGACCTTGGGGCGTACTACGCGTCATTGCCAGCGAAGCATTTTGAAGCTACGGGCAGTGATGAAGACATCAAAGCAGCTGAAGGTATCTACAAAGGCGGCGTTATTGCCAAGGGTGTAGCGGCATGTGCGGCGTGCCACGGACCAAACGGTGCGGGCAATGCTCAGGCTGGTTTCCCAGCTATCAGCGGCCAGTCTGTGGGTTATACCATTGCGCAATTGACCGATTATCGAGAAGGCAGAAGAGGCACTGGTGACGCATACGGCAATATGATGCGCGGTGTTGCTTCAGGTTTGAGCGATGGCCAAATTGCTATTCTCGCTGATTACATTAGCGGCCTACACTAAGCGCCTACTTAGGCCCTTAGTTAACTATTTCGGGGTTCAGATATGCAGATAAGTAATTTATTCCAGATGCAAACGAAGACAATTATGGGTGCTATGCAGGCCGGTCTGTTGTTGTTGGCAGCGTTTTTTCTGCCAGCGACTATTGCTGGCGAAGCGTATGTTGAAGGCGTTCACTATGAAGCCATCAGCGTGCCAGTGAGCACCGGGTTAACAGACCAAGTGGAAGTGGTCGAGGTGTTCGGTTATCTGTGTATCCACTGCTATAGCTTTGATCCAATGCTGGGCCGTTGGGAGCAAACTAAGCCAGCCGGTGTAGAGTTCAAACGCGTCCCGGCGGTATTTTCATCGGATTGGAGCCTTATGGCCCAAGCCTTTTACACCGCAGAAACGCTGGGTGTTGGCGATCAGATGCACGAACCTCTGTTTGAAGCCATTCACATAGATCGGCTAGATATTCGCGATGAGCGGCTGCTAGCGGAGCTCTTTGCTGAGCATGCGAATGTAAGCGCACTGGATTTCAGCAAAGCATATTCTGCTTTTTCGGTGAAAAGTAGAGTGCAGCAGGCTCGAGCCAAAGGCAGCGCTTACGGTATTACGGGTGTGCCAACTATGGTTGTGAATGGTAAGTATCGAGTAGATGGGCGTATGGCTGGCTCTAATGAAGATATGCTGAAGGTTGTAGACTTTTTGGTTGCGAAGGAAAAAGCAGCCCTTTAGACAACGCATTCAATTTAACACCCTATTGGGTGGGTTCAATTTGGGACTCACCTTTTTCTAACGGTTCTTGTTGGCTATTACGCCCACTGCCTAACTACTCATCTATTCCATCCAATCTATCTAACCTGCCCGCCAAGCTTACCAACTAGGCTTCTTCCGCTGGCTTTTCACGCTGCCGCGTACTTTCTTGCCTTCTAGCCGCCGTCTCTTTGAAGCGAGTGTCGGCCGCGTTGCTACCCGTGACTTGGGCCGGATCAATGCCTCGTCTATGAATTTTTCTACTCTCGATACAGCTTCCTGGCGGTTCATCAGTTGAGATCGGTGATTGCCAGATTGAATAACCAGCTCTCCAAGTTTATTAATGCGCTTGGCCTGCTGTTCTTTAAGTCGTGCTAAAGGTGCCGGTGGTAGTTGCAGCTTACTGACAGTAACCCTAAGTTCTACAGTGCTGGCTGTTTTATTGACATGCTGACCTCCTGGGCCTGATCCCAGAATAAATCGGAACTCGCAAATTTCAGGGGGCAATTTAAAAGCCATGATCAATTGATGCATATTGAACGGGAGAGTGACCTTAAAAGCCTCGCCGCCCAAGTTCAATGCCTTCAGGGGTATTTTGCGTAATATCTGCCCAAGCGTATGGCTAAATGCCGCAGCGCTTATGTTCCACCGTCGCTGGATCTCGAATAGGATATTCGCGAGCAGCGACTTCTCGCTGCGCCAATAAAGACAGTTGGCTGACTATTGGGATCTATCAAACACGCGGCTGAAAGTACGCTTTTTTGAGCCTGGATTTTTAATCGTCACCACGGCTAATAGTCTGCCATCGCCACGTATGGACCAAGTTTTAGTCACTTTGCGTTCAGTGGTCTTATATTTTTGCTCAATCTTTTTTTGCGACCATTTACTGTCTCGTCCGCGATAGTGGCCTTTACGCAGAACCTCTTTTGCGTCTTTACCACCGACTTCTGGGTATTGAATACTAATCTTGTTTGCAGCAACAGATATGGACATTGTGCGCGAGCGTAAAAGTGCAGGATCTGCTGCACTTAAGGGTGACTGCGGGCCAACTTTAGAGCGCCCGGTGGGAATGGGCAGGCCCAAAACGGAGATGCTGACCTTGCCCGGCCCGCCGAGAACAGTCGGCTTTTCATCAAGTTCTTCGCGTAACAAATCTGTTTCTTCTACATTAACGACCCAGTCACCTGCATATTTTTCTGCAACATCGTTCGTTGCTGCAATAGTTGAAGCAATAATAGTGTTGCCACTGAACAGGACAAGCCAAGTGATTAAGGCAAAATACCTAAGCTTCATGTGTATGTTCCGCTGCTGAGTCGTTGTTCCATATAGCGTTCAGTGTAATTCCCTAAGAGTCCGTTATGGCATTTTTCAAAGCTTCGAGTTCTGTTGGCGCGGTGCCGGCTTTTTCCTGTGCCAACTTAACCTTTGCCGCAGTTAAGAAAGCGCTCAGATCTTGTTTATAACTATCTGGGTTAACGAATGGATTTGCCGCCCCACTTGGCTGAGCGGCCGCTAAGTCCCGACGTGCAAACACTTTGCCCATCTCTTGGTGATTTGGCAGGCTCACGGAAGTGCCGTTTTGAATAGATTGCAGGCGCTCGTAGCTCTTTATGTAGGTCTCAGTGCGCGCCACACCGGAGAAATTCAGACCAACACCGCCCAGTGTCATAGCGGTATATTCGTTGTCGCCTTCGCGCACCGTATAACGAATAGATAACACACCGGTGGTGTGACCCGGGGTATTGAAAAGTTCGAAGGTATTATCACCTAAGGTAATTGTGTCGCCATCTTTAGCGACAATATCCACATTGGGTTGAGGCATGTAAAACTGTGGCAGCTCCGGTTCTGCTCTGGCTATTGCCCAGTCCTCTGCGGTCATGACTATTTCTGCGCCATGGACTTTTTGTAAGTAGGCCGAGCCGCCAGCATGGTCAAAGTGTCCATGGGTGTTAATGACATACTTGATGTCACTTGGATTAAAGCCCACTGCTCGAATGTTGTTCATCAACAGCGGCACCCACTTTCCATACAGGCTATCAATGAGTACTAGGCCATCGCCGGTATCTATCAGATAGGCGGAAACCCAGTCGATGCCAACATAGTAAACGTTGTCGAAAATCTTGAAGGGCTTTACATATTGGGTCGCTGGGTCTTCCCAGCTATCCCAAAGGGCTTGTAGTGCAGGGTCAATGGTTACGCCAACATAGCCTTCACGAGTGCAATCAACACACAACACATCTTCTACATCCGTAAAGTTTTCAAGATGAGCCACCCAGTCCCTAATACCTGTGCCATTTGCAGCCCACGTATAGAATTCCGGTTTCTGCAATACAGTGTGGGAAGTGCCGCCGCCTATAAAGCTGCGAAAATTATCCGCCTCTGCGCGGATGTCCTGATGATTTGCTTTCAGCGAGTCCAAAAGCTGAACATTCTTCTGTCCGCTTAGGGCAAGGTACCTTTTTTGTACGGCGTCTTCTGCGGCATCGTATTCAGCGAAAAGAATTTCTGGGTGCTGTTGGGCTGCAGCGATATATAAGGACTCGTAATTCATGTCATGTGAATTCAGATGTTCGAAGCCCTTTTCGTCCTTAATGAAATTAAACATGCCCCATTGTTCGTGGGGCCGAGTTGCTTGATTCATGCGCCGGTAGCCACCGGCGCCATCGCCCAATTGACCCACTCGGGCATCTGGGTAATGGTCGGCTATCAGAGAAGCATAAAAGGGCGAGGGTATAGCGCCGGCAGATGAGCCAGTGACAAATATGTTTTTGGGGCTTTTAACGTTGGCGTAAGTCCACTCTAACACCGCTTGCATATTGGCTCGGCCTTGGTGGCGAATCACTAAATCTTTTTGTCCCTCTTCAACAGGCGGATATATTGTATCGCTGGCCCCGATATGCACATCGCCGGTGCAATAGGGCGCGTACACTACAGTGTGATCTTTAAATGGGTTATCCGCTTTTGCGAAATTGAAAATGCCAAAATAGGGGTAAGAGGTGTTTGCCACATTAAGGGTGTAACTGGGTGTCATTTCCGGATCGCAGGTCTGCCTAAACCAGCAGGCGCCACCGCCTTGGAGATATATTAGAAGCTTGTCGGACGCGCCTTGGCGAACGAAAAATTTGTAGGGAGAGCCATCGGAGCAGGTGGTTTCGCCCTCTGGAAATAAAGTTTGCCAGTCACCGACTATTGCTACGTCGCCCTCAACTTCAACTATAGACTCTGGGCTTGCGGACTCATGTTTTTGGCACCCTGTGAGCACCCAAAGTGAAGCCAGCGCAAGCAGGCTCACCCGTATCATCGGCATCAATGGTAAAGACGCTGGAGTATTTCTCAGTCTTTGCATAGGTTCTCCGCCAATATCGTTTTAGAATAGGCTTGGATAATAACGTTCTGGCATCCGCTGGGACAACAGCCTTGTGGAGACAAGTTATGGAAGTGCTGGATCGAGTAAAAATGTTGCAACAAGTAGAATTATGGCGACAGGGCAGTATCGACAGCGAAGCAATGTGGCTTTGGTCTCTGCAAGCAAAAGCCGAAATGCAGGTGGTGGACGCCGCCGTGCGTGATGCTTTAGACATGTTGTGCTCAATTCCTGAAGACCTGCTGATCAGTGAAGACACCGAGGTTATTTTTGACGCGCTAGGTAATCCAGAAGATCAGACAGATTTGTCCTGTAATTTGCTGTGGAACTATCTTGATATGATTGACACCAGAGGGCGCAGAACCACGTTAGCCCAAGACCCATTTTACGGCCCTTATTGCCAGGACTAAAAGCAGGACTAAAGGTCAGGATTAACAGCTAGTACGAGTTGTCAGTACGAGTTAACGGGGCTAAGTGTTCGCGAAGAAGAGGAATAATTCATCAACAAGTTAGCTGAACTCTTGCACTTGCTCGACATTGAGCGAATTGAGGAAGACATATTTCGCGCGCAACACCCGCCAACCAGAACCAAAAGGTTGTTTGGCGGCCAGATTTTGTCTCAGGCACTCATGGCGGGCATAAAAACGGTAGCCTCCGACCGCTTTGTGCATTCGCTGCATGGATATTTTTTGCGCCCGGGAGATCCGTCTGTGCCAGCGATTATTCGCGTGGAACGCACTCGAGATGGCGGTTCGTTTTCAGCTCGGCGCATATTGGTGACCCAGCGCGGGGAAGCCATATTTAATATGGATGCGTCTTTTCAAGTGCCGGAATCTGGCTTAAGTCATCAGATCGCCATGCCGGATTTGCAGCCGCCGTTAGAGGCAAAAATCCCTAAGGCCTTATTTGACGCGCCATTTGTTACTTGGCGTCATGAATTTCGCCGCTTGCAATCAGAAACGCCACAGCCGCCAGAGCAGTTTGTTTGGTTTAAAAGTACTGGGCCTGTGCCTGAAGACCCCGCGTTAGCGGCATGTTTGTTGGTTTATGAGTCAGATAACGTATTGTTGGGTACTGCGCGCCTGCCGCATAGAGGACGCTTCAAGCGCGAGGCAATGCAGGTAGCAAGCCTTGACCACGCCATGTGGTTTCATCGGCCAGTAGATGTGAATCAATGGCTGCTTTATGCCATCGATACCCCCAGTACGTCGGAAGCCAGAGGATATACCCGAGGGAATATTTTCACTGAGCAGGGAGAGCTGGTGGCGTCAACGGTTCAAGAGGGCTTGATTCGCCTTCATTGAATCGTTTTTTATCGGCCTGGCTGGCAAGCCTTACCTACAGCTCTAACCTGTCGCTTTAACCTACCGTTTGAACCTACATAGAGTCGACAAGGTTGCGCAGCTTCTCACACTGGGCCACGCGTTCTTCAGCACTTTGCCCTGCAAAGTTGACGTTCAGTGACGTCACGCCAGATTCTCTTAACGCGTAAAGGCGCTCTTTAACAAACCCCTCAGGTCCGATCAATGAACTCTTGGCAAGATAGTCAGCCGGAATGGCCTCTTCAGCAGCTTTCTTATCACCGGCCAAGTAAAGGTCTTGAATGACCTTCGCTTCATCCACGTAACCACTCTTGGCAAAAATGTCGTTATAGAAGTTCTTTGACCGAGCGCCCATGCCGCCGATATATAACGCTGCGCCAGGACGAGCACGCTCTCTTAGTTCTTCCATACCGTCGCCAATGGCCACACTGCCGCCGGCAAAAATGTCTAGCGGCGCTCTGCCACCGTCTCTTTTGGCATTACCTTGGTCTAATGACTCGCCCCAAACAGCGCGAGCGGCTTCAGGCGTGTAGAACGCTGGCAACCAAGCGTCGGCCAGTTCGGCAGTAGCCGCAACACTGGTAGGCCCTAAGGATGCAATGGCAATTGGAATGTCGTCTTTCACAGGGTGGTTAATCAGCTTCAATGGTTTGCCTAATCCTGTGCCTTCATTTTGAGGCAGTGGAATTTGGTAGTGCTTGCCAAGGTGCTGAACTTTTTCGCGCTTCCAGACTTTGCGGCAAATTTCTATCACTTCACGGGTTCTAGCAACTGGTGCGTTGTAGGGTACGCCGTGAAAACCCTCAATCACTTGGGGGCCTGAAGCGCCCAGGCCCAGCATTGCGCGGCCATCAGACAAATAATCTAGCCCTGCGGCGGTCATCGCTAACAGGCTTGGTGTGCGTGTGTAAATTGGCAGAATGCCAGAGGCAATAATCACGCGCTCAGTTTCCGCAGCCAGATAACCCATGGCTGTTGGCGCATCAAAGGAATAGGCTTCTGGCACCCATACAACGTCTAGCCCAGCCTTCTCTAGCGCCTTTATTTCTGCAACCGCCTCTTTAAACCCACCTGCATAACTCATCAATGTAGAGATCCGCATATTTCTCCCCGGTAATTTTTGTTGCCAGATTATGGAGACTTGTGCATCTTAATTGGTAGTCATTTTTTCATTAGGAATAAGTATGAGGCGCAAAATTAGCGTGATGTTGAAGAGTTTGATGGTTTTAGCGGTGTCTTTAGGCCTTATGCAAGGCGTCAAAGCAGATGTTGCAACTTATGCTGAGGAGGCAGTGCCTCGACTTTCCCAGTACCTAAAAATTGACACCGTTAATCCACCGGGTAATGAATATCGAGGAGTAGCCTACTTATCTAAGTTGCTCGATGATGCCGGCATTGCCTATGAATCCGCTGAATCAGCCAAGGGGCGAGGCAATCTCTGGGCCAAGTTGGAAGGCACTGCAGATAAGGACGGCAACAAGAAACCTGCACTAGTGCTGCTTCACCATATTGATGTGGTGCCAGCGGATCTAAATTTTTGGACTGTAGATCCGTTATCTGGCGACGTCGCCAACGGCTATATATATGGGCGTGGGGCCATTGATACCAAAGGTTTAGGCATTGCACATTTGCAGGCTTTCTTGGCATTGGCGGATAGTGGGCTAAAACTCAATAGAGACATTCTTTTTGTCGCTACCGCAGACGAAGAGGCGGGTGGTTTTTTTGGCGCTGGCTGGCTCATTGAAAATCGGCCTGACATTTTTGCCAATGTTGGCTACGTACTCAATGAAGGCGGTTCAGGACGCAGCTTTGGTGAGGACATTGCGGTCATGGTAGAGGTCACACAAAAGGTGCCCCTCTGGTTGCGGTTAACCGCATTGGGTAAGCCCGGTCATGGTTCTGCGCCACAAATGCAAACGTCAGTTACGCGCCTTATCCGTGGTTTGAAACGCGTTAGTGAAACCGAATTCCCGGTGAATGTGATTGCTCCAGTAGCGCAAATGTTTGAAGGCTTAGCGCCCTATCAATCTGGCGCCGATCGCTCCAATTTTGCCAACTTATCTAAGGCGGTAGAAAATCCTGATTATCTGCTGGGCCTGAAATTGAATAATCCCGGTGGTCATGCGTTGTTGCGTAACACTTGCTCAATAACCACCTTAGAAGGCAGCAGCAAGATCAATGTTGTGCCAGCACAAGCCCATGCAGAGTTAGATTGCCGACTTCTGCCAGATCAAGACCCCGAGGCCTTTCTTGTTGATTTGAATAATATTATCAACGACAAGCAGATAACTATTGAGCGCATCATGGGCTTCACTCCGGCGATCAGCCGCACAGACACGTCACTGTACAAGGCCATTGTTAAGGTATCCGAGCAAGCATTTGGCGCGCCAGTTATTCCCACCGTCGCGGGCGGCTTTACCGACTCGCACTTTTTCCGTGATCTGGGCATTACCAGTTATGGCTATTCGCCCTTTGTTTATGCGCCGGGAGAATTCTCTGGGGTGCACGGCAACGATGAACGTTTAGGGGTAGAAAACCTCAAGAAAGGCGTTCGCACATTATATCAACTGTTAGTAGATTTTGCTGCGCAACCGTAGTGACATTTAGCTGTGCGGGCCAATTGGCCACGGTATATTCAACGCGTTTTAGCCAGTCAGACTCAGTTGTTAAGACTGAGCTGACTAGGCGATTAGAAAAATTGCCCGTGGTAAGCTTTGGGCTTGCAGGATAAAGTTAAAGAAAGAGATAGAGGGCTACCTTATGGCGTTAACTATAGAAAGTACTGGGCTAGATTTTTCCCCGATGTATGACCGCATGCGTTTTTATGTGGACGAAAATATTCTGTCATGTTGCGCCACATTGGTCATGCAGGGTACCAAGATCGTTGACTACAAAACGTTTGGGTACATGAATCTAGAGGACAAATCGCCGCTGCAGGAAGATGCGATTTATCGCATGTACTCCAGCACTAAGTTGGTCACATCAGTGGCTCTGATGATGCTTTACGAACAAGGTCATTTTAAGTTAGATGATCCGTTAGGTAAGTTCATGCCAGATTTTGCCGACATGCAAGTACTCACCGCAAACGCCAGTTCAGCCGGCGATGTTGTCGCGGCGAAAAACCCTATCCTAATAAAGCACATTTTAAGTCACAGCGCGGGCTTAAGTTACGGCTTCATTGAGCCAGACTCAGTAGTCGATCAAGCCTATAACAAGACTATTAACGTACTGGGTGACTTCAGTCTCGATCTAGAAGAATTTTGCGCAGAGATTGCAAAACTGCCGTTGGCTTATGAGCCAGGCACCAGCTGGCGCTACTCCGTGGCCACCGATGTATGCGCGCGTTTGGTTGAGGTGCTGTCTGGACAAAAGTTTGATGAATTTTTGCGTGACAACATATTTACTCCTTTAGCCATGGTCGATACCGATTTCTGGGTACCGCCAGAAAAAACCTCTCGATTCACCACAATGTACGCGCCAACAGATATCTTTAAACCTATGGCTCCAGGATTGGTGAAAGTCGATGACCCTATTGCGGGCCAATATAATCAGCAGCGCAAATGGTTAAGTGGCGGTGGCGGTTTGGCGTCTACAGTATCCGACTACGTTGCATTTTTGCAGATGCTAGTGAACGGTGGTGAATGGAACGGTCAGCGGATTCTAAAGGATGAAACATTGGCTTTGATGCGAACCAATCAATTAGCAGAAGGGGTGAGTGTTGCATTTCCCATGTGGGCCATGCCGGGCACGGTTTTTGGTCTGGGCTTTGCGCTGAAAGAGAATTTGCAGGCAGGTGACCCGGCTGGTGCGCAAGGTGAGTATCACTGGGGCGGCATGGCCGGTACCCACAGCTGGATGGCGCCGGAAGCTGACCTTACTGGCTTTTGCTTGACTCAGCGTATGCCAGGATTTTGGCACCCGTTCAGTCACGAGTTTAAGGCCCATGCTTACGCCATAGCCGGCAAACAATAAATGGCTGACGAATACTAACCGTAACTATCTATTGCGGTTAAGCGTTTCGTCTAACCAAGCTGTAGAAGCGATCGCTCATTGAAAGCAGCGACGTTGCAACAAGTGCCCAAGCTGCCCAGGGCAGCACTGGGTTAAGCAGCTGTAGGGGCAAGCACTGGAAGCCCACACAAACACAGATTAAAACAAAGTAAGCGATGCCGTTATATCTGCCAAGTTTGCTGCTGCGCAGTACTTGTCCGCTCAAAGCTTTGGAATCTAGGGTGTACTGCACGAAGGCGAGCACAATCAACGCCCACAAAAAATCATTTATGAAGCCAAGCTGAGCTAATGCCCAGGCGGCGGAACTGACAAAGATTGCATCTGTGGCGTGATCAAACAATCCACCAAAGGCGGTCGCTTGATTCATTTTGCGGGCTATTTTGCCATCGAAGATGTCGCTAAGAATGGCGATGAATAATGTGATCGCTGCCAGCCACCAGTCTTCATTGAGAAGTAGCCAAACCAGCAATGGGGCGGCTAAAAGCCGCAATAGTGTTAATAAATTGGCCCATGAGCGCAACATAGATGTTAGGGCTACTGGGCCGGAACTAAGCGGTAAAGTGCGCCCTCTGCCTTAAAGTCAGGGTCTGGGTCGAAATCGTATTTTGCAACGAAAGCCTGTCTGATTTTTTCAAACTCGGCGCGCTCTACTACGCGCTGTGCGTTAGCCGCATAAAGTTTGCCGTCTACGTCTAAAAGAACTTGGGGGTTCTTTTCAATATTCTGAGCCCAACGGTTGCTTTGTTTGCCTGCAGCAACATAAAAATTTTGCTCATCGCCCACACCCCAGATGGTCACTGAGTAGGGTTTGGCAGGGTTGGTTTCTAACAAAACATTTTCACAGTCTTCCGCAATGGCCCAATCTGTTGGCCAAGGCATTAGCTCGCCCTCTAGGCTGCCGCCAGCGATAGGGCCAATGGGTGACCCACATGCGCTGAGCAAAAGCGTGCACAATAGCGCCATGACCCCATTTGGGTAATTGCGTATTTTGGCTGGCTCGCTGTAAGGTGTTGCATCAAATTGGCTGTTCATACTTGAAATTGCATTAAGGTTTAGAAAAAGCATGGTCTCAGAAGTATTAGGTAAATGGTTGATAACAGGCGCCAATGGTAACTTAGGCCGGCGTCTAATTGTGCATTTGTTGCAGTCTACTAGGGACAACATTGTGGCGGTAGTGCGTAGTGAGAGTGCATTGCAAACGTTGCGGCAGCTGACATCCCCTGAAGGAGACTTGTCTGAGGCAGATAGTGCGCGATTGTCTTTGGTGGTGGCGGACTACACCAACGTTGCGCAACTCCAAGCTGCGGCTCAGGGTTGTGATAGAGCCGTGCACCTTGTTGGTATTTTGAAAGCAACTGCCTTTGCCACCTATCAGGCGGCCCACGAAGACAGCTGTGCTGCGCTTGTTGAAGCGCTAGCCACGTCCAGCGTAAAACATATAACTTACCTTTCTATTGTCGGGTCTAAACCCGATGCGGCAAATGCTTGCTTAGCCTCAAAAGGCCAAGCCGAAGCCATTCTTGCTGCTGGTGGCCCCGGTGCCTGCACGTTGCGGGTGCCTATGGTGTTGGGCGAAGGTGATTATGCAAGCGGCGCATTGCGGCGTCGGGCGTCCGGTAAGAATGGCTTTGTTTTCCGCGGCGAAAGCCTGGAGCAGCCTATATACGCTGGGGATGTGGTCAGTGCGATATGTGCGGCGTCAACACAGCAGTTAGAGGGCGGGTATGACTTGGGCGGGCCAGAATGCCTGACCCGCAAGGAGCTTTACCAACGCGGTGCAGATCTTTTTGCGAATACGCCAATTTTTGTCTCGCTGCCTATTGGCCTAGGCTACCTAGTGGCGGGTGCATTAGAGCAATTTCTCGGCAATCCGCCCATCACTACGGCCATGTTGGGTGTACTCGATCATGACGACAACATTGATCCAGAGCCGACCATGAAGCATTTGGGTATGGAAAAATTGACCCCGCTAGACGACATGCTAAAGGCGGTTTTAGTGGCTGACTAACACCGCGAGACGGTTTGGGGGCGTGTAGATAGATTAATTCTCGCAACTTTCGCAATTCTTGCAACATTGCCTCGGGCTATTTTGGCTTGTTAGCCATTTTCGAGTCTTTTTCCAGCCTCCTAACCTTTCAGCTTCTTAGCCAAAAACGCCAGGCTGGTGTCTAATCTATGGTCTACCCCGGAGTGGGTGCCATTGAATTCCTCGTAGCGATGTTCTACCCCGGCTTCCTGCAAAACCTCAGAGAGCTGACGGCTGCCATAGTGGATGTGAAATTGGTCGCGCCAACCGCAGTCGATAAAAATACCTTTCAGGGTTTTTAAGTTTTTCTTCTGCCGCGCATTCATGTGGATAGGATCGTTGCGTAGCCAATTGCGCCAGCGAGTTTGCAAAAACTTGCCGTTTTCAAGGTCGAAGGGTAGGCCAAACCCATTGGGCAAGGTTGGATCAGTGTCATAGCTTGCGGCCATGGCCACCAACATCAACGCCATTATGTCCTTGCCTGCCAGTGGGTCGTGTCCGTTCGGATTGCGTGACCAAATGTCTTCAAGAAAGCGCCTAATACGACCGTCATCTTGCCCCGGGTGGGCTTGGCCAGAGACACTTTTACGTAGACCTTCTTTGAGCTGAGGTTGTGCGTACTTTTGTAAATGAGTGAGTACCTCAGGCCATTCGGCTTTGTAGACAAAATCGAAGTAGGCATCGCCAGAGTGGTTGGCGATACCGCCCCAATATTGCGGGTAGTCCATAGCCATTCGCAGTGCACCGTAGCCGCCAGATGATTTACCAAAACAACCGCGATGTTCTCTTGAGGCAAGGGTTCTGAGTTGTTCGTCTACAAAAGGAATAAGTTCCAGGTTCAGATAATCTGCGTACTGCCCTATGGCGCTTGAATTAATGTACTGGTTGCCGCCTAAACAAGTAAAACAATCTGGGAAGACTACAATCACCGGAGTCATGGCCTTAGTGGCAATGAGTCGATCCAGTTTCTCTGGCAGGTTTTCATCAAAATTACGCCAGTTCAGATGCCCAAGCCCGCTGCCCGTAAAGCCGGCTAGATCAAATAGCACTGGGAAGCGCTTGTTCGGTTGCGTGTCATAGGCGGCTGGTAAATAAACGTTCACGGGACGCTCGAATGGATCCCCTAAAGGGTTATCTTTCAGCACCGTTGAGGTGTGTTCTAGCGCGACAATTCGGCCTTTCTTGGCGGAGGCTTTGTGCCCTGTTTTGGCATGCTTTTGGGCAGGGTCAGTCGCGCGCTCGGCGGTGCGTTTGCTCTTACTCATGATGTTGAGCATTCCTTGTCAGTTAATAAAATTAAGCTTACCAGTACAATCTAGCATTATGTCCATTTTGCGGCTTGCTATGCGCAGCCGATTTTTCCAACCTGATAGAGTTTTGGCGTTATTATTGCGCAACATTTTGCATGCATAGTTACCTTGCCCAGCGAGTAGTCTGCGTGTTGAGCGTTTGTTAAGTGAAGGGTTATTGAGACACATTAGGAGTAGTTATGAGGTTTCTAAAAACTGTAGTTATGGCCGGGTTGATTTTGGCGAGTGGTCAAATTGTGAATGTTCTGGCGCAGACGGTTCCCGGTGACGCCGCCGCAGGAAAATCTATGTACCCGTTATGTACCTCCTGTCATGGCGTTAATGGCAGTGGTAGCCAAGCCATGGGCGCGCCTAAAATTTCTGGGCAACTGGCCTTCTATACGCTTAAGCAACTGCAACATTTTCAAAATGGCCTGCGTGGAACGGTTGCTGGCGACATGAAAGGTATGCAAATGGCCGCCATGTCTAAGGGACCACGGCTAAAGTCGCCTGAAGCATTGGCCAATTTGGTTGCTTATGTTTCTTCGCTGCCGGATGAGAGCATCACGCCGACTATTCAAGGGGATGCGAGCAAAGGTAAGTCCGCTTATCCCGTTTGCGCAGCTTGTCATGGCGCTCAAGGTGAAGGCAATGAGGCAATGGCCGCACCGCGTTTAACCGGACAAAGCGATTGGTACTTAGTTGCGCAATTGAAAAAGTTTAAGAAAGGTCAGCGTGGTTATCACAACGCAGACCATGGCGGCCGCCAAATGCGTGCAATGACGGCGACATTGACGACAGATGAGTCGATGAACGACGTTGTAGCGTACATCAATAGCCTTAACTAAAGATATCTATGACTGGTCGCCTGACGATTAATCTGAGTGCCCTTGCGCATAACTATGCGCAGTTTCACCGTGGCAGCCCGGCTCAGTTTGCGGCGGTGGTCAAGGCAGACAGTTATGGATTGGGCGTTGAAGCGGTTGCAAAAAAACTTTGGGACGAAGGCTGTCGCGAGTTTTTTGTTGCCTTTACCAGTGAAGGTAGTGCGCTGCGCAGAGTGTTAGGTGAGGCGAAGATTTATGTGCTGGCTGGCGTAAGCCCAAAGAGCGAAGAAGCGGTCCAAGCACTGCTTGCCGACAGACTAATACCTGTTCTCAATACCCTAGAGCAGTGTCGCTATTGGGCAAATACGCAAGCGCCTGCGGCTTTGCATGTTGATACCGGTATGTCCCGATTAGGTATGGCGGTAGACAGTGTTGCTCAAGACATCAGCGGGCTTAATCTGAATATAGACTTGCTTGTTAGCCACTATGCGCGTGCAGATGAGTTTGAGCATAGTTTTAATGCCCTGCAATCCCAGCGCCTAAATGCCGCTTACAGTGCTTTGCGAGCACACTACCCTACGCTCCGCCTAAGTCTGGCCAATTCAGCGGGCTCTCTCACCTTACAAGCGAACCAAGCATTAAAGATTCAGGGTGACGGGCTCAGTCATCTAGACAGGGTAGGTATTGGCCTCTACGGAGGCCATCCATTTTCCGCAGGCGGTTCGCAACACAATAAGGCGCTAAAACCCGTAGTGGGTTTGTATGGCCAAGTGCTTCAGGTCCGCCAGGTCGCAGCGGGTACGCCGGTGGGGTACGGCAGCACCCACATAATGCCTAAGGCCAGCCGTTTAGCGGTACTGGATGTGGGGTATGCCGATGGCCTACCCCGCCTTTTGTCCAATAACGGGCGGGCTTATTTTGCCGGTGAATATTGCGCAATCGTCGGCCGCATCAGTATGGACGCGACTATCGTAGACGTAGGTGATCTTGAGGTCGCCGAAGGCGACTGGTTTGAGCTGATGGGCGCGCAGATCTCTGTAGATGAAGTAGCAAGCCAAGCGCAAACCATTACCTTCGAAATTCTCACGGGTCTAAGTCGGCGGTTGACCAAAGTCTATATTGAGGACTAAATTTGCAGGGTCCCAATCGCGGCTGAGTCATGGGGGTGACCCAGGTGCGCGATGTGTTCTGTAAAAGGGCTTGCGTCTAAAACAGCGCAATGAGCATCAAGTACAATGCATGAGACAAATTGTTAGATAAAGAGTTAGGTAAAGATCTAGGTAAAGAGGGGTGGGATATGACAGCAGCAATCAATAAAAACGGTCTTCTGGCGGGTAAAGTAGCAGTTATCACTGGCGCCAGTAGAGGTATTGGTGACGCCATAGCGCGCCGCTTTGCTATGGAAGGTGCAAAAGTGGTGGTGTCTGCCCGCACCGTGGAGAGTGGTGAACACTTTCTGCCTGGCAGCATTAATCAAACTGTCAGCGAAATAAAAGCTGCCGGTGGTGAAGCACTAGCGGTGAAAGCCGATTTAGCGATAGCGGAAGATCGAGCCAATTTGGTTGCCGCTACTATGGACGCTTACGGCGCGATAGATATTTTGATCAACAACGCTGCAATAACCTACTTCATTCCCGTAGTAGATTTTCCCGAAAAACGTTTTCGACTCATGATGGATGTGCAAGTTTGGGCACCATTTGAGCTTGCCCAATTGGTCGCACCGCAAATGCAGGAGCGCGGCTCGGGTTGGATCCTAAATATTTCATCTCATGCTGCACTCCATCCTGACAAAAAATTATCGGGGCGTGGTAGTACCGTGTATGGCATGTGCAAAGCTGCGTTAGAAAGATTCACCACCGGCTTAGCCTCAGAGCTTTATGACTATGGTGTGGGCGTTAACGTGATTTCTCCTGGGTTAGTCGCCACCCCTGGCGTTATTCACCACAAGTTAATCACCGAGGAAAGCAAGGATCGAGTAACTCCGGTAGAGCATATGGCGGAAGCCTGCCTACGACTGTGTAACGGCGACCCTAAAGCGCTAACCGGACGCATTGATTATGCTGATGCGGTCATTGAAGAATTCAACTTAGACCCGGCTGATCTAATCTAACGCAGGGGCTTCGCTACTTCGCGCAATCAAATATAGAGAGAGTTTAGGTACCTATTATGCAACCGACAAAACAGTCTGGCTTGGCCTTACATAATGAGTTCTCAGCGGATTCAATTGAAGGGAAAGATCTTCAGCACCTACTTCATCCCTCCACCAATCTGAAACAACATGGCGAATCAGGCCCTAAGGTCCATGAGCGCGCAGAGGGTGTGTACATTTGGGACAATCAGGGCAATCAGTATTTGGAAGGCATGGCTGGGCTTTGGTGTACGGCTATTGGTTACGGTAACGAAGAACTGGCAGATGTTGCAGCCCAACAAATTCGCAAAATGAGCTACTCCCAGCTCTTTGCCGGACGGACGAATGAGCCTTCTGTATTGCTGGCGGAAAAACTAAAGGCCATGGTGCCTTTCGATGCGGGTAGGGTGTTTTTTGGTTCTTCTGGTAGTGATGCAAACGATACCCAGATGAAACTCATTTGGTATTACAACAATGCAGTTGGGCGACCGGAGAAGAAAAAAATCATCAGCCGTAAGCGCGGCTATCACGGCGTCACCGTGGCCAGCGGGTCTTTAACCGGCCTGCCAGCGTTCCACAACGCATTTGATCTGCCGATTGCAGGCGTACTGCACACCACCAGTCCTCATTACTACAGCGAGGGTCTTGAAGGTGAAAGCGAAGCGGCATTTGTTGACCGAGTGGCTAACGACTTAGAGCAGATGATTCTGCATGAGGGGCCAGAAACCGTGGCAGCCTTTATTGCTGAGCCGATACTAGGCGCTGGTGGTGTCATTGTGCCGCCAGAAAATTACTATCAAAAGATTCAAGCGGTTTTAGAAAAGTACGATATTTTTTTTATCGATGATGAAGTTATTTGCGGTTTTGGCCGTACTGGAAACGCGTTTGGCGCTGAAACTTTTGGCATTAAGCCCACAACAATGAGCGTTGCCAAAGCATTGTCTTCCGCATACTTGCCCATCAGCGCAGTGCTTATTCCTGAATTTATGTATGAAGCATTTGCCGCCAAGTCCGATGAGCTTGGCAACTTTGGTCATGGTTTTACTTATTCAGGGCATCCAGTTTGCGCGGCTGTTGCGCTGCGCAATTTGGAGATTATGCAAGAAACCAATTTGTTCGAGCATGCGCAAAAAATGGGTGAAATATTCCAAGCGCGACTGCAACAATTCGTTGGTCAGCCGTTGGTGGGTGAAGTTCGGGGCGCTGGGCTGATAGCGGCAGTTGAGCTAGTGAAACAAACTCAGCCGCGCCTGCCGTTTCAAGCATCTGACGGTGTGGGGGCATTCTGTTCCGCAGCCTGTCAAGACGCGGGCGTTATTTTGCGCAACCTTGGTGATTCTGTCGCATTTTGCCCACCGTTGATTATCTCCGAAGATCAAGTACATGAAATGGTCGATAAATTTGCAGTGGGCCTTGCCAAGACACAGTCTTGGGCAAAGCAAAGCGGATTAACTTAGCGGCTAGAATTTGGCCGCCATTAACTTCTATTTTTGGTGAGCTCACTAGAGGAGAGACTTTGTGAAATCTAGCTCAAGTGTTATGCGCGGTCTGACCTTCTTTTCTAAGGTGCAAGTTGTGCTTGTTCTGTCTGTATTGGTTCTCTCCATATTTTTCCAATCTATATTTGTTCAAGTGCATGCGGCGGACTGCGAAGAATCTCAGGCAGATCTAGCCGGTGCGTTCCCTCAGTATTGGGGCATTGACGAGCACAGTACTCGATTTGTGCCGGCTGAACACACCACCATTAATGCAACAAATGTTCACCAACTAAAACTGAAATGGGCCTATGGGCTGGAGTCCAATTCTCCCCGCTCTTATCCACTGGTAACTAAAGACACGATCTTTTTTGGTGACAGCGGTGCAGGGTTACTGGCCTTGGATCGTGAGACGGGTTGTGTCAGATGGCGGCACGAAGACAGTGAAGCGGATGTTGCCAGTGCGATTTTGAGCAGAGTTACAGAGTCTGGTTTGACTTTGTATTTCACCAGTCGTCGCGAAGGCGTTTTTGCTGTAGATGCCGCAACCGGTAAAACTCTGTGGAAGGCGTCCATAGATGATGAACCTGTACCCCTTTATTCCGGCACGCCGCTGTTAGCGCAGGGCAAAATTTTTGTGCCTATTTCTAGTGAGGAAATAGGCCTCAGCCTGAATCCATTTTATGGCTGCTGTACCACCAGTGGCGGCATGGCTGCATTTGACGCCACCACCGGCGAGCAGCTTTGGTATCTGCCGACGATTGAAGAGCCGGCCCAGGTGATTGGCAGGCATTTTTTCTTTGTTGAAGAGTGGGGGCCCAGTGGTGTGCCGGTGTGGAGCGCGCCAACCTTTGATGCCGAGAGTGGTTTGTTATTTTATGGCACGGGTGAGAACTATACGGAGCCTGCCACGCTCACAAGCGACGCTATTTTTGCTGTGGATGCCGCGACCGGTCAACGCCGTTGGGTCAAACAATTTACCGCAGGAGATACTTTCAATATGGGTTGCGTGATTGGTGGTCCGAATTGTCCCGACTCCCCCGGCCCAGACTTAGACTTTGGCGCGCCACCTGTTCTTGCGAATAATGGCCGTGGTGAAACGGTTTTATACGCCGGGCAAAAATCCGGTCATGTGCACGCCATGAACCCGCGTACAGGTGACGTGTACTGGAGTAAGCATTTGAGTCGCGGTGGTTACCTTGGCGGTATTCACTGGGGTATTGCAGCGGATGAGCAAGCGGGGCTTTTGTATGTACCCATCAGTGATTTCCCCAGCGGTGGGCATTCCGATTTGCCTGCTGTTCCTGGTATGTTTGCGCTGAATTTATCGGATGGCACCATACGCTGGAAAAACCTCCAAGACACTGACTCCGTTGCTGGCTTTTGGCCCGGTTTATCTGCGGGCATTGTCGCGGCGCAAGGACTGGTGGTTGCAGGAGATTTGGCAGGAGGTATTGCAGCGTACAGTGCACAAGACGGATCTGTGCTTTGGCAGTTTGATACGGCTAAAACCTTTACAACGGTAAACGGCGTGCCAGCTACGGGTGCAAGTATTGATTCTCACGGCCCATTGCTCGTTGATGATTTGCTCATTGTTGCCTCGGGTTATGGCGGCGTAAGTATGCAGCCAGGCAACGCGCTGTTGGTTTTTCAGCTAGTTGAAGACAGCGTTGACGCCTCTCAAACCAATAGTTTGGAGGGCGTTGCTAGTGAGTGAGATAAGGCAGCCCAATGCAAAGATTTGGCGCAGAGCCCTTGCTGGGGGGATAGATTTTTGCCTAGTGCCGGCCTTTGCGCTGCTATTGATGTTGGTCACAGGTTTGCTGGAGAGTGCTGAAGCCTACACCGGCGGATTCCCCTATTTGCGCGTGTTTTTTCTCGGCGTGACCAGTTACCTCATACTTAATGGGTGGCTGTTGTGGCAAAGAGGTCAGACATTAGGCAAGTACTGGTTAAAGCTGAAAATTGTTAACAGCCAAGATGGGAAAACCCCCGCCTTGTGGAAACTGATTTTTCTCCGGGCCCTGTTCTTTGGTTTACCCCATGCTGCGTTGATCGGTTTTTGGTATCTGGTGCTAATAGATTGGGTGTTTCTATTTGGCAAAGACAGATGTTGTTTGCATGACCTTATTGCCGGTACCTCTGTGGCATCTGTGGCACCTGCGTTACCTGTAGCACCGGAGGCGAAGACAGAGCCGCAATCAGCAGATTAACTGTCTATTAACTGGGTATATTCCGATCGGTTGCTAACGCTTGTACCCAAATCTTTAAGCAAACCGTCTTCAATGGCGTAGATCCAGCCGTGAACACTGAGCGGTTGGTCATTTTTCCAGGCCTCCTGAACCGCATCCGTCTTACATACGCTGGTCATTTGGTGGGCTACATTGAGTTCGCATAACTGCTCTAAAGCCTGCTCGGCAGAGAGGCTTTGCAAGCGCTCTTTGTGGTTACTCCATAGCGCCCTGAGGCCAGTAAGCCATTGGTGGACATTGCCTTCAGCGTTGCCCTCCATAGCAGCTTTAACGCCTCCGCATTGATAGTGACCGCAGACGATAATGTGCCGTACTTTTAACACTTTAACGGCATATTCAATAACGCTGACACAGTTAAGGTCGGTATGCATAACAATGTTGCCCACATTGCGGTGCACAAAAACCTCACCCGGTAATAAGCCACTGATCTGGTTAGCGGGCACGCGGCTGTCCGAACAACCTATCCATAGATATTCAGGTTGTTGTTGTTTAGCCAGCCGCGCAAAGAATTCAGGATCCTCTTCTGATACGCGTTGTGCCCAAGCCTTGTTGTTGTCTAGCAAACTGTCCAAATTTCCAGCCATACGGATCCTCTTTTCTTATCACACAAGTTGCGCAGCGCAGCGCAGTGTAATGCTTACGACCCAGCTTCGCTGGACTTTTGCTCACTACACCGCGGCAAGTTTTGCCGAATTTTCGTCTTTGTCGAAGGCATTTTCCAGAGTAATTTACGTCAATTAGAGTTAATGAGGCGGCGATTAAGTTATTATTCCCTCAAAATGCGAGGGAGTTTTTGTTCATGAGCACATTGCCTGATTTTGACTTTGGTTTCGGCGAGACCGTGCAACAGTTGCGTGACAGCGTCGCGCATTTCTGTGCCAAAGAGTTAGCGCCACGCGCTGCCCAGATAGACAAAGATAATGAATTTCCTCGGGACCTTTGGACTAAGTTCGGCGACCTCGGTGTCCTTGGCATGACGGTAGATCCTGCGTACGGCGGCGTTGATATGGGTTATCTGGCGCATACTGTTGTCATGGAGGAAATTAGTAGGGCCTCGGCCTCCGTAGGGCTCTCCTACGGCGCGCACTCAAATCTTTGTGTAAACCAAATTTCACGCTTTGGTAGTGAAGTGCAAAAAAATGCTTACCTGCCCAAGTTGGTATCCGGCGAGTTTCTCGGTGCGTTAGCCATGAGCGAACATAACTCAGGCTCCGACGTTGTGAGTTTAGGCTTACGCGCCGTGGAAGACGGCGACGATTATATTTTGAACGGCACCAAAATGTGGATTACCAATGGACCTGGCGCTGATGTACTGGTGGTCTATGCCACAGTTAATCCGGACGCCGGCTCTAAAGGCATAACCGCCTTTCTGATTGAAAAATCCATGCAGGGCTTCAGCACCGGTACCAAACTCGACAAAATGGGCATGCGCGGCTCCGATACTGCAGAATTGATATTTGAAGACTGCCGAGTACCAAAAACTCAGGTACTTGGCAATGTCGGCCAAGGCGTAGGTATTTTGATGAGCGGATTAGACTACGAGCGCGTAGTACTTGCGGGCGGTCCGCTGGGCATTATGCGTAATTGTCTAGATGTCGTTATGCCCTACATGCACGAGCGTAAGCAATTTGGTCACTCTATTGGCGAGTTCCAGCTGATGCAGGGCAAGGTTGCAGATATGTATACCGAAATGAACGCGGCAAGATCTTATGTCTATGCCGTTGCAGTGGCTTGCGACGATCAACGCACGACTCGTTTTGACGCTGCGGGATGTATATTGTTTGCAGCTGAAAAAGCTACCCAGCATGCTTTGCAGGCAGTGCAGGCTCTTGGCGGAAACGGCTACATTAATGATTATCCTGCGGCAAGGTTATTGCGCGACGCTAAGCTCTACGAAATTGGTGCGGGTACCAGTGAAATTCGGCGCATGTTGATCGGCCGTGAGTTGTTCGACGCGACCCGCCCATAGGGATATACTGCGCGGGTTTGGCATCGCTGCAAATTTTTAAAAGTAATTCGAAAGTAACTACAACGTAATAAAAAGTAATTAGGAGACCTCCTTTGAGACTGAGTTTTTCAACAGTGATTTTAACTGCCCTTGTATCCTTCGGACTGACCGCAGTGGCTTTGCCGCCGGGCACCGATGACGAAATTAGTGAGCGTTTAAAACCCTATGGCACATTGAGTAGGGTTGACGCAGCAGCTGATACTGGCGAAGTGGTAGCCAAAATGCCTCTGACCGGTGAAGAGGTGTATGGACAATATTGCTCGGTATGCCACGCTAATGGCGTAGGCGGATCACCTTTGTTTGCTGATACTGATGCTTGGGCACCACGTGCGGCCAAGGGCATGGACGCATTAATGGTGAGCACGCTGAACGGTATTGGTGCTATGCCAGCGAAAGGCACATGCATGAGTTGTTCAGACGATGAACTGGCTGACGCGGTAACCTATATTTTAGACGCTGCACGCTAGAGACCGTTAGATCTTCCCACTGATTTAGGTGGGAGGAAGCCAAGGAGGTTTGGACATTTGGCGCAAGCGTTGCTGCGTTTGCGATTCCCCGGCCTCTTTAGTTCCATTCTTGCTTCCGCGCCTCTTTTGCGCCTCTTGCGCTCTTTTTCAGTTTTTAGTTAGCCCCCTTATCTCAAGAGCGTCATTTCTGAGCGCAGAAAAAGATTATTCGCACAGTTGCTGTGCGCACCTGCATGCAGTCTTCCCATATCGCACCGTTCTGGTGCAAGCGGTTAGTCGTGCTTCGATGTGTGCAGGTTGAACAACATCGCGAACAAGGCACAAAAGTGCACGCTGTGACGGGCTTTCTATCCGCTGAACATTGTTTTTGTAAAGTTGGCCCTCATATTGCAAAAGGTCTAAACATAATGGTTCTCAATGAGAACAATTTTAAACTCATGAATTTAATCAGTCTGGAGAGACAATGAAAACATTAGCAAAAATCTTATCAGTAGGCGCCATCGTTTCAGGTTCGTTGTTAACGTCATCAGTAGCAAGCGCTGACGTTTCTTATAACGTTGGATTTGTATCAGAATACTATTACAGAGGTATCTACCAAAAGAACGCTTCTGCAAGTGCTGGAATTGACTACGAGCAAAGCGGCTTCTATGCGGGCGCGTGGACTGCTGATGTAGGTGACGGTTTGGAAGTGGACGGTTACTTAGGCTACGGTGGCGAAGTAGGTGATTTTTCCTATGGTGTTGGTTTTACCGGCTACTACTACACAGGTGATTTCGACGAAACTTACGAAGAGGTCAATTTAAGCGCTGGTTATGGCCCCGTGAGCATTGGCTACTCCATCGGTGAATGGGACGGCGACGGCGGTACCGACTATGACTTCCTCGAAGTATCTATTGATCTAGGCGCAGGATTCTATGGCCTCTATGGTTCTTTCGGTGACGAGTTTGACGGTGACTACTTTGAACTTGGTTACGGCACAACTGTTTCAGAGATCGACCTTGGCGTAGCGCTGATCTTCCCAAGTGACGAGCTAGAAGGCACAGACAACGCAGCGGGTGAAGGCATCACGCTGTCTATCGGCAAAAGCTTCTAAATCCTTCAAAGCCGCTTAGGGCTTAGGATTTAAGTATTAAAGGCTCCTTCGGGAGCCTTTTTTTGTGCGACAGTGTGACCCAATTATGCGTGACCCAATTATGCAGCTGTCTCACTTAAGCATTTCGCTCTGACAAATCCACGGGCTGAGCGCAAAAACTGAGACAAGTAACAACGGCTTCGCCACTAAACATAAACGCGTTGTTAGACGCTGTCGGCTTCCCAGTTGATGCTTCTAAAATTCAGTGCCTGCAAAAAGTTCGCTTCACTAATAGTGCTTTGCTGATCTAAATCTGCCAGCGTTCGAGCAATACGCCATATCTTGTGGTAACTCCTGGCTGATAGGTGAAATTGCTCAATAGCTTTTTCTAAGAAGGCCTCTGAGATATGCGCGCTAGCAACTTCCGCGTCCAACGCTTTGCCTGAAAGTTTCACATTAAGGCAACCCTGCCGTTTTAGTTGTGCGTTCATTGCAGTGATAACCTTTTCCTTAAGTTGTGGCAAAGGGTCAATTGTACTGACATTTTGCTTTTGCAGTTTTGCCAGTAGTAGCTGATCTAGCTCCGGTACCTGCACGTGTAGATCAATTCTGTCCAGCAATGGCCCGGATACACGGCCCCTATACTTTTGCACCTGGCTAGGCCCGCAGCGACAGCCGTCTTCCTTACATGAGCGTCCAGCAGGGCAGGGGTTCATTGCTGCGATTAGCTGAAAGTCACAAGGAAATGAAACGCGGTATTTTGCTCGAGCGATAACCGCATGGCCGGTCTCGATGGGTTCTCGCAGTAAATCAAGAGTGGCCGGTTTGAAGTGCGGTAGTTCATCCAGAAACAGTACCCCTTTATGTGCCAACGCCACCTCCCCCGGTTGCGGTTGTTGACCACCCCCCACCATGGCGGCACTGCTAATAGAATGATGGGGGTCGCGAAACGGCACCTTGGTATGATCAGAGCGTTCCAATCCAATACTTGAATAGATGGTGGCAACTTCTAAGGACGATTGATCGCTTAGGGTGGGTAATAGGTCTATAAAACTTCGCGCCAGCATGGTCTTACCTGCGCCGGGGGGGCCCAACATAATAAGGTGATGACCGCCCGCCGCTGCCACTAAAAGCCCTTTTTTGGCACCCAGTTGACCAATAATTTGCCCGTAAGTGGACTGTTGAACGGGTCTAACCGCACCTTTTTGCGGCGCTGGGCAACGAACGTCGTTGGGCTCATGGGCGCTGAGATGTTTAATCAGTTCACTGAGATTGGGTGCTACCAATAAGTCGCCGCCTTTAACTAGGCTTGCCTCTTGCTCGTTTTGGGCAGGCATTACCAAACGTTTATTTGCTTTGCTGCTGGCTAGGGCGCAAGTAAGAATGCCGTTGATAGGGCGTAGCTCACCAAATAATCCCAGTTCGCCAATGAATTCTGTGTTTTCTCTGTTGGGTATATTGACCTGACCGCTGGCCTGAAGAATTGCCAAAGCAATAGGCAAGTCAAAACCGGTGCCACTTTTTGCCAAATTACCGGGGGCCAAATTAATGATGACGTGACCATTTGGATAATTGAAACCGTTGTTTCTAAGCGCGCTCTTTACTCGGTCTCTGGATTCTTTGACTGCGCCCTCGGCAAGTCCAACGATGGTTGTGCCAGGAAGTCCGGGGGCAATATGACATTCAATAGATATGCAGTGAGCATTCAGGCCGATGGGTATGCGGCTGAATATGGGTCCCACTGACTTCATTGCCATTACTGACTATTAGCGTCTGATTGTTCGAGGGTTTTTAGTCGCTGTTCCAAATCCTCAACTTGCTGTTTTAGCGTTTCTACAACGTCGCGATGCGCTTCGAAATCTTTTTTTGGCACTAACTCTAGCTGGCTAAATAATTGGTTAACCTTTTCCTTTACTTGCACAAGAGAGGCTTGAGGCAGTTGGCTACTCAATATCTCGAATAAAGCACCTAGTGGATCTTTGGCTGTCATATTTGTTTACTCATTTGTCGCTGTCTTATTCTGACCGAGGTTGAAATATTCGGTGGAACATTTACTCGGGCCCGTTTCTTTGTACTTATATCTATCGCTTTGTCGCCTTGTCGCTTTAAAGGTTCATAGATTTAAAGGTTTATAGATTTATCCCGTGCATGCATTTTATCCGAATGATAGTGCAAATATCCGATCTCCATTGCATTGGCCGCGCAGATTCATTGCGCCCAATGCACTCAGATCCACCAAAATGCACTAAGTGCGTGCATAGATACTGGGCCAGCAATTTTGTTTTGTGTTTGGCTAGCTGTCTTTTGCTCGTCTTTTGCTTGTCTTGTATCTATCTTCTTCTATCTAAGCGCATTTTGCTTTTATCGCATATAAGACTTTCGCCTAATTGGAGTGCGTCATTGACGCCCCCGCGCAAATTGCGCACTAGAACGGTGCGCCAAATCTCTTTGGTACCTAATTGAGTGAGCGATAGCGGTGCATATGCGTTGAGTGTTGAAAATTGCCCTGAGGTGGCGATGTTGCGCAAACCTTCGTCCTGCTTATGTCTCAGTGTGTCTGGTGGCCTGGAATTCAATGTTTCCCCGCATAATTTCCTCTTCAAATAAAAAAATTCTGAACTAGGCACGCATCTTGCTATTACCAGAACAAGATCGAAGTTAAGGAAATAAAAAATCAGATGTCATTTCTGTGCGCAGAGAAGGTATCTAAATAGTTCTGATTCGTAGAAAATTCAGGGATGCGTTTAACGCATTTGATCTTCCACAACAGATCGCTCTGCCGGTTGACGAATACAACAGGCGTGTCCCAGAAGCTTAGGAGAAAAAAATGAAATTAATTACGGCGATTATAAAACCGTTCAAGTTGGACGACGTGCGTGAAGCATTGTCAGAAGTAGGGGTCCAGGGCATGACAGTCACTGAGGTTAAAGGATTCGGGCGTCAGAAAGGCCATACCGAATTGTACCGAGGTGCTGAATATGTCGTTGATTTTCTACCCAAAGTAAAAATCGAGGCGGCAATAGACGATGGTCTTTTAGATCAAGCGATAGAAGCCATTAGCAAGTCTGCTAATACAGGCAAAGTGGGCGACGGCAAAATTTTTGTCACCGCATTAGAAGAAGCAGTACGAATTCGTACCGGCGAAACCGGTCCAGGGGCTGTATAGCTTTAAACCATATTTGGAGAAATGATTGTGGAAGATCTAGTTCAATTAGCATACGCGGTAGACACGTTCTACTTCTTAGTAATGGGTGCCATGGTAATGTTCATGGCGCCGGGCTTTGCCATGTTAGAGGCTGGCATGGTGCGTTCGAAAAACACCTCTGAAATTTTAACCAAAAACGTAGCGCTGTTTTCCATCGCTTGCATCATGTACTTAGTCATTGGCTATAACATTATGTACGGTGGCGAAGGCTTGTTCTTAGGCGCAGAAAACACAGTAGATGATGTGCTTGCTTCGGGTGGTGATACTTACTACTCCGCACGTTCAGATTTCTTCTTTCAGGTTGTCTTTGTCGCAACTGCAATGTCCATTATCTCGGGCGCCGTTGCAGAAAGAATGAAGCTCTGGTCCTTCTTACTGTTCGCAGTAGTGATGACTGGTTTCATTTACCCATTGCAGGGTAGCTGGAGCTGGGGTGGTGGATTCCTTTCAGAAGCAGGTTTCGTAGACTTTGCTGGCTCGGGTATTGTGCACATGTGCGGTGCAGCAGCAGCGTTAGCCGGTGTAATTTTACTTGGACCACGTAGCGGTAAGTACGGTCCCAACGGCGAGATCACGCCTATCCCAGGATCAAATATGCCTTTAGCAACACTGGGTATGTTTATCCTTTGGTTCGGTTGGTTCGGATTCAACGGTGGATCAGAATTGAAGTTAAGTAATATCGATGAAGCCAATGCAGTAGCACAAGTGTTTGTAAACACGAACATGGCAGCAGCGGGCGGATTGGTTGCAGCGCTGATTCTAGCAACTGTTATCTTCGGCAAGGCTGACTTGACCATGGCACTTAACGGCGCTTTGGCAGGTTTGGTATCCATTACGGCTGAACCACTGTCCGGTACTAATTTGGAGTCAATGCTGATCGGTGCTGTAGGTGGCGTACTAGTGGTCTTATCCATTGTTGGCTTAGACAAGATTAAAATTGATGACCCAGTAGGTGCCATATCAGTTCACGGTACCTGCGGTATCTGGGGTCTGATGGCTGTATTGATCACCTCTGATGACGCAACGCTAACCGGCCAGCTAACTGGACTAGGTGCAATCTTTGGCTTTACCTTCGTAGCAGCGTTAGTTGTTTGGTTCATTATCAAACTTGTGATCGGTATTCGCCTCTCTGAGGAAGACGAACTGATTGGCGCTGACAAAGCAGAGATTGGTATCGTAGCGTACCCAGAGTTTAATAAATAAGTTTTAAACTTGAAGCGAAAGCTTGGAAAAGCCGCCTACGGGCGGCTTTTTTTTGTCTGTTAGTTAAGCAAAAGGTTCCATAAGTCTAGCGAGGGTTTAAGATAGACACTTCGTTCACTAATACACAGCGTCATGAAATATAAGAGCACCAGAGGACAAGTCAGTGGCATTGGATTTACCGATGCGCTGCTAATGGGTTTGGCTTCCGACAGCGGCCTACTTGTACCTGAATCAATCCCAGATGTTCGGCCGCATTTGCAAGAATGGCGAGCGTTAGGTTTTGTCGAACTGGCGCAAAAAATCTTGCCCATGTTCATTGACGATATTAAACCGGATATCCTGCACCGGCTTATCCAAGAATCTTATGCATCTTTTGATCATCCTGATGTTGTTGGCTGGAAACAGTTGGACGATATGGTGGTGTTGGAACTATTTCATGGCCCAACGCTGGCGTTTAAAGATGTCGCTTTGCAATTGCTAGGTAAACTTTTTGAGCATGTCTTAGGTGAGCGCGGGCAAAAACTGAATATCTTGGGCGCCACCAGTGGCGACACCGGCAGTGCGGCCATTGCAGGTGTACGCGGGCAGAAGAATGTAGATATTTTTATTATGTATCCTCATGGACGCATTAGCCCTCTGCAAGAGTTACAGATGACTACTGTTGCAGACGACAACGTGCACTGTATTTCGGTAGACGGTAGTTTTGACGATTGCCAAAATCTAATGAAAACAATTTTTGCAGATGCCGACTTCAAAGCTAAATATGATTTGGGCGCTGTGAATTCGGTGAACTGGGCGCGGGTCATGGCTCAAATCGTTTATTACGCCTATGCAAGCCTACGCACGGACCAACCGGCAAACTTTGCGGTACCTACAGGGAATTTTGGTAATGTGTTCGCAGCTTATCTTGCGCACCAAATGGGCTTTCCCATCGCCAATCTACTGTTAGCGACAAACGAAAACGATATTTTGGCTCGCTTCTTCCAAACGGGCGAGTATTCACGAGGCGAGGTTCACCAAACCCTATCCCCAGCAATGGACATTCAGGTTGCCAGTAATTTTGAACGCTTTCTTTATTACTATTTTGACCAGGACAGCAATCGTCTTTGTGCGTTCATGGCAGAATTCAACGAAACGGGTAATGCTAGTATTGGCGGAGCACCGACCGATGAGTTGTTTACAGCAGTGGCAGTGGGACGCGGCGAGACCCTTAAATCTATGGCGGAAGCGCAGGCCAATTACGACTACATATTAGACCCCCATACTGCCGTTGGTTATGCGGCAACAAAGGCTCAGGGCGGTGGTTTGAGTACGCCAAGGATCTGTGTTGCAACAGCCCATCCAGCGAAATTTCCGGACGCGGTTATCGAGGCAACAGGCGTGACGCCCACTCACCCCTCGCTAGAAGCGTTATCTGGTCTACCCGTTCGCAAAGGGCATATTGATGCAAATATAGACGCGGTTAAGGACTATTTGGCGGCGCGGGTTTAAACGGGGTTGGTCTGAATTTCAGTGCGCTAGATTTGCAGCAAAAAACCTAGAGAATTTTTAGGCGCGAGCGCCTGCCATTAGGTGCAGGCATCGTCTGAGTGGATGCCAATTTACTATAGACTGCCTTGATAAGCTTCCAGTGCCGCGGGCAGTTCCTCAAGATTCGTCACTTCAATGTTTGCCTTAGCTTGGTCCTCGGAGCGCACCTGTTCTGTGAGGTTTACCCAGAGGGTGTGCATGCCCGCGTTATTAGCGCCTTCAATATCGTCAGTTAAGTGATCGCCAACGTGTATACACTGATCGGCGCTAACGCCTGCCCTATCTAGCACAGCCTCGAACATCTGACGGCTAGGTTTGCTGGCACCAACGTCAGCGCTGGACACCGCGCCTGTGAGAAATTTTGCGATCCCTACTTGCTCCACATCAGCGTTGCCATTTGTCAGGGAAAAGAGAGCGTAACGTTGCGACAAAAAGTCCAACATCTCTAGCGCGCCAGGAAAAAAAGCAACGTCATTTCTACCTTTGAAGAAGACGGCAAAAGCCTCTTCGGCCAGGCTTCGAGCTTGTTCACTAGCGACACCAGTCGCCGTAATGATCCTGAATAAGACTTCAATGCGAAGAAAGGTTAGGTCATGGATTTGCGTTGGGTTGTCGGCCACAACTTTGCTACGAATTTCCGCTGTTGCATCTGATTTATAAATGGCTAATGCGTCGGGGACATTGTCCTGCATCCATAGGCGCATGTTTTTCTCTGCAACAATGATAGTGGCTTCAACATCCCACAGCGTGTTGTCCAAATCTAAAGTTATAACTTTTATCTTATTATTCTGTGCGCTCATTTTTCTCTTATGTTTTTAGGGCGGATGATCAATCCAATCATCTAATCTTTATCAGGTCGGGACTTCGCTCTTGGGTGAGCCTTATCGTAAACGTTGGCCAAATGTTGAAAGTCTAGATGGGTATAAATTTGGGTGGTAGAAATGTCGTTGTGACCAAGCAGTTCTTGAATTCCGCGCAAGTCGCCGGACGACTCAAGCATGTGAGTGGCATAGCTGTGGCGCAGCATGTGCGGGTGCAGGCTGTTGTCGCCCAATTGAATTACCGCAATATCCTTGAGTCGCTTTTGTATTGTGCGCGGACTAATCGGTTGGCCGTTTTTGCTAGGGAACAGCGGTGCATCAGTGGCAATAGACGGGTGCTCGGCTAACCACTCATCCAGCGCCTTAATACATAGCCGCCCAAGTGGTACTTGGCGCACCTTATTGCCTTTGCCCAACACGGTGACAAAGCCGGCGGCTAAATCTAAATCTTTGATAGATAGCCCGACAACTTCCATGAGACGTAAGCCGCTGCCGTAAAGTAATTCTATAATCGCTTTGTCACGTTTTTCCTTGGCATTCTGTGGCTGAAAATCTAACAGCCGAGCGGCTTGGTCTGTGTCTAAAACTTTTGGTAGGCGACGTTTAACCTTAGGTGACTTGGCGATAGTCGCGGGGTTGGTTGTTATAATTTCCTGATCTAGTAGATAGCTGTAGAAGCTTCTTATCGCGGAAAGGTTACGCTGGATACTCTTGCTACTTAGATCCTTGTGGCGCAATTTCGAAATGAAAGCTGTCACGTCTTGTGGGGTAGCCTGCGCAAGAGGTTTGTGCAAAAAGTCAGCGAATCTGAGGATTTCTCTTTTGTAGGCACTCAGCGTGTGCCCAGAACAACTTCGCACAACAGTAAGGTAGCGCAGATATTGCTCAACCAAAATCTGTGGATCAGACATCAGTCGGCGAGTCGATTCATGACTTTGCCCAAGATGTCTGCAATATATTTAACGAAAAGCGTATCCATATTTTTTGCAAAACGATTGGCATCGCGGCTACCTATACACAAAGCCCCAGTGCCCTTGTTCAGGGTGACGGCTAAGATCACAGCGCTGCCCGACTCATCGTGATCAGACATGGGAAACATTTGTTCTAACTCGCTTTGACGCAACGCAGTACAAGCGGCATCGGTGCTGTTTTGTAGGTGCTGGAAGGGCAGTTCATTGAGGTGATGTTGAATATGATCTAACGATAATGCGAGATCTGCATCTAACATGTGAGTACAAACAAAATCTGCCTCGAAATCCACTAGAACGTGAGTTGCCAAAACCTCATTAAGCTCATGCCAAGAACTCACTTCAAGCAATGCTAGGTTCAGTGAACGCGTCTTCGCAAAAATCTCGTCGTTGATTCGGGCGGCGTGCAGCAGTTCATTCATGCGTCGTCGCATGGCCACATTCCGATCCCGAAGAATATCTATTTGCCGTTCTACCAGTGACACGGTGCCGCCAGATTCATGAGGCAAGGTAAGCTCTGATAGCGCTGTTACATGCCGTTGAAAAAAATCCGGATGTTTGCGCAGGTAATCGAGAATTTCTTGCTCATTAACTTTGTTATCTGCGTCTTCGTTATCATTGTGTAAGTGCACGAGTTAGCTCTCCATTACTAGTTCGCCGCGGTGGACAAGGTTCGCATCGCCAGTCATGACAACTTGATGCCCTTTTCCAGACCACTGTATGCGAAGCTTACCGCCCGGCAAAGATACTTTTACTCGGCCATTAACATGACCGTTAAGGTGTGCTGCCACAACCGCTGCACAAGCACCTGTGCCACACGCCAATGTTTCGCCAACGCCGCGTTCATAAACGCGCAGGCGCACAAAGTGTTCATCTACTACTTGGCAAAAGCCGATGTTCGCGCGCTCTGGAAAAAATTCGTGAGCGGTCATCTCTCCGCCTATTTTTTCTACATCTAGGTCTACTAAACTTTCGACAAAAATCACCCCATGAGGATTGCCCATTGATACCGGGGTGACACAGAAGGTCTGCTCGCATACGGTCATGTCTTCTGTCAGCTGTTCGGACTTGCCAACAAATGGTATGTGTTTGTGCTCAAGGATTGGCGCTGGCATCAATGTTTGAATTTGCTTTGCATTGTGCAGGGTGGTTTCAATCATGCCCCCAGCGGAGTTCCATAGTAGGTGGTTGTTTTTACTCAGTCCCAGATGATTAGCTAGATACGCCACACAACGTGTACCGTTGCCACATTGTTGAGCCTGCGTGCCGTCCGCATTGAAAATTTGATAATCGAAATCAGCGGTGGCTAACGTTGGGGGCGCTATCACCAGCAATTGATCGAAGCCGATACCCAGTTTTCTATCTGACCAAGAGCGTACTAGGTCAGCATCAATGCTTTGCGGATTGCTTACGCAATCTAACACCATGAAGTCATTACCCAGGCTATGCATTTTGTGAAAAATACGCGTGGTACTCACAGCCTATAGCTCGATAAATACAAATTGGGTGTGATTGTCTTCATGCAGCTAGTCTAGTGGCCTGCTTGGTCGAGTTCTAGTTTTAGTTCTAGACGTAATTGGTCTTGAATTGTTTCGCGTCGCCTAACCACTTTAAACTCTGCGCCGTCCACCAACACCTCTGGTGCTCGGCCTCGCGTATTGTAGTTCGATGCGAGTACAGAGCCGTATGCGCCTATTGATAGTACAGCGACTAAATCTTTTTCTGCCAACGCGAGTGATCGTTGCTTAGCAAGAAAATCCCCTGATTCACAAATTGGTCCGACTATGTCCCACTCCAATGGTTGCGCATTAGACGATTTTTCAACGGGTAATACCTCGTGCCAAGCCTGATACAGCGAGGGTCGCAGCAAGTCATTCATTGCAGCATCCACTACGGCGAAATTTTTATGATCAGGCTCGTCGGCGATCTTTAGGTATTCTACCCGCGTCAGTAAGACGCCAGCGTTTGCAGTTAGAAACCGACCTGGCTCAATGCGCAGCTGTAAATCTCTGCCGCCCAAAATTTGACCCACACTCGCGCCCCAATCGTTTATATCTAAGGGTGTCTCGTCTTGATACCGGACTCCGAAGCCGCCACCGAGATCTATGTGCTGAAGCGAAATACCTTCCTTTTCCAGTGTATCGCGCAGTTCTAAAATACTTGTCAGCGCTTGTAAGAGCGGCTCTGGCTCATTAATTTGAGAACCGATGTGACAGTCAATACCGGTGAGGTTGATGGCTGGGTGGTCTGCTGCCAACAAATAAAGGGCAAAAGCCTCTTCCTTTGTTACACCGAATTTATTCTCTTTTAGTCCAGTTGCAATGTAGGGGTGAGTCTTTGCATCTACGTTGGGATTTACGCGAATTGCAACATTGGCGACGCACCCCAACAATTCTGCTTGAGCCATAATGCGTAAAAGTTCGCCGCGACTTTCAACGTTGAAACAGCCAATTCCTGCTTTAAGCGCAAAGTTGATTTCTTCAACAGATTTCCCTACGCCGGAAAAAATGACCGACTTAGGATCGCCGCCAACCGCCAGTACGCGACTGAGTTCGCCGGCAGAAACTATGTCGAAACCTGCGCCTAATGATTTGAACAAGGCCAGTATGGCCAAATTAGAATTGGCTTTAACCGAATAGTGTATCTGGTGTGGTGTGCTACTCAGGGCCTCGCTCAACAAATTATACTGATCGGTCAGATAACTTTTCGAGTAAACATAAGCAGGCGTGCCAACGGCGTCAGCGATTTTGCTAAGCGCAGTTTGCTCAATGTGCAGCTCATCTTGCTGATACTTTGCTGCGGTAAATTCTTTTTCAACGTTGCCTAAAGTCACGGAGTCATAGTCCTTGCTGTTTGCCCAAGAGGGGGTAAAGAATGAAGAGTTGGTTGGGTTATCACATGTCCAACACTTGGTCCGGTCTCTTCGTAGTCGGGTAACTGCAGGGGACCTTTTTGTCCGCAAGTCACAACAAGGCTGGAAATGTAGGCCAAAATGATCCACTTCATATCTGCTATTCCTAATTTTCACTCACGCTCGCACTAGCAAGCTGTAAGTGAATGTTGTACCGGCCTCTGAGGGCTGAGCCTCGACAAGAGATTTGTTTCAGATAGGGCGCCTACCCATAAAGTTTTTCTCGCAACCGTTGTATTATTGCATGGAATTTTGAAAAAACTTTTACGCGGTTGCGCCACCTTTCTATATAAGCGTTCGCGCTTTGGCTATTGCTTTAAGAACTTGGCGGGGCGCGGTGCCACCCAAGTGATCACGTGCAGCCACAGAGCCCGTGAGGGTGAGTACCTCGTAGACATCTTCATCAATAATGTCTGAGGTGCCACCGGCTAGCTCTTCAATAGATAGCGCCTCAAGCGGTTTACCTAACTCTACTGCTCTTTGAACTGCTTCGCCGACCACCTCATGAGCATCCCTAAAGGGTAGCCCCTTTCTGACCAGATAGTCAGCTAGATCTGTAGCGGTCGTAAAACCTGACAGCGCAGCTTGGCGCATATTTTCCTTATTGGGAATGATATTGGGAACCAATCCATTTAGCGCCGTGAGGCAATCTCTCAACGTGTCTACCGAATCAAAAAGAGGCTCTTTGTCTTCTTGGTTATCTTTGTTGTAAGCCAAAGGCTGGCTTTTCATAAGAGTCAGCATAGAAATGAGGTTGCCATTAACACGCCCAGTTTTGCCGCGAATAAGTTCGGGTACATCTGGATTCTTCTTCTGCGGCATAATGCTGGAGCCCGTACAGAATCTATCGGGTAATTCTATAAAGCTAAATTGCTGGCTGGACCACAAAATCAGCTCCTCGCACCAACGTGACATATGGGTCAGGGTAAGTGCTGCTACTGAGCAAAACTCAATTGCAAAATCTCTGTCACTGACCGCATCAAGTGAGTTTTCGCAGACACCTTCAAAATCTAAAAGTTCTGCCATGTACTCCCTGTCCGGCTTATAAGGTGTGCCAGCAAGTGCTGCCGCGCCCAGGGGCAGTTGATTGGTGCGCTTGCGACAGTCTATTAACCGACTTCGATCTCTAGTGAGCATGGCGAACCAAGCCATGAGGTGATGGCCAAAAGTAATTGGTTGAGCCGCTTGTAGGTGGGTAAAGCCCGGTAAGATCGTGTCGTGGTGTTGTTCTGCTAGGTCAGCCAAACGGTGTAATAAAGCGGACTCAAGGTCCAAAATTTCATCGATTGCATCGCGTAAATACAGCCTTATATCCGTGGCAACTTGGTCATTTCGAGACCTACCAGTGTGCAGTTTTTTCCCTGTATCACCAATTAGTTGGATCAGGCGGTGTTCAATATTCATATGAACATCTTCAAGCGCGACGCTCCATGTCATTTTCCCGCTTTCAATTTCGCCTTTTATCGCGTCCAAACCACCTTTTATCTGATCAAATTCACCGGAGGTCAGCATTTTGATTTTCAATAGCATCTGAGCATGTGCAAGGGAACCGCGTATATCTTCTTCATATAGGCGTTGGTCAAAGCTAATTGATGCGGTGAAAATTTCAACGAACTCATCGGTAGCTTCGCTAAATCGTCCTCTCAGTAAACCCTGATCGGTTGTATTTTCTGAATGATCGGCTTTGTTTACCATTATGCTATTCTGCTTCCGTCTGGAATTTTATGAATTTCGGAGGCGCAGTATACCAAGCAATGAGGATTTAGTAGTCAGGTTGTTGGCTAGAGGTTAGAAAAATGTCATTCGGTGATAAATTTTGATGACTAAGCTTAAAGAGTCCGCATCTGGGACTGGGCGCTTAGTCATACCAGATCTGCTGACACCTAGAATGCTCATGTTCATAGTAGTCGTTGGGCTATTACTTGGTTTGTTCGGCTGGGCATTGAGCATTGAAATGACTTGGCATCATTTTATATACACCTCGCTGTTTGCGCTTTGGGTCGTATTGCTCTTCAGCATATTGGTCCAGAGTTTTAGCGGCTTTATGGCCCAAACCCCTATCTTAATTTCGGTGATCTGTGTATTCGCAATAGGCGTTGCAACGACTGTCTGTGTGCACTTCATTATGAATATGGTTTTCTCCAATGAGCCCAGCCCCGAATATCTGTTACCAAGGCGCATTGCTATTGTCATTCTTTGTATCGGTATTTACCTAAGATACGTGGTGCTTCGACACCGCTTACTGCGCCAAGAAGAGTCAGAGCTGCATTCCAAAATACAGGCGCTTCAATCACGGATCCGTCCGCATTTTCTATTCAATAGTATGAATATTATTGCCAGTTTGATCCCTTCTGACGCTGAAACCGCCGAACAGGTCGTAGAGGATTTGTCTGAGCTTTTTCGTGCCAGTTTGCAGGAGGAAGGTAGTTTTGTGCGGCTTGAGGACGAGCTGGATTTATGTAAGCGATATGTTCGTATTGAGGGCCTGCGTTTAGGTGAGCGTTTGATCATGAATTGGACAATCAGCGAGACAAAAGATTCGCCCAAAATTCCGCTGCTACTGCTGCAACCCTTATTAGAAAACGCAATTTATCATGGTGTGCAGCCAATTCCCGAAGGCGGAACAATAGACTTTAATCTTGAATATCTGGGAGCCGATATGCAGATTACTATTACAAACCCGGTGCCACAGTACGATTCGGTGTATGGCTCAGATGACCATATGGCGCGAAATGACTCCAAATCGGCGGGCAAAAGTAATAACTTGGCGATAGCTAATATTCGTACCCGATTGGAGGTTTTATATGGAGCGAAAGCTCAGCTTAAAACCTCGCTGCAAGGAAATATATTTTTGACAAAACTGCGGTGCCCCAAAGTGCCGGTAGCTCAGTAAAAGAGGCCAATGGCTATGCGAATTCTAATTGTAGATGACGAAACTCTTGCTCGAGACAGGTTGCGGCGCATGCTTGAGAGCGACGGCCGTCACGAAATTATAGGTGATGTGGGAACAGGCTTAGAAGCTTTGCGGATAAGTGAAGATTTACGCCCTGATCTCGTATTACTCGATATCAGAATGCCTGGCATGGACGGCATTGAAACAGCTAGGCATTTCCTTGGTCAAAAGGACTCTCCCGCGGTGGTTTTTTGTACCGCATTTGAAGAGCACGCGATTAAGGCATTTGAGTTACAGGCGGTAGGCTATTTATTAAAGCCGGTCAGGAAAGAGCATCTAATTGCAGCATTGGACAAATCTACTCGCTTGAATCGCCTGCAATTGGCGTCACTTCATGGCGTTGATGAAACTCGTCGAGCCCACATTTGTGCCCGCACGTACAAAGGCGTGGAGCTGGTAAATGTCAGCGATATTCGCTATCTGAGAGCAGATCAAAAGTATGTATCGGTGCGTCATGCCGGCGGAGAGGTTATCATTGACGAGACGCTGCGCGAGCTAGAAAAAGAATTCGCTGATATTTTTCTTCGTATCCATCGTAATGCGCTGGTGGCTAAGCACCATATTTTGGGTCTTGAAAAAAGTGTATCTGGGCAAATAGGTGTCAGATTGAACGATATTGAAGAGACTGTGGACATTAGCCGACGACATTTACCTGGAGTCCGCAAAGTTATAAGGCGGCTCTAATTTTATTAGGACCTTATGAAACATATTAGAATTGCTACTCGCGAGAGTAAACTCGCTTTGTGGCAGGCTAGGTTTTTGCGCGCACAATTGCTTGCAGCGCACCCTGACATTGAAGTAACACTGGTTGGCATGAGTACTAAAGGTGACCGGTGGTTGGATGCACCGCTGAGTGAGATAGGCGGCAAAGGTCTTTTCATTAAGGAACTTGAAGTCGCAATGCTCGATGGGCGCGCGGATATGGCCGTACATTCCGTAAAGGATTTACCTGCGGTTATGCCAGAGGGGTTCAGCCTCCCCCTGATTGCTTTCAGGGACGATATTCGCGATGTTCTAGTCAGCGCTAAAGGTCCCCTTGAAGCGCTGCCCGTAGGTGCGCGAATAGGATCATCCAGTTTGCGTCGCAAATCTCAAATTTTGGCAATTCGTCCAGATTTAGAGGTACTACCAATTCGCGGCAATGTTGGCACGCGACTGGAAAAACTCGATTCCGGCGAGTTCGACGGCATTGTTCTAGCCGCAGCCGGCTTAGCCCGCCTAGAACTGCACCGTGATGACCTGCACCCCCTCTCGGTAGAAGAGTGCTTACCAGCGCCGGGCCAGGGCGCTCTAGGCGTGGAAATACTGCAGGATAGCCCCTTAGAAGAACTTCTTGCGCCACTGCTGGACTCGCAAACCAGCGCGTGCGTGAGGGCTGAGCGAGGTATCAGCGCTGGTCTTGGCGCAGACTGTGCCTTACCAGTAGCCGCTTCAGCTCATTTCACTTCGTCACAGCAAATACAACTTTCGGCGTTAGTGGCCGATGCTGACGGTGCAAAAATCGTCCGCAGTACAGTGACCGGCAGTGATCCTCTCACTTTAGCGGACGAGGCTGTGGCACAGCTTCTAGCCAATGGCGCAGGTGAGATTTTGGATCGCATAAGGCAAGATAAGCACTGATCAACAAAGGCCGCAAACGTGACTAAGGTCTGGATAACACTGACAGAACCAAGTGCATCGCGTATCGCCGCTCAGCTAATTCCTGAGGGCTACAAAAGCATTTGTGAGTCGGTTACCGAAATTCAGTTTCTGCCGCCGAAACTCAATCCATCGCAAAAAATTGACGCGCCGGATTTGTGTATCTTTTTATCCCAACACGCGGCCAGACAATATTTGAATGAAGTCTATTGTGAAGCGCACAGAACCTGCACATTTCTAGCTATTGGTCCGAGTACTGCAGATATTCTTAAGGCCAGTGGACTCAGTGTCATTGAACCTAAACACGCGAGCTCCGAAGGCTTGTTAGCTTGCCCGACGGTGCAAAACATAAAAGCGGATGAGCATGTTTGGATTTTCTGCGGCGAAGACGGACGCGACATTCTTCACAAGTCACTTATGCAGCGCTGTCACCTCAATGTGGTAACACTCTATCGCCGTATCGTTCGGTCCATAGAGAACCCGTCCATTGCCAACGCGAACGTAATTCTTGTTGGTTCTACCCACGGCTTTATAGCTGCCGCCAACACCTGGCGAGCACTTGGTGGCAGCGCGTCGGTCAAATTTATAGTCCCGTCTGACCGAGTGGCCGATCTTAGTTTAGAATTAGGTTTCTCCGGAGTGGTTAATGCCAAAGGTATGGACGCTCAATCTTTGTTGAACGCACTTGCGAGAATAGAAAATGCATGAAGAAAACGTCGACCCCAACGATCCAAAGCGGCGGGCGCAGCCAAATCCTCAGCCAAAAGAGGCATCATTGAGTAAAAACAGAATGAGCGCCTCGGGTCGATTTTTTTTATTTTTGACCTTCGTGCTAGCAGGTTGTGGCTTGACGTTAGCAGGTTTCCTTTACCTTCAGTTGATACAGGACAGCCCGCTAGAAAAGGCAATGGTCGAAAATGACAAGGCCCGCCAAATTTTTTCGGCCAAGGTGACAGATCAGTTGTCCTCTGCACAAAGTATTTTGGAAAAAAGTCAGCGTGAGCTGAAGGGTGATTTAGAAGGACAAATTGAACAGCGTTTAAGTAACGCTGAGGCAGACCTACAAACCGGATTAGAATTGGTTACAGCAAGTAAGCCAACAACACCGAACAAATGGCGACTAGCGGAAGCGGGCTATTTGCTGCGCGAGGCAAACCGTCGACTAGTAATGCAGCGAGATACTGTTTTCGCTTTACGTGCATTAACCAGCGCAGAAGAAATTTTGCAAGACCTTGGCGACTTGGCACCCTTTCCACTCCGTGCAAAGCTGGCGGATGATATAGCGTCGCTCAAGCGCATAAAGGTTGTTGATATAGAAGCGGTTTTTATCCGCCTAGAAACGCTAAAGGATGATGTTCCTAACGGCCTGCCTAAGCAGGCTGGTATTGCTGCCGCCGCGCCGGTTAGCGCCCCACAGGCTCAAGTCTGGTGGCAGCAGATACTTGATAGAATTAAAGGGCTTATTCGGATTAGGACGCTAGTTGAACAAGCGGAAAGCCAAGAACTTGCAAAAGTTCTGCCCACCCAAGAGGTGGCTACGCTTGCCAGCCTTAGAATTAGATTGGCCATAGAACAGGCGCAGCTAGGGCTGCTGCAAGAACAAGAGCAGATTTATAAAACCAGCTTGCTTCGGGCTAAGGCAACAACGTTGGAATACTTCGACGCCAATGGCCTGCTCGAAATGAAGCTTCTGGCCAATATTCAGGCACTCCTAGCGATAGACCTAACGCCAGATCTAACTGACATTACTGGTTCGTTAGAAATGTTGAGCAAAGCCGAGGCTGACGCGGAATGAGATTGCTAATAGCGCTGTTTGTTTTTTTGCTTGCTGTCCTAGGCGCGGGCTATTGGCTGAACGACCCCGGCTACGTGTTGGTGCGTCTCGGTGATATTGCTGCGGAGACCACGCTTTGGGGCGGGTTCCTAATACTTACGGCTGCCTTGGTAGTGCTACGTCTATTTTACGTGACCCTACGTGCGTTCTTGCGCGGTAGTAGTTGGCTGTTAGGTTGGAGTGGTCAGCGCAAAGCCAAGGGCCTTCATGCCCACTCAGAAAAGGCAACTATCGCATTGGTCCAAGGCAAATGGTTACTCGCCCAGCAACACTTTATAAAAGCTCAAAAACTTGGCGATATCGGATTCGCCGGTAATCTTGGACTGGCTCGCGCAGCCTATGAATTGGGTCACAAGGACGTGCAGATCAACGCATTGACCTCGGCAAAAACGTTATCCCCGGACAACAGTCAATCTATTAGTAATTTGGCTATGGCTTGGCAAGTCGCGCAAGATGAAAGCGAGGAAGTCATTGAAATTCTTGAGCCACTGCATGCGGCCGGTGAATGTACTCACCAAATGCATATAGTTCTAGCTCGAGCTTACCTAAGCCAACAGCGCTGGCTAGATGTTAAGGCGCTATGGCCTTCGTTAGAGAAGCAAAAGTTGTTGAAAAAAGAATTGTTCGACAAAGACTTTGAACACCTCTGGGCCGCGCGGCTTTTAGCTGAGGCAAATATTGCCGATGCCCTGAAAATGCTGCCCAAAGCGCTTAAAAGCGATGCCGCTATGTTAACTCAGTGGGTCGATCTTCTTTTGCTTGAGGGTAAGGAAGACGATGCAGTCGCCGTTATTGAGGTTGCATTAGCAGCGGATTGGGATGAGCAATTGGTGCGTCGCTACGGTACAACCCATGGCTCCGATATTGATGCTCAACTTGTACAGGCAAAGAAATGGTTGAAGAAAAACACCAACGATGTTGCCTTGCTGATGACCCTGGGACATCTTGCAATTGTTAAGCGCCAGGTATCTTCGGCTAGAGACTATTTTGAAAATGCGCTGGCGCAAACTGCTGAGAGTGATCCAGTGCGCAGCGAGATTTATCGTGAACTAGGTCGAGCTTGTCACAGCTTGGGCGACTCTCAACGCGCGTTACAATATCTGTTGAAGGCCTAATATGTTGGCTATTACCTATTTGATTCGCTGATTCGCTGATTCGCTGATTCGCTGATTCGCTGATTACGGTTACAACAAAGTGTGTCTCTCGCTCATCGGGGAGAGATTTTCTACTTGCATAGAAGCTGGGCGTAGCGCTCAGCTTTTGCGCGTCGCCCCCAGGGCTGGTGTTCTATCGCTTCATTGAGTTAAAGAAATCATCGTTAGTTTTAGTTTCTTTCAGTTTGTCCAAGATGAACTCAATGGCTGCTATATCGTCCATGTCATGCAACAGCTTGCGTAGAATCCAAACTCTTTGCAGTTCTTCCTCTGTCATTAGCAGCTCTTCACGGCGAGTCGCAGATCTACGTATATTGATTGCTGGATAAACACGCTTCTCAGCAATTTTACGTTCAAGGTGTAATTCCTGATTACCGGTACCCTTAAATTCTTCGTAAATTACTTCATCCATCTTGGAGCCCGTATCTACCAATGCAGTCGCCACAATAGTCAGGCTGCCACCTTCTTCAATATTTCTCGCTGCGCCAAAGAAACGCTTTGGACGTTCTAGTGCGTGTGCGTCTACACCACCGGTGAGTACTTTGCCGGACGAAGGTACGATGGTGTTGTAGGCTCTAGCTAGGCGCGTTATAGAGTCGAGAAGAATGACTACGTCCTTTTTGTTCTCAACTAAACGCTTGGCTTTTTCAATGACCATTTCCGCAACTTGGACGTGCCGTGATGGCGGTTCGTCAAAGGTAGAAGCAACCACTTCGCCACGAACCGAGCGTTGCATTTCTGTTACTTCTTCTGGGCGTTCGTCAATGAGAAGTACAATTAGTACAGTTTCAGGATTGTTCGATGCAATGGATTGGGCAATATTCTGTAGGACTAGGGTTTTACCTGCTTTTGGAGGCGAAACGATCAGCGCTCTTTGGCCCTTACCGATTGGTGCCACAAGATCCATAATTCGCGCGGTCAGATCTTCGGTACTACCGTTACCACGCTCAAGCTTTAATCGTTCATCGGGAAATAGTGGGGTAAGGTTCTCAAACAACACTTTATGGGTTTTGTTTGTACTCTCACTGAAGTTGATCTCATCAACTTTGAGTAGCGCAAAGTATCTCTCGCCATCTTTAGGTGGACGAATCTTTCCAGCAATGCTGTCGCCGGTACGTAAGTTGAAACGTCTAACTTGGCTAGGAGACACATAGATATCATCTGGGCCGGCTAGATAGGAGCTGTCAGGTGAGCGTAAAAAGCCGAAGCCGTCTTGAAGAATCTCCAGCGTTCCTTCGCCGTAAATGTCTTCGCCATTTTTAGATTGTTTGCGCACTATCGCCGCAATAACTTCTTGTTTGCGAGATCTGCCGACATTCTCCAGACCCATCTCTCGAGCAGTCTCCATGAGTTCTGCGACAGGTTGGCGTTTTAAATCTGAAAGGTGCATTGCCATATTAGTATGAAAACCGTAGTAGTAGTGGTGTTGTTTGAATTCTCCGCAGTGCTACAAAGTATGCACAGGGAAATTAGGCGTGATCAAAATAAAGGGGGTCTGTGGGAGATGGGGTTCGAGGATTATTCCGTTTTTTTTCGAAGCCTTTTTTCACAAAAGCGCAAAAGCTCTAAACTTTTGAAATTTGCTGTATCTCTCATCCCTTAGTCTAGTGACTTCAGGCTGGGGGTCAAGGAGTAAAAACAATCTAAATGGTATGATTTTTTACCTCTGACAACCGCTTTTTTGGAAAAGTTTGCTCATAGGTTGCCGTTTTTTGAAGCCTGAATGCAAGGCTCTATTCAGACATAAAGTGTTTTTAGGGCGGGCCTAAGCTAGGCCCATGGCTGTAATCACTTATCAACGGTGCCAATTTTAGATATTGCTGTCCAAGAAAGCCTGTAGCTGAGACTTGGAAAGTGCACCTACTTTGGTGGCTTCTACTTCGCCGTTTTTGAAGAGCATAAGCGTAGGAATGCCTCTGATGCCGTACTTTGGTGGCGTAGCTTGGTTGGAATCAATATCCAACTTACATACCTTAATCCGATCAGCGTATTCACCGGCAACTTCACTCAAGATGGGTGCAATCATTTTGCATGGTCCGCACCATTCAGCCCAGTAGTCTACTAGTACCGGTTTATCTGAGTTAAGAACGTCTTCTTGAAAGCCGTCGTCACTGGTATGAACGATATTGTCGCTCATCTGAGCCTCCTAATATTTTGGAAAAGAAAATTGTAGCACCGATAAACTATACGTGTCCCCATAAAGCCGCTACTGGCGGATAAATGGTCGCATAAATTGTTGTCTGTGCGGTGCTTTAGCTGAGTTAGCTTGAACCTATATTTGACGCTTCTCAAATCCGGGCTGTCAAATCCGCGTTCAGTTTTGCTCTGCTTGGGATATGAGCCACTGTTTGCTGAAGTAACTCAAAATACCGTCTGCGCCGGCTCGTTTGAAGCACAGCAGACTCTCCCCAATGACCGCTTCCCCCAGCCATCCTTGTTCAATTGCGCCAGCGTGCATAGCGTATTCGCCACTCACTTGGTAAGCGAAAGTAGGCACTTGGTATTTGTCTTTAACCCGGCGTAAGACATCTAAGTAGGGCATACCAGGCTTCACCATAACCATGTCTGCACCTTCATCTATGTCTAAACCAACCTCATGAATCGCCTCTTCTAAATTAGCGGGATCCATCTGGTAGGTCTGCTTATTGCCGCCACCCAGACTATTCGTCGAACCCACGGCGTCGCGAAAAGGCCCATAGTAGGAGGATGCGTATTTCGCCGAGTAGGCCATGATCCGGGTATTTATAAAGCCAGATTTTTCTAACTCCTGGCGTATTGAACCAATTCTGCCGTCCATCATATCCGAAGGGGCGATAACGTCTGCGCCTGCATTGGCGCACACAGCGGCCTGCCGACATAGGGCCTCAACGGTGATGTCGTTTGCCACGTAGCCAGTGTCATCCAAGATACCGTCTTGGCCGTGGGTGGTATAAGGGTCTAGGGCCGCATCTGTAATGATGCCAAGTTCAGGCACTGCCGATTTAATCGCCTGTACTGCCAATGGCACAAGTCCATTTGGGTTATAAGCTTCAGCACCATCTAATGTGCGAACTTTGCTGTCCACATTAGGAAATAACGCGATGGCAGGCAAGCCAAGACCGTGGAGCATCTTTGCCTCTTTTACCGCAAGGTCGATAGATAGGCGTTGGATACCAGGCATAGACGCAATGTCTGAGGCTTGATTGTCGCCGTCGATAATGAACATTGGGTAAATGAGATCATCGGCAGTGAGCTGATTTTCTCGCACCAGACGCCGAACAAAATCTTTTTCTCTGTTCCGACGCATTCTGGTTTGTGGAAACGTTCTCATACAAACTCCTAGTTTTGCCTAGCCCATTGGCTAGTTAGCGCAGTTGCGTAAGGCAGCAGTTCTGCGGGTTCGTCAAATGTTAGCCAATACTCTCTAATTCTGCGCTGGCAGCTAACCAGCCTTCCTCAGACTTATCCACTTGCTTGCGCAAATTTGCTGCTTTTGCCAATAGATCATTCAATTCATCGGCTGGCATTTCATCGTAGGTCTTTTGGTCGGCCAAAATATCCTCAATGGCTTTTAGCTTTGTGTTGCTGCGCTCCATTTCCTTCTCAAAGTTACGCACACTCTTACGTAGCTCGGTAAGCGAAGCTCTTGCAGCCGCGCGCTCTTGGCGTTGGGCTTTTTTCGACCCGGCAGTGTCCTTGCTACCAACGCTGGCGGAGCCGTTTTCAATTCTAGCGGCAGTGTAGTCTTCAAGGTCGCCATGGTAAGTAGTCAATGTGCCATTTTCCACCAACCAAAGCTCATCCACAATTTTCGCCAGTAGACTTCGGTCGTGAGCCACAATAATGACCGCGCCAGTGTAGGCTTGCAGCGCCAGCGCTAGGGCGTCGCGCATATCTAAATCAAGGTGGTTTGTAGGCTCGTCCAACACCAACACTGCGGGTTTTTCTGAGGCCAAAATTGCCATAACAAAGCGGGCTTTTTCGCCTCCAGAAAGGCTCTTAATGGGTCGTTGTATCATTGGTAGGTTGAAGCCCCAGCCACCAAGGTAGTCCCGGCATTGTTGCTCTCTAAAGTCGGGTCTGATCTCCATCATGGATTCATAGGCGGTAGCAGATACATCCAATGATTCCAGTTGATGTTGAGCAAAGTAACCAATATGCGAATGGGTGCCTTTTTCGAGCTGCCCTTTGAGTGGCTCTAGGTCGCCAACGATGGCTTTGAGCAGTGTTGATTTGCCGGCACCGTTGGCACCCAGCACGCCAATCCTTGCACCGGGTAATACGGTTTGGCCAACCTGCTTAAGAATCACTGAATCGCCGTAGCCAAGGTCCATTTTGCGAAAGCTGAACAGTGGGTTGGAGACCTTATCCGGGTTGCTGAAGTTAACTCGATAATCGGAATCAACATGCAGGGCCGCTTGAGTTTGCATTCGCTCCAATGCCTTTATCCGGCTCTGTACCTGTTTCGCTTTACTCGCGGTTGCGCGAAAGCGGTCAACAAACTGCTGTATGTGGCTAACCTGAGCTTGGTGTTTAACCGCCATTGCTTGTTCGCGTTCTAACTCATCGCTGCGTTGGCGCTCAAATGACGAATAATTACCTTTATAGAATTTGCCTTCAGCACCAGCAAGGTAAAGTACTTGGGTGACAGTGGCATCAAGAAAAGCCCTGTCGTGAGCAATAATGAGGAGCGCGCCTTGGAAGCGCTTCAACCAATTCTCAAGCCACAATATGGCCTCAAGATCTAAGTGGTTAGTCGGTTCGTCCAACAGCAGCATATCGCTGGGGGCCATAAGCGCTTGTGCTAGGTTTAGGCGAATACGCCAACCGCCCGAAAAAGCACGATAAGGTTTTGTGGTTTCTTCGTCGTTAAAACCCAGGCCGTATAAAATTTCACCCGCCCGAGCTTCAGACTGATAACCGCCTTGGTCGTCGTATTGCGTATAAAGGTTAGCCAGCTTTACGGGGTCTTCAGTTTCGGCAATGGCCTTTTCTGTTTTTCGCAGTTCTTTGTGCCCGTCGATCACAAATTCTATGGCTGGACGATCATTGATCTCCACTTCCTGGGCCATATAACCCACTTCCCAATCTTCAGGAAAATCTACTTCGCCGCCACTGGCCTCTAGCTTTTTTAGCACCAAGTTAAAGAATGTTGATTTGCCAACACCATTGCGACCGACCACGGCCACCCTTTGACCGGGGTAGACGACAAGGTTTACACCATCAAAAAGCACGTCATCACCGCGCTCGAATTTAAGATCTTGTACACGCAGCATTAGCTAATTTTCTTCTTTCCTAGTTGGAGTTTCGGGCATAAAAAAGTTTTGGGGCGAGATCGCCGAGACACATCTTTGAGCGCGCTATTGTTACATCTGGGTTTTTGCTGAAACTCAAAGAGCCAGCAAAACGGCTATAGCATTGGCGCGATCAAGAAACTCTAGTTTGCTTGGGGTTGCTGCCAGTGGTTTTTCTGCCAGCTTGTATGGGGCGCGGTAGCTCGCGTCTAACGGCGGTTCTTCTGTCGATCCAAAGCATAATATCGCGCCATGCAGAGTACTCTTTACTGGCTGCAGCATTCTCTCGCATTTCCATTATACCGGCACCCTTTTCCGCAGCGTTTGCGTACACGGTCGAGTCTCTTAATTCTGCAATCACTGGCACATCAAGGCAGCGCAGAAGAGTTTCTAACCTTTGTTGATTGGCTGAACTAGTGTTCGCTCGATTATAAATCACGCCCATTGGCTTCGGGGTCGCGCGCATGACTCTATGGGTCATTAGGTCGGCGACAAAACGCTCGCCCGCCTTTATATCCAATGAAGATGACAACATAGGTATTAGGACTAGGTCGCAGATTTTCAAAGCCGCTTCAAACAATGCCGCATCGGTATGCCGACCAGTAACATCCATCACAATAACGTCTGTGCCGTGATCAAGTTCGTGGTCGATTTGCGCAGTAAGTTTGTCGGCGGAATGATAGTTGGCAACAGTCGTTACTTTTGGTGCTTGGGCATTTCTCTCTTCCGCCCAATGTAGGCAGCTGGCCTGTCTGTCGCAGTCCAGTAGCGAAACTTTTAGGCCTTGATTGGCAAACGCCACAGCAAGGTTTGTAGCAATGGTTGTTTTACCACTGCCGCCTTTGCTATTGACCACCAATATCTTTTTCGTGGTTGCGCTCATACTTAATCCTTGCGTACTCGACTCTAACGTTCGGGTTATTTTTCTGTCTCTTATGATCTAAAGCCATCGGCTAAAGAGCCGCTTTAAAGCGCTACTTAATACCTTGGCGAATTTGCATGACACAGCCAAAGAGTAGAACCATAAAGCCAGCAAACAACCAAGCCGGAATGCTCAGTCCAAGTAGCGACCAGCTGACCTCGGCGCAGTCGCCAGTGCCTGATGTCATGGCGGCAAGTAAGTCACTCAGTGGAAACGACTGAATCATATATGCCAGATCAGGACCACAACTTGGCACCTGGTCCTTTGGCAAGTTTTGTAGCCAAATTTGGCGCAGTGAAAAGCCACTGCCGATAATTGCAAAAACGCCGCCCACCAAAGGATAAATACCCCAACGAGGGCTATGCGCTAGGCTTGCGTAAGCGGTTAAGCCGACTAACGCCAACCAAATTCTTTGCATCATGCATAACGGGCAAGGGCTGAGGCCCATGGCATGTTCCATGACTAAGCCAATGCACAGTAGACCGCCACTAAGGATGCAAATTGCTAAAGCCCACTGTTCAGATTTCCAAGATTCCAACATCAGATATTAACCACTACTTTTCCAACGGCCCTTCTTTCGGCCAGACAATTAAGTGCTTGGGCGTATTCTTCTAGAGGATACTCTGCACCGATAAGTGGGCTGATTTTGCCAGCCTCAAACATAGACATAATTTCAGCGAAGTTTTGAGCGTTGTCTTCTGGGAAGCGAGCTGAAAATGCGCCGTAAAAGACGCCGACTACTTGGCAACTCTTTAACAAAACGAGGTTGGTAGGTACCCGAGGGATATCACCGCCAACGAAACCAACGACTAAAACTCGGCCGTACCAATTGATAGAGCGCATGCACTGATCAAATAGCGGTCCGCCCACTGGATCGTAAATGACGTCGGCGCCCTTGCCGCCGGTCAATGCTTTGACCTTATCTTTTAAATCGCCGTCACTGTAGTTAATCAACTCATCAGCGCCAGCGGTTTTTGCCACTGCCAACTTTTCATCTGTGGATGCCGCTGCAATTACTCGGGCACCCATGGCTTTGCCAAGTTCAACCGCAGCTAGGCCTACGCCGCCAGCGGCGCCAAGTACTAAGAGCGTTTCACCGGGCTGTAAATTGGCCCTTTGCTTCAGTGCGTAATAAGAGGTGCCATAGGTGGTGCTGATACCTGAGGCTTGTGCGAAGCTCATGGATTCTGGTTTTGGCTTTAGGCCTTTTGCAGAGATGGCCAGTTTTTCTGCAAAACCGCCATGGCCTGACCCGCCAAATACAGCGTCGCCAACTTTCCATCCATCTACATCAGACGCCACGGCGCTGATAATGCCGGCGATTTCGCCGCCGGGGGAAAATGGAAATTCTGGTTGGGATTGGTACTTTCCTTCAATCATAAGTACGTCAGGAAAGTTGAGTGCACTGGCTTTAACGTCAACTATTACCTGGCCTGGCTTCAATTCGGGTTCGTTAACTTCCTCAAATGTGAGGTTTTCGGCTGGGCCGTAGGATTTACACAATACCGCTTTCAATTTAATTCCTTGGTTTCAGGAGGGGCAATTAAGGCTGCCGCTCAAAAAATAATTTTCTGGGTGCGTAGGGTAGTCTAAGAGGGGCTAAATGTGGACCGAAGTTTGCGTCAGATTGCCTTCAGTCAGCGCAAAACCGCGCAAATCGAAGGTTTATACGTCAGTGGGCGGGCCATCTATTGCAAAAGCTCGCGCCAGTCAGGCAGCTGTTGCTCAAGTTCCGCGAAATACAGGTGAAAGTCTGGTTGAGCCGATGTTTGTAAGGATTTAGCGCACTCATTGACCTCCTCAAACCAGTCTTCCTTGTTGAGGCGTCGTAAAACTGAACCTAGGCCAAGTTCAATATTTTCCCATTGGTCGTAATTTGCAAAAAGATCCTGTTGCTGGGCGTAGTGCAAAAATCTTTTGCCATGAGCAGGGAGAAAACCCTCAAAGGTGGTCAGTGCCGCGTAGCACCGTGCGGAAAAAACAGCCCTCGGTTCGCTGTGCCAACTGTCCCAACTAAGAGAAAGAAAATAGTCGGCGAGTAGGTCAACGAAGATGGGGGCGTAGCGCCTATAGTTTGCGGGAAACCTATCGCAGGTGGTTTTGATGGCTTGCTGATTATTTGAAAACGCGTCAATTCTGCGGTGCAGGCGCACACCGGCTTGTAATGATTGGGGCCATGTTGGGTTCACTGGGCCTTTGGTGAAGTCAGCGATAACAGCGCCGGCCAGTAATCCTTGGTGAGTTTGCGGGTCTGTTTGCCAGTGGCTGGCGGCATGGTCCGCTAAAACGCAGTGAGCTAAAAAATTCATACTAGAGTGGCTTGATGAGCTGTTGCTGAGCGATGGCTTGCACAATGATAAGCCTAAGCTTATGCCAGCTTTATGTAATCTTTGAGAAACTCGTTAAATGACAGGCTTTCGCCGGCTTCAATGGCTGCTTGGCGCTTGATTGAATCCTCGGCTTCCAGCTTCAGAGCCTGTGCTTCCTCGGCAGGCAAAGCAGTTTTGAGAAAATGCGTGTGATGCTTTTCTGCGTGCTCCAATGAAAACTTGGAAAAAGAACCTTTCATACTCAATGCCGCAAGAATTTTTGCCGACGGCGTTTGTTGTGCAGAAGCAATTTTACGCACTTGCTTGCTCAAACTTTGGCGATAGTTTTCGCCACGATGTGCATTATCAAGCAACTGGCTGATGGGCCCACATTGAGTTAACAACTCATTGGCCCAGTCAGTTAGCGTGACCATTTTGCCGTCACGCTCTAAGGTCAACTCGGGCTCTCGGCCTTTTTCAACAACTGTGGCCTGATTGCGGTCCATGCGCGCAGTTTCTTCCCGGCTGTCCTCTGGGCTGTCTGCCAATAAACACAACAGTAAGAAGGTATCAATAAAGCGTATTTGCTCTAAGTTGATGCCCATTGGTTCAAAGGGGTTTAGGTCAATACAGCGCACCTCTACGTACTCAACACCCCAATTGTTTAGGGCCAGTAATGGACGCTCACCCGACCGGGCAGTACGTTTGGGTCTAATGGTGCCGTAAAACTCATTCTCAATTTGCAGAATAGAGTCGTTCAGCTGCTGGTGTTCACCCTCAGCAGTGGGCTGAAATTGCGCGTACTCCGGGTGACTTTTGGTCAGGCCCTCGCGCATGGATTTTGAGTAGGCGTCCAACGAATTATACGAGACATGCATCTCGCTTTGAGCGTCGCTTTGATACCCCAGCCGACCCATACGCAAGCTAGTCGCGTAGGGCAGGTAATATGTGCCTTCATTGAAAGGGTCTAGGCGGTGATCAAGATTCTGAATAAACGACCTACACACTGCGGGCGAAGCGCCGAACAAATAAATCAGCAGCCAAGACCAGCGGCGAAAATTTCTGATCAAACCAAAATAGGCTTGGGTGCGTTGCTCTTGGTCGTGCACGCCCAATGCACTCCATAACTCATCGGGCAGCGAGAAATTGTAGTGAATGCCAGAAATAGTCTGCATTAAGCGACCGTACCTGTGCCCAAGGCCGCGTCGATAAACTGTTTTCGCCTGACCGATGTTAGAACTGCCATATTGTCCGAGGGGAATAGTGGCCTGATCGCTCGGGAAGATGCAGGGCATGCTGCTTGGCCACAGGTGTTCGTTGCCAATATTTTGGTGGATATATGTATGTACGCGCTCTAGTTCCGCCAAACATTCTTCTGGGCTGGCGTGGACGCCAGTGATCAACTCAAGCTGCGCTTCAGAAAAATCCGTAGTGATATTTTTGTGGGTGAGCGCCGAGCCGAGCGCTTGGGGGTGAGGGGTTTGGGCTAGCCTGCCATCTAACGATATACGCAGGCTCTCTTTTTCAATGCCTCGAGTCAGCTGACTTAAACCTGACTTGACGCCGCTGAGCAGCTGTAGTTTTTCTGAATTTAGACTCATATCTTACGCCGCCCCTCCGATCCAGAAAGACTTTGCAAAATGCCCAAAATTTCTGAATCTAAAATTCTTAAAACCCAGCTCTAACAAAGCAGCTAGCTTGTGCCGACTGAGCGCAGCTTTAGCCCTCAGTCGGATCGGGCCGTTAGTTAGTCGGACCTGCTGCTACAATTGCTGGGTCGACCTCGAACTTCTTGAAGTTCTCTACAAATTTTTCAACAAGCGAGCTAGCAGCCGCGTCGTAGGCTGCTTTGTCTGCCCAAGCGTCGCGTGGGTTCAGAAGCTTATCGTCAATACCCGCGACTTTCAGTGGTATATCTAAATTGAAGCCCGCCAATGTTTGGGTTTCAGCATTTTCCAGTTCACCACTTTGAATAGCTGCAATGACCGCTCTGGTGATTGGAATGCTAAAACGCTCACCAACGCCGTAGCCACCGCCGGTCCAACCGGTATTCACCAGATAAACCCGCGAACCAAACTCTTCAATACGCTTGATCAAAAGATCCGCGTAAACGCCGGCTGGTCGCGGAAAAAATGGTGCACCAAAGCAAGTAGAGAAGGTTGCTTTGTAGGCTTCTGTAGAACCAATTTCGGTAGAACCTACCTGGGCTGTATAGCCTGATAGAAAGTGATAGGCCGCAGCCTCTTTACTGAGCAGTGACACGGGTGGGATTACACCACTCACGTCACAGGTCAAAAAGATAATGTTGCTGGGCTCGCCGGCTCTGTTTTCCGGCACCTTCTCTTCGATATTGCTACGCGGGTAGCAGGCGCGAGTATTTTCTGTAAGCGAGCTGTCGGTGTAATCTGGGTCGCGATTTTCGTCAATGACAACATTTTCTACAATTGCGCCAAAGCGAATTGCGTCAAAGATCACAGGCTCGTTTTTCCGTGTTAGGTCGATGCACTTGGCATAGCAGCCGCCTTCAAGATTGAACACGGTACCTTTGCCCCAGCCGTGTTCATCGTCGCCAATCAATAAGCGAGATGGATCTGCTGACAGGGTGGTTTTACCCGTTCCAGACAAGCCAAAGAATAAAGTAACGTCCTTGGCTTCACCCATATTTGCTGAGCAGTGCATCGGTAGCACATCTTTTTCAGGCAGCAAAAAATTCTGTACGGAGAACATAGATTTTTTCATCTCTCCGGCGTATCGCATGCCTGCAATTAGCACTTTGCGCTGGGCAAAGTTAATCATCACAGTGCCATCGCTATGAGTGCCGTCGCGCTCAGGCTGGCACTCAAATAATGGCGCGTTAACCACCTGCCAAATTTCTTTGTTGTGCGGGTTGTAGTGTTCTGGGTCAATGAACATGGCCCGGCCAAACAAGCTGTGCCAAGCGTATTGGGTTGTTACTTCAATGGGTAAGTAATGCTCTGGGTCTGCACCAACATGCAAACTAGTGGTAAAGGTTTCGGTTTCTCCAAGATGTACTTGAACACGATCCCAAAGCTGGTCAAATACCTCAGTTGCGATAGGCAAGTTGACATTGCCCCAGTCGATAGATTCTGAAGTTGAAGGCTCCTCGACAATAAAACGGTCTTTTGGTGAGCGACCTGTGCGAGCGCCGGTTTCGACAACTATTGCGCCGTTGCTTGCGAATCTTCCCTCACCTCGAATGACTGCGCGTTCTGCGAGGTCGGCTGTAGTCAGATTATTGTGGTTATTAGTTTGACCGCTGGATCCGTGTTCTTGGGACATAATATTCATGTACTTGGCGAAAAAGGTTGCAAATTATGCCAGAGGATATGGGGTGGGGAACAGCCGATTATTGGCTTTTGTAGGTATTTGATGCCTTTTCTTCTGTTTGATGTCGCCAGACCAAGTACTGCTTAGTAATACTAAGTCATGAAGGAGTAAGGGCTAGGTGAATGTTTCAGTGCAGAGTTTTTGGGTCGTCTGATGAAGCACCGGCTGGGTTTGCAGCGGTAGTTTGCTCTTCGAGGTCGGTGAGCACCTTGGTAGCGCTGTCTCGGTCATAGGTATAACGATTACCGCAAAATTCGCAATCCACGGTAATTTCGCTTTGCTCTTCAATCAGTGCGCTGAGGTCCTCGCTACCCAGCATCATTAACGTGGTGTCGGTCTTTTCTCGGCTACATGAGCACCGATAGGACAACGCTCGAGGTTCGTGCAGACGGCAAGGGTGTTCGTGGAAAAGTCGGTAGAGCAGGGTTTGCGCGTCTAGTTGGCTGAGCTCCTCGTCGGTGACTGTGGCAGCCAGCGTAGTCAGCGTATGCCAAGCGTCACGCGCAGCATCTATTTCAATTTCTGTGGCCTGGGGATTATTGGGTAGTCGCTGCAGCAGCAGTCCGGTCACGCTAGGTGCTTTTGCAGATGAATCACTGGCAAAATTAAGACAGGTTTCGAGCTGTTCCGAGGTGACGAAGTAGTGCTCTAAGCATTGAGCCAGAGTGTCGTATTCCAGCGAGACAAAACCTTGGTAGGGCTGCATACCGCTCTCTTTATCTGGAATTAAAGATAACGCCAGTTGGCCATTGCCCAACCATTGCGCTAAGGGTTGTTCGTCGATTGCGTGGTTGTCTGGATTTTGCAGATGCATAATGCCACGCAAGAAAGACTGGTCTTTGCATTCCGCCAGCGACCTCAGTAAGTCGCCGTCACCGCGAGATTGCAGAGTCACCGCGCCAGAGAATTTAATGTTGTCAGCAACCATTGCCACCGCTGCCAGCATTTGGCCCAGCATTTCATGGATGGGCTTTGGATAAACTCTAAATTGGGTGGCCTCTGCGAGGGAGTTTTCCAAACGCACCCACTGGCCTCTTATGGGTAGGTCAATAAAACTAAATCGGTGTAATACGTCCATACGGGGTAGTGCTGCTTTAAAGTGGGAATTGTCTCGCCAAGCTTCATTATTCAACAGCCAAGCATTGGGGGCTAGGCATTTTGTCAATAAACCTCTCGTTCATAAAAGCGAGTATTAAAATGAGGATCTATTCATCTTCGTTATGCCAATCTTGATCCAATGATTTGAGCTGGGTTAACGCGCGCCTGTCCTTTTTGTTGGGACGGCCACTGGGCACTGTTAATCCAGCGCGCTCCATGCGGCGTCTGCTAACAGAAATCTCTCGTAACTCTATGCTCTCTGGAGTTTCCGTATATAGGGTCTGGGCTACAGTTGCTGGGCCACGCTGCTCAGACAATGCATCCACAATGACCGTTTGCAGCAAAATGCCTTTGCGAATGGTCAGCACCTGACCGATACGTAGTTCTTTCGCGGGTTTTGTGCGCTGGTCATCGACGTGGACTTTACCGCCCTCAACGGCGGTTTTAGCCAAGGAGCGAGTCTTAAAAAATCTCGCGGCCCAAAGCCAGCGGTCTACGCGTACACCGCTCACGACAACCCCATAATAAGATCGGCACAATTGCTGACCGCAGGGTGTAGTGTTTTTTCGCGAGGAGGTTTGCGGGAGTCCGGATTGAGAATGGCCCAGTTTTCGCGAATTCCAAATTTAGCCGCGGCATCTAAAACCCGGGCAGTGTCATCCAGAAACAAAGTGCGCGCTGGGTCGAATGGGTGTTGCTGCTGCAGGGCCAGCCAAAATGCTTGCTGCTCTTTAGGTGCAGCAAAGTCGTGGCTAGAAACTATTCCCTGCACATAATCGCCAAGGCCGGTGGTCTGGTGTTTTAAATCAAAGCCCTTACGGTCCGCATTAGTTGCGATATAGGTTTGCTTACCACTGTTCTGTAGCCAGGTGAGAAAATCCTCAGCGCCGGGAAGGTAGTCGATATGCGAAGTGGCAGATTGGTGCAATTGCATAATGTCTAAGCCGGTAAATTCGCTCCAATAGTTAAAGCTGTAAAAGGGCATGGTGCCGAGCAAACTAGACATGTGCTGACCGAGCAGCTGCTGCGCTTGAGTAAATGAAATCTGTTGTGCCTCAGCCCAAGCCGCGGGCACGATATGACTCCATACCTGATTGTCATAGTTAAGGTCTAATAACGTGCCGTCCATATCTAAAAAAACGGTATCAATGTTGTCCCAATCTAAAGGAGGAGTTTGCTCTGCTGGGTTGGCCTCTGACATGGCGGCAATGTGTCCTTATTATATTTGTGGTCATAGTTGTAGCGCTAGTTGTAGCGATAGTTGTAGCTATAACGGTGGCTAAGGTTTTGACGGTCATCAGTTTAGCTAAGTTTTAGCGCGTGCCACTAACCTGTGGCGAATCTAGGCGGATTTGTTGGCCGCAAGCGTCTTATAATAGCTAATCTTTTTCATTCAATGTGCACCATTACTCTATGCCTTTACCTAAAATAATTAAAACAGAAACCTTGGCCGCCACACGCTTTTTTAAAATCGAGGCCATGCATCTCGAGTTCAGTACGGGTGAGCAGCGTGTATATGAACGCCTTCCCGCCGGTGCATCTTCAGGGGTCATTGTGGTCGCCATTAACGAAAACGATGAATTAATGCTTATTCGCGAATACGCAGCAGGCTTTCACGAATTCCAACTCACTCTGCCAAAGGGTGCGGTAGATCAGGGTGAAACGTTAGAAGTTGCAGCGGATCGTGAATTGGCGGAAGAAATTGGTTTTGCCGCGCGTGAAATTGAATTTGTTAAATGCTTGTCTATTGCGCCAGGGCATATGGGCTATACGATCAATGTTATGTTTGCGCGCGACTTATACGCCAAAGTTTTACCCGGTGATGAGCCTGAGCCTCCAGAAGTGGTGCTCTGGCCATTGTCGCGGCTCGATGAATTATTGGTATCAGATCAATTTAATGAAGCCCGAGCAATTGCTGCGTTAACATTATGTAAGGCTCGCCTTGCAGCGGCCAGTGCGACTCACAAAATTTAAGAAGATTATTATGGATGACCAACGTTTAGAAAAAATTACTGGGCAGTTAGTGGACATTGTTGCCGCTGCTGGCTCGGTTATTCTTGAAGTTTACGAAACAAACTTCGATGTGCAGACAAAGAGCGATGAATCGCCGCTTACCGTTGCAGATTTGTCGGCGCACAAGATAATTGAAGCGGGTTTGCAGGAACTCACGCCGGATATCCCAATCATTTCCGAAGAATCTGAGCCGCCCAGTTATGCCGTACGTTCTCAGTGGCAACGTTATTGGCTGGTCGATCCTTTAGACGGTACTAAGGAATTTGTAAATCGTAACGGTGAGTTTACCGTGAATATCGCCTTGATTGAGGGCGATGCGCCGATATTTGGCGTGGTTGGTGTGCCCTTTCAAGGCAAAATCTATGTCGGCAACGCCCGCAAGGGCCAGGCCTATTTGCTGCACGAAGGGGTTAGAACCGACCTTAAGCCGCAACAACGCCAGGCAGATGAAGCGTCTTTGGTGGTCGTGGCAAGTCGTAATCATGGTGGCGACAGGTTGGAAGCCTACTTGAGTGAGCTGGGTAATCGCTTTTCTGATTGCACCAGAACGCCAGTGGGCAGTTCGTTGAAGCTTTGTGTGCTGGCTGAGAATAAGGCTGACATATACCCGCGCTTAGGTCTGACCAGCGAATGGGACATTGGCGCAGCCCAGGCGGTGCTCGTTGCTGCCGGTGGTGGTGTGTTTACCGAAGACGGCGAACCTTTGCGCTACAACACCAAAGAAAGTTTTTTGAACCCAGAGTTTTTGGCTGTCGCTGATCGAGAATTCCCGTGGCTTGAGCGCCTGCCAAGCTTTCCAGCCAAGGACTAAGCAAGGGGTTCTGCGAAGGTTTTACAGGTGTTAGCGAGGCAAAAAAGCGCTATGAAGGGTGGTGTATGAGGCTGTTCAAAAGATGGCGCAGTTTTGTGCGCAATTGTTTGCGCAAGAGAACGCGGCAAGTGGTTGGTCTCATCCAGCCCGACTGCATACTGTGCATTCGCCCTGCCGAGGAAAAAAACACTGTATATAGATACAGTCTCGGCTGGTGAGGTAAGCAAGAATACAGAAAAACTCGACAAAATAAACCGCTAAAAAATGAAAATATTGTGAAGAATTTTTTTCCTTTTAATCACAAGGTCTTAGCTCTTCAAGTTGCGGATTTTTTCAGGAATTTTTGTCGGCCAAATAGGTAGATAGTGATTAGTTTTAGTGACACGCGTAAATATTTTCGAAAATTGTGTTTTAACTTCATGTTAACTACATTCATGCTCGCGACTTAATTTAGCTGCTAAAGCAACGCTAAAAAGATAGGTAAATGCGCTAATTGCAGCGGCTAGAACCGCAGAACAAACAAGCAGAACAAAAAAACAGAAAAATAGAAAAACGAAAAGAACCGAAAAAGAAAGCGAAGAAAAAAGAGAAAACCATGCAGACAGAACCCAAGATAAATATGGCACAGACTTTTTCGAGTAGATCCGAGATCCTCAGCGGCGTGAAAGTAGCGCAGCCAACCGTGGCCGCCCATTCAAGTTGGGCAGAACAAAACAGTAGGCTGCATGATGAATCCTTTGCTGCTGTTGTCGCCGCGGGTGTTCCGCGACTATTTTTACCGAAAAGTTTGGGCGGGTTTGAAACTGATCCGGTGACCTGTGCGTTGCTTTGCGAGCAATTGGCTGACAGCGATACCGCCGCCGCGTGGCATGTCATGGTTTTTAATGCCGCCAAGTTAATGGCTGCCAAATGGCCAGCGGAAATGGTCGAATTGCTCTGGGCTGAGAATCCAGATCAGTTGGTTTCTGCCAGTGGTCATACGCCTATGCAGGGCCGCAAAACCACTGATGGGTACATAGTGAGTGGTACTCAGCGTTTTGTCAGCGGCTGCGACCACGCTAGCTGGCTCATGTCGCCCATGCTGGTAGAAGGTGAGATGTATACAGTTGTAGTGCCCATGAGCCAATGTAGGAAACTGGATAACTGGGACACGCTGGGCATGCGCGGATCTGGCAGTACCGACGTATTGCTGGATGACATTTTTGTACCCGATTTGCAGGTGGCCCCGCCAGCAACGCCAGATACACCCAACAATCTACATTTTCGCGGCCAGCTATATCTTTGCCCTTCGAGAATTGTTTTTGCCACCTATGTACCAGTGGTTTTTAGTCTGGCTCGGCGCGCCTTGCAACAAGTGAGCGCCTTGGTGGCAGATAAAACGCCGGGTGGTGCAGCGGGCAAAGTGCGTGATAAGAATATTGCTCAAGCACACTATGGTAAAGCGTTAGCAAAATACCGCGCTGCTCGGCTAATGTTTTATGATGCGCTGGAAAACACTTGGGACAAAGCTGGGGCGGGCAATGAGGCAGATGCGTTAGATCGTGCTGATCTATATTTGGCCGGTACCCATGCGGTGCAGACCTGTGCTGAAGTTGTTAGGCATGTGGCAGATATTGCGGCAACAGCTATGATCGCCAAAGGTTCAGAACTAGAGCGCATCAGCCGTGACATGGAAACACTGCGGCATCATGGGTTTGTCAATGAATCGCGTTACGCCAGTGTTGCGCAAGTTCATTGGGGCGCAGAACTCGACTATCCAGCAATGCTCAGATAATCCGGCTTTGTTCATAAGAGGTTATACAAGCAGCCGTATAACCAGTTTTATAACTAGTTTTCTGCCCAGTGGTCTAACCCATTTCCGAGCCAACTAGAGTGACAGAGAAGTTTTGTTGGTAGTTTTGCACAAAAGTAGGTAAGCAGATTATGGCCTCAAGCCCCACACCCCCGTCATCGGCGACTTCGGATCAACCTGCCCATTACGTTATTTATGGTGCTGGCGGTATTGGCGCAACCATTGGCGCGCGCTTACATCGACAAAACTTTAAGGTCACGCTGATCGCGAGAGGCGAGCATGGTCGCGTGTTGCAGAGGCGCGGTTTGCATTTCGTAGCACCAGACTGCGATGAAATACTGCAAATTCCTACCGTACTACATCCGCGAGAAATTGTTTTTGATGCCAGTGTAGTGGTGCTTATGTGCATGAAGTCTCAACATGGATTGGCGGCACTAGAAGATTTGTCCCAAGTCGCCCCCGCGCATACACCTATTGTTTGTGTGCAAAACGGGGTGGATAACGAGCGCCAGTCTCTACGTTTTTTCCCCAATGTTTATGCCAGTGTTGTGATACTTCCAGCGGTATTTCTAGAACCCGGTTTAGTGGTGAGCCATGCAGCAAACAAAGGCGGTATATTAGATACGGGTTGTTATCCTCAAGGCTTGGACCCTTGTGCGGAAAAGATTAATGCAGATCTAGAGTTGGCGGGGTTCAGTGCGCGAGCCGATGCTCAAGTGATGCGGCAAAAATACGCAAAGCTGCTCATCAACTTGGCCAACGTTTTACAGGCGGGTTTGCATGACGCGGTAGATGCAAGAGACATTTCCCTTGCGCTACGAAGCGAAGCGTTAGCTTGTTTTGCAGCGGCAGATATTGAGTGCATGGATAAGGACGAGGCTAAGCGTCGGCGCGATGGCGTTATGCTTGAAACCCACGTTCCTGGTCACGACCGCTCAGCGGGTTCCTCTTGGCAGAGTATGCAGCGAGGCACCGGCGATATTGAAACTAATTACTTGAACGGCGAAATTGTTTTGCTTGGCCGCATACATGACGTGCCAACGCCAGCAAATGAAGCCTGTGTTGTGATGGCTATGCAGATGCTGGCGGAAAATCTCGGCCCCGGTGCATACTCTGCGGATTGGTTAAGAACCAAAATTGCAGAATTGTCAGTGTACTAAACTGAATACTTTTCGCCGCAAAGCGCACAGAGTTAAAACGCGTCAATATTTGATGGCAAGGCATTAACAAGGCATTAACAAGGCAGCAACAGCGGGCTATCAGAGCATGAATAGAGCGTTGATAGAGACGTTGATAGAGACGTTGATAGAGTCTTGGATAGAGAAGTGATCGAGAGTTAACAGAGAGTCGATAAAGGGGTGACTAGTGAGTTTTTATACTAAACGCAGGCTGGCGTTCGCCACTCAAGATCTGCAACAACCTGTGCAAATGCTGCGCGAGTTTGTGGCGGCCCATGCGGGTACAACGCTCTGGGGTATATGGCATGGTGTTTTTGGCATGGCATCAAACGAGTTGATGTTGGTCACTGCCCACGATGAACAGGAAGATGGTTTAGCGCTGCCAGAAAATGTTCGTGTGGCTGAGGTCTATCAACTCAAAGCCACTGCCCGCCCGACAGACAACATGCCCCTCAGCCAGGCTGGAATATACGTTTTTCGTGATTTTGTTTTGGACGGTAAAGACATCGAAGAGGTAGTGGCTTTGTCCAGTGCTGCTTGGCAGACCTTTGAAGCGGGTGAGAATTACGCAGCTCAGCCTATGGGTCTGTTCGCGCCGCAAACCCCATCGGCAAACTGCGTGATGCACTTGCTGACATGGTACCCAGATTTTACCTCGTGGCAGAACTCCCGCGAGTCTGGTCCCGAAGCACTACAACGATTTGCAGCGCGTAGAGCATTAACCTATTCAACCAATGCGGTGGCCACGCGCCTAGATTTGTCCTAGCGGCCTAAAGTAAGCAATTACTTCAGGCTAGCAAGCCACTCGTCGTCGGAACCTTCGTTGATAGAAGCAAAAAGAGGCGTCGTTAAATAGCGCTCGCCAGTGTCCGCAAGCATGGTCAAAATCACGCTACCCGGCTCAGCTTGTTCGGCAATTTTCAGCGAAGCAGAAAGCGTGCCACCAGCGGATATGCCCACAAATATGCCTTCTTCCCGGCCAAGGCGTAATGCACAGGCCATAGATTCGTCTTCGTTCACTGTCACAATGTGGTCGGTGATTTTTTGATCCAAAACCTCAGGTATAAAGTCTGGGGTCCAGCCTTGGATTTTATGCGGTGACCATTCGCCACCAGAAAGCAGCGCAGCCTGTTCAGGCTCTGCGGCGACAATTTGTAGTGCAGGGCGCGCGGCTTTTAGGGTTCTTCCCGCACCAGACAAGGTGCCGCCAGTACCCCAGCCTGTAACCCAATAGTCCAGACGCTCGCCGGCAAAATCTGAAAGAATTTCCGGACCAGTAGTGCTGGCGTGATAATTAGGGTTAGCTGGATTTTTGAATTGATTGGCCATAAACCAGCCATGCTCGGCAGCCAATGCTTCTGCGCGCTTAACCATGCCGGTGCCGCGTTCTGCGGCAGGGGTTAAAATGACCTTGCCACCCAGTGCGCGCATCAGCTTGCGCCGCTCTATGGAAAACGTTTCTACCATTACCGCTACAAACGGATGCCCCATAACGGCGCACACCATGGCGAGCGCAATACCCGTATTGCCAGAGGTGGCCTCAATAACGGTTTGTCCGGGCTTAAGTGCGCCGCTGTCACGTGCGTCCTTAATGATGGCATAGGCTAGACGATCTTTAACCGAAGCCATCGGGTTAAAAGATTCAACTTTCACGTACATGTCTACATGGTCAGGGCCAAAGCGGTTGAGTTTGACTACCGGGGTGTTGCCTATGGTTTGTAAAATATTGTCGTATTTCATAGCAAATCTCCGTTTTTCTTATTCTGAATGTTGGTGGTTTGTGAGGTTCCTAATATGCGCTATCAATACCAGTATTACGCCGACTACTGTTAGCGGAATTTCCCAGCTTTCGCCCAACACATGGATCACCGCTAAGAACATGAGCGTTAGTCCAATGCCGCCTAGTGCAAGGGTCAAAATACTTTTTTCGCTTTGGTAGCCGCGCCACAACGCCAGCACGCTTATTGGCACAGCAAAGGCCAGTAACAGCCAGTGGGTCATTGTTTCCGTGTCCGCAAGCCAGCTGTTAACCGAGGGCATGAGCAGTAAAGTGACAGGCACAGCCAAGCAATGTATCAGGCACAAACCCGACAACCATATTGCCGTACGGTCTAGTTTAGACTTATTTGCGGTTTCAGAATTGGGCACAGTTTGCTGACATATTGAAAGGTGGCATAAGCTAGCGCTTAGGCCCTCAGCATGCAAGGCGCGTAAGCGTATATGATTATGCGCATTAGCTATTTGCCCCAGTTCTGGTGCAATGATGCGAAATTTTTTAATAGCCCTGTGAAGTAATAAGAAAGAAATAATTATGGACGATAGAACCCGGTGGGATGCGCGTTACCGCGAAGGCGCTTATGCTCAGCGCCCATGGCCAAGTGATTTTCTGCAGCAAAATATTCAGGCGTTGGCTAAGTTGGCTGATGAGAATGGCCAAAGCCCCGGTCGGGCCTTAGATCTGGCTTGTGGCGCCGGTCGTAACAGCGTCTTCTTAGCTCAACATGGGTTCGCCACTCAAGGGATAGATATTTCCGCGGCCGCAATTGCCAGAGGTGCGGCCTTCGCAACTCAGGTTGGTGTAAAAGTGGATTGGGTTTGCAAGAGTTTGCTTGCCCAAAGTGATGCTGAGGTTGAGCCGGCGGTTGCTCCTGCTGTTACAGCTGCGCTTGTTAAAAGAGAAACGTCGCCGCTGGCCCCAAACTCAATAAAAGATCCAATAAAAAACCCCATAGATGGTTTCGGCCAATATCAGCTGATTATTCTGTTCAGATTTGTTGCGCCGGGCCTACTTACTACACTCATGGACCATCTGCTTCCCGGCGGGCATCTGATGGTAGAAGAGCATTTGCAGCATGACTTGGGCGAAGACATCGTTGGACCCCGCAGCGCTGCTTTTCGTGTAGCCCCGGGTGCGCTGCGAGCGGAGGTGGCTGCGAGTACCCAAGCTTATGAGGTTATTGAAAATTTTGCTGGGGCAGTAGTTGAACCCAGTGGCGACAAAGCTGCTGTTTCTAGATTGTGGGTGCAGCGCCTTCCAGGGTGAAGCAACTTCGCACGCGCCATCATGCCAAAGAACATTTTGCAGAAGCTATTTTCGCCTATCGAAATAAGTAGCTTAATGCGATGCTTTAAGAATTATAAACTGAGGGAGATCCCAAAATGAGCGAAGAACAAGCAATCATAGTTGAGCGCAAAGGGCGCGTGATGGTCATTACACTGAATCGACCAGATGCAATGAATGCCATCAACGGTGAGTTGTCCAATGGACTTTGGAATGCCATTAAGGAATTGGATGCTGATGATTCGTTGGTCGCAGGCGTTATCACAGGCAACGGCCGTGCGTTTTGTGCCGGAATGGATCTCAAAGCCTTTGCCCGTGGAGAAGACATTGGCCCATTGAATGAGTTCGTGCGCACGGGTGCGACGAAGCCGCTCATTGCCGCAGTAAATGGATTTGCCTTGGCAGGTGGCTGCGAAATAATGTTGACCTGTGACCTTATTGTCGCCTCAAAAGGTGCCAAGATCGGTATCCGTGAAGTCAAAGTAGGACTTTTTGCCGCAGCGGGTGGTGTTTTTAGACTGCCTGCCCGAGTGGGATACGCGAAAGCTATGGAAATGGCTTTGACCGGAGAACCTATTACCGCCGAGGAAGCATTGGATGCGGGATTGTTAAGCGCCCTTACCGAACCCGGTGAGGCGTTAGATGCAGCGTTGGCCTTGGCAGCACGCATTGCAGAAAACGCCCCACTCGCCGTTGTGGCGTCCAAAACTCTGGTTCGAGCAGCCTCGATGGGTATTGAAGAGGATAAGCTTTGGGAAATGCAGGTGCCTTTGCAGAAAAAGGTCTTTAGCTCTAACGATGCCAAAGAAGGCCCAGTAGCTTTTGCAGAGAAGCGTGCGCCTAACTGGACCGGAAGCTAGTAAACAAATAGCGGGTCAAGTTACTCGCCAAAGCAGCGGAGCAGCAGTGCTCCGCGCTTTATATCGCGGTATCGCGCTTGTAGTGACAAACGTTACTGTGGGTTTGCCTCAGCTATTGCCTCTGCCTCGCGCCATACGCGGATAAAATTGCCGCCCCAAATCTTCTTTATGTCCTCGGCAGTATAGCCTCGTTTCAGCAGCCCTATGGTCACATTCAAGGATTCACTGGCGTCTTCATAGCCGGGTATGCCGCTGCCATGATTAAAGTCAGTCCCAATGCCGACGTGGTCTACGCCTATGCGCTTGGCTATGTAATCCAAATGGTTGAGCATGTCTTCCAAGCTGATTGGGCCGAGTAAGCCGCTGACCTTAGTGAGGAAGGTTTTCTTCACCTGGGCATCGTCTATCTCCCAGTAAAGTTCAAAAGGGTATAAGTAGTCTTCGTCTATGTTGGCTTCGCGGCGTACGGCTCTAATGTCTGCATCCATTTGCGGGTTAGAGGTATCAAAGAGGTAACCTCTGAACGGCGCAACATGTACAACACCGCCGGTTGCAGCGATGCGGTCCAGTTCCTCATCGGACAGATTGCGACTGACTTGTGTAAGTGCACGAGCATTGGAGTGAGTGGCGACCACTGGCGTTGTGGAAAGCTCAATCGCTTGCAGGGCTGCCTGTTTCGACAGCTGTGAGATGTCAACAATTGCGCCCAGCGCATTGATCTTTTTGATGGCAGCAATGCCCAGCTCAGATAATCCGCCATGTTCCGCCGTTGCCTCGCGCTGGCCGGTAGCGGCATCAAACAAGGGTCGTGAAGAATCCGCAAATGCGTTGTGGCCCATGTGGGTCAGCGCAAATAGGCGCACTCCATCGGCATAAAAAGTTTCAATGGCCGAGGCATCTGTGCCAAGAATTAGGGCGTTTTGAAAGCCCAGCACCAGCGCAGACTGGCCCGCTTCATGAGCGCTGATCAGCGCATCTGGGGATAGCGCTAAAACAGTATTATTTGTCGTATCCGCTGCCATGGCTTTAACCACGGCCAGCTTTGCTGCCGCGATCTTTTGCGCTGCCGCATAGCCTTCTGGGGTTCTGGGGCCTGGGCTCACGGCCACAGACATTACGACTGCATCTAATCCACCCACTACCATCTTCTCTGGCGCCACTTTGGACAGCCCATCTGCGCCCACATAAGCGGAAGGTTTGCCCGGCATCTCAATGTCTGCGTGAGCGTCCAATGTCAGCGCGGATGCGTGTATGGCTTGGGCTTCTAAAAGAAATGCTTCATCGTCATTGTTTGTTGCAGACGTGGCATCGTTAGCTGTTGAGCCGTCGTTGGAACAGCCCGCCAAAAGACTAATAGATAGGAATGCAGTGCTCAGTAGTGTTTTAGCAGCTTTGACAGAATGGGGCATAAATTTGCTCACAGTAGTTCACCGGATAGGCAAGATCAGTCCAGCCTAGCCTAAGGGCTGCGTATAGGCCAACGTGGTTGTTGCCTCGTTTCGCAGGTCTAGCCAATGGCGCTTTAAACCTTTCAATGTAAAAGCCCGTGGTGAATTTACGTTGGTGACACCATTAGTCTATTTCCGTGCGCTAATTGGCGCTAGGATGGACGTTTTAGCAGGGGCATCCCCATGGAAAATATTCCTACAATTGATTTTGCCGCATACCAAAAGGGTGGTTTTGCCGCCATTGATCAGCAGGCGTTAGTAGAAGCCTGCGAGGACCATGGCTTTTTTATTCTAACCAATCATGGCTTAGAGGATGTGGTGACCTCTACATTTGCGGCATCGAATGATTTTTTTGCCCTGCCTCGGGAAAACAAGACAGCAGTCTATAGAGACGAAAGTAATCCGCTGGGCTACTACGATCGCGAATTGACCAAGCAAAAGCGCGATCAAAAAGAGGTATTTGATTTTAAGGCCGGCGGCCATATTTCTAAAAACCCGGAAAGACACACGCGCTGGCCTGCACAGCCCGACGGCTTCAGACCTGCGCTAACAGATTTCTTCCAATCCTTTACCCAATTGTCTGAAGCTACCATGAGCATGGTGCTGTCGGCGCTAGGCATGTCTGATGCCGAAGTGGCAGAGACTATGAACAAGGGGTTTGGTGAGCTGCATTCTAGCGCGGCCCGGCTTAACTATTATCCATCCGCTGACCCGGTGCCAGATGCAGAGCGCTCAGACCTAACAGGTTTGGGTGATATGGCCTTGCATCATCACACCGATCCGGGTGCGATCACCTTGTTGTTGCAAGACAACCATGGCGGTCTTCAAGCCCGTTCCAAGAAAGATGGTTGGATAGACGTGCCGCCGGCAGATGGCTCCATTGTGGTGAACATTGGCGACGTACTGCAAGTGTGGACTAACGATCGTTGTACGGCTGGCGTACACAGAGTACTGCCGGTGCATTCTGAACAGGGCCGTTACAGCATTCCGTTCTTTTATCAGCCCGCAGTGAAAGCGGTGATTGAGCCTTGGATAGGTCAGCAAGATGTTGCTCTATACCGTGCTTTCTCATGGCAGGAATATATCCGTGGCAGGGTTACCGACAACTATTCTGATATTGGTGAAGATGATATTCAGATTGAGCGGTATCGGGTGGCGTAACGCTGCCCGCGCAAAATAACCTCGCTGCCAACAAGGTAGCTGAGAGATTTTTCTTCGCTTGAAAACCTTTGAGTATGCAAAAATATAGTCATCTGCTGTTCGATCACGATGGTGTGTTGGTCAATACCGAGCATTTGTATTACGAGTCCACACGCCAAAAATTAGCGGAGTTAGACATTGACCTGACGCTGCCTATTTACATGCAAGTTATGGTTAACGGTTCTGATGTATGGGAACTGGCTCGAGCGAGGGGTGTCTTTGAAGAGGTCATTGCTTCGCAAAGATTGCAACGTAATGCGCTTTATCAAACGTTGCTCGGCGCAGAAGATTTATCCATTGAGGGGGTTGAAGAGGCTTTAGTTAAGCTGAAACAAAAATACTCAATGGCCATAGTCACTACCTGCAAAGATGCAGACTTTGCCTATATACATGACCACTCCCCAAACAGCTTGAACATTGTTCCCCATATGGACCTTGTTTTAACCAGATCAAGCTACACCAACAGTAAGCCGGACCCAGAACCTTATTTGACCGCGCTCGAGCATTTTTCCATAACACCAGATCAGGCACTGGTGATAGAGGACTCTGAGCGTGGGCTGCGTTCCGCAGTGGCTGCCGGCATTGATTGCGCGGTGGTGGAGTATGGGTTTACTGCAAGCCAAGATTTTTCTAAAGCGACCTACCGAATAAAGAACTTGTCATATTTGGTTGTTTTGTTAAAAGGTCTTGAATAGACAGGGACTTTCGTCGAAGACCCAGTCTAAGGGTGATTGTCGCAGGCAGTATTAAAAGTACTCGGGCTCAGGTGCTAGGTTGACCAGTAGTACGATCATTACCAAAACAAAGATTGCGATAAAAAAGCCGCGCCAGAGAAGGTTGCTGGGAACGGCTGGTTGCGTTAGCGGTTGTGTTTCAGGCGGCGTCTTATGCTTTGCCAAAGAAGGGCCAATATTTTTCTTGCCCGTTAACATGGGTTTAATCAGGTTTTCCTTTTTGCCGAGCAAATACCAAGTTATTGTAACAAGGTGCAGTGCTACTGCCGCCAACAAAATATTAAAGTTGGTGTGATGTAGCCAACCTAGGTAGTCAGCGAGGCTGCTTGAGACTGCGCTGTTATAGGGGCCAGCATAAAAAATGTCGTCGCTAATAAATAGCCCGCTGACTGCCTGAGTCATGACCAACGCCAGTAGTACGACGCTTGCCCAGCCACCGAGTGGCCCGTGGCCTACATGACTGATTTCACCCGGTGGTGTTTGTTGTTTTAGTTGGCCTAGCGCGCTGATCACTGCCTTTGGCCCGGTTAGAAAATTATAGAAACGTGCGTGAGTGGTACCAAATAAACCCCAGAGCAGTCTAAAGCTGATAAGCCCAAGCGCCGTGTAGCCAAATAAGAAGTGAGTTTCTGTCCAGTCGAAGCCGGCTTCTGCGGTGGCCCAAGATCCCACTAGGCTCAAAGCGAAGGTCCAGTGGAATAATCTTAGGGGCAAATCCCAAACCAGCGTGCCGGTGGCACCTGGTTGTGATTCCTCTTTGAGAGAAGAGACCTCTTCGGTAGAAGAACCTTCTTTAGACGAGGGCGTTTGGGACATGCGCTTGTGCTAGCGTTTAGCCTTCGTCTTTTTCGCGATAGCTTTCATGGCAGCCCTTGCAGGAAGCACCTAATGCGCCGAACGCCTTCATGGTGGGCCCTTTGCCTTGGCTTGCAGCGTTAGCTAATGCAATGGCTCTTTCTGTTGTTGTAGCAGCTTTGCCTTTGAAGTCTGCCATATCTTCCCAGATGCCATCCTTGGCGCCAGATTGCAGGCCGCTTTCGCGCGTATCCTTAGCAAAAACGTCTTCTAGCATGGGCGCAAGTTGGGCAATTTTTCCAGCGTTCTTTTCTACAACCGCAGCGTCAAATGGAATTTGTCCACGCGCCATGCCAACGATTGGACCAAAGTAGCTTGCCACAACCTTGAGCAGACCTTGGCGGGTATCTATTGCAGTTTGCGCGCGTTCCTCGGCGCTAGCCGCAAATAGACTGCCGCTGAAAGCAGTTAGAAGCGTGAGTAAAACGATTTTGCGAAACATATATTTTTCCTTTTTCTGATTCTAGAGCGTTAGCAAGCTAACGAGGTTAAAGATCCGATTGATTAACGAGCCTTACTTTGGCTCTTTGCCAAACACAATACAGCCAGAGGCACCAAACATGCCACCCACACCTAAACAAAGCGACACATTAGCATCCACTACTTGAGCCGGTGCAGTGCCGCGAATTTGCCTAACGCTTTCTTGCAAAGCGTACATGCCGTACATGCCGGAGTGCATATAGGACAGACCGCCGCCGTTAGTATTCATCGGTAAGCTGCCGCCGGGAGCGGTGTTTTGCTCCCAGATAAAGTCAGCGGCTTCGCCCTTTTTACAAAAGCCTAAATCCTCTAACCCATATATCGGCAGGTGGGCAAACGCGTCATAGACCATTAAATGGTCAACATCTGCGTGGGTAATGCCTGCGTCGCGCATGGCAAAAGCGCCTGCAACTTTAAAGGCTCTAGAACTTGTTAGGTCCTCCATCTGGCTGACTATGGGTGTTTCCACGCTCTCGCCAGTACCCAAAATATGTACAGGTGGCTGGGGGAAGTCTGCTGCTCTGTCCGCTTTGGTTAAAATCAAAGCACCACCACCATCGGTGACCAAACAGCACTCCAGCAAGTGGAACGGGTACGCTATCATTTTTGAATTGAGCACATCGTCTACGCTGATCTCATTTTGAAAGCTGGCTCTTGGGTTCATTGACGCCCATTCCCTTTGCACAACCGCCACCATGGCCAGTTGCTCGTGGGTCATGCCGTAATCCTTCATATAGCGAAGTACCGGCAGGGTGAACATTGTCGGTGGTCCCGTGGGTCCAAACGGCATTTCAAACTGTCCTGCAAGAGAGGCCGGTGCCCTTGGAAACCCGCCTCGGCCAACACCAGAGCGCCCACTTTCGCCATGGGTAATCAGTACAGTTGTGCATTGCCCACTGGCAATGGCTGCTACCGCGTGGCGGACATGGAGCATAAAGGAGCAGCCACCAACCGAGGTGCCGTCTACCCAGGTTGGGGTAATGCCGAGGTAGTAAGCCAAATCTGTGGGGCGCTCGCCGGCGGTGGCTATGCCGTCTATGTCTTTTGCGGTGAGACCCGCGTCAGCCATTGCGTTTAACGCCGCATCCGCATGGAGTTGCTGCTGGCTTAAGTGTGGGATTTTGCCCAGTTCAGTAGTCTCTGCCGCGCCTACTACCGCTACACCGGTCATTTATCTGCTCCTGCGGGAGCAAATAGCGGCAGCTTAATGTCTTCACTGACCTGCTCAAAGCGCACTTCTAAGGGCATATCAAGCTGCAAGGCCTCTGGTGTTTGCTCGCATTCCACAATATTGGTCATCATCCGAGGACCCTCTTCTAGATCCACTAACGCAATAGCGTAAGGCCCATCAAATGCTGGATGTGGACGCTGGTTGATCACGTAGCTGGCTAAAGTGGCTCGACCGCTGGCTGCGTAAACTTCCACAGAGCGCGAACTACATGAGGGGCAAAAAGGTCTTGGTGGAAAGTACGTATGGGCGCAATCGGTGCATCGTTGCAGCAACAGTTGTTCAGCTTGAGTACCCTCCCAAAAATGCTGTGTTTCCGGTGTAGGCTGGGGCAGGCTTCTGGTGGGCTTATCCAACGCGCTCTCCTCTGTCTAAAAGAATAAAAGTCTAAAAAGCCAAAAAGCTTTAAAAAGTTACCGGGGGAGTATGCCTCAACAAAATCTATAGGCAAAAGCCTTGCAAAGATAAGCCTGCGCAAGTATTGCTTTGCAAAGGTAAGATGGACCAAAGTATTGCGTAACTGTTAAGGGAAATAAGGGGAGAGATATGCAAGTTAATGGTGCCTGTCATTGTGGGGAAATAGCGTTTACTGCGGATGCTAACGAAAACTTTTCCGTTGTTTGTCATTGCCGAGATTGTCAGGTGATGTCTGGCGCGCCTTATCGCAGTATTTTGCCAGTCAAAGAGGCTGATTTTAATATGCTCAATGGCACACCAAAGCTGTATTTCAAAACCGGTGACAGCGGCAATCGCCGTGAACTGGCCTTTTGTGGTGACTGCGGTACCCATATTTACGCAACCTCAGTGGTAGAAGATGTGCCGCGGGGGCAGCGCATGCTGGGCTTGCGTACCGGTATGTTGGCCGAAGTAGCTGACTTGCCGCCAAAGAAAGAGGTTTGGTGTGAGTCCAAAATCGACTGGGCGCAAGATTTGGTGGCATTAGATATGCCTAAGCAGAACGGTCAATAAGCGCATCTATGCACACCCTTTATACGTTTCGTCGCTGCCCTTACGCTATGCGTGGGCGCATGGCCCTATCTCTTATAGATACACAGGTTGAAGTCCGCGAAATTTTGTTGCGGGACAAGCCCGCCTCAATGCTCGAGGTTTCGCCCAAGGGCACTGTGCCGGTATTCATCACCAACGACGGCCAGGTGATCGATGAAAGTTTAGACCTAGTGATCTGGGCTATCGCGGAGCATTGCGCTGAGTGGCTTAAGTTCGGGGGCTTAGATACTCAAAAGGCTTACATAGAAAAATTCGATCAAGAGTTTAAGCCGCTTTTAGATGCCTACAAATATGACCGCCGAGACGCTGAACACCCAGCCTCTTACTACCGCGATCAGGCTTTGGCCTGGCTAGATGAATTGGAGCACTGTCTGCAAAAACAGGACTACTTGTTGGGTGATGTACCCCAGATGCAAGACATTGCGCTCATGCCGTTCATTCGTCAGTTCGCATTTGTCGACAAACAGTGGTTTGACCAACAACCAAGGCCTAATCTTGTGCGTTGGTTGGAAGCTTGGCTCAACAACGATCTTTTCACATCTATCATGACAAAGTACAAGCAATGGGAAGAAGGAACTGGTGGAGAAATCTGGCATACGAGCCGAGATCACCACAGCGAATTTACAGGGGAGTAATATGCAAAAGTGGATAGTAGGAATTATCAGCATCATTGGCGCCGTTGCACTGGCGTCCATGGTGGCTTGGTCTGGATCTGATCAAGGCGTGTTGTACGACGGTATGTCGGTGTTTGTCTGGTGTGGTGTTTTCGCTTTTGCCGTGCAGTGGCTAATTTTTATTCATGCATGGTTGGCAAGAACCGAAGCCTATTTCGACCTGACTGGCAGTCTGACCTACATTGTAGTTGTGGTCGCCGCTGCGGTGTTGGCTGGCGCTGACGACTTACGTTCGCTAACAATCACCGGCCTGATTGTGATTTGGGCGCTGCGCCTTGGACCGTTTTTGTTCTTCCGTATTAAGCGTGCTGGCGAAGACCGACGTTTCAGGTCAATCAAAGCCTCATTCCCAACATTTTTGATGACTTGGACACTGCAAGGTGCTTGGGTCTATATCACTGCCAGCGCAGCATTGGGCAGCATTACCTCCAGTAGCACCGTTGGTTTAGACACGGCTTTTGTTTTAGGTACGGGTCTTTGGGTGATCGGTTTTGCCATTGAAGTGATCGCGGATAATCAGAAGACTGCTTTTCGCAATAATGCAGAGAATGCGAATAAGTTCATTAATACGGGTCTGTGGGCGTGGTCCCGTCACCCCAATTATTTTGGTGAAATCCTCCTATGGGTGGGTATTGCCATCATCGCTTATCCAACATTAGTGGGTAACCAGATTTACTTAATGCTGTCGCCGTTGTGGGTGATCTTCCTACTCACCGCTGTAAGTGGCGTGCGGATGTTAGAAGCACGCGGACACAAGCAGTGGGGCGAAGATCCGGAGTACCAGGCGTATGTGGCTAACACGCCAACGCTGATGTTATGGCCTCCGCGTCAGTAGAGGCATAATCGTCGCTAAAGGCTGTAAATCAGGCCTTTAGCAACAAGTCATAGCGAACCACCTAACTAGAATGTTCTGGTGTTAAAGGCTCTGCGCACCATCAACAGCAATAGTTTGCCCGGTGGTCCAATAAGCGGGCGCCGACATTAAAAAGGCGGCAACGCTGCCAACTTCCTCAGGCAAGCCCATGCGCCCAAAAGGAATGCCCGCCAATGTTGCGGCATACATATCTGGCATATTCTTCTTCACTTGGTCCCAAACGCCATCGGCAAATTCAATAGAGCCAGGAGCTATGCAATTTACTCTAATGTGATCTGCGGCCATTGCTTTGGCGTGGCTCTGGGTTAACTGAATGACAGCGGCTTTCACTGCGCCGTAGGAAATATTGCCTGACGCTGCCAATCCGCTGATGGATGAAATATTTAAGATACTGCCTCCGCCATTGGCCTTGAGGTGTGGGGTGGCGGCCCAAGTTGTGCGCACAACACCCATAAGGTCTATGTCGATACCTTTTTGCCATCCCTCTTCATTGTCTGAATTGCCGAACCCACTTGGGTTGTTTACCAATCCGTAAAGGCCACCCAGAGCGCTGGCGGCTTCATCAACATAAGCGGCAATGGCGTCTGCCTCAGCAATATCGCAAACCGCAGTGTGTATTTTGCCTCCATAGCTTTTGAGCTTTTCGGCGGCCTCATCCAAACTGCTTTGGGTGCGGCCACAAATAGATACCCAGGCACCCTCTTTCGCGCAGGCTTCAGCGATAGAAAAGCCAATGCCCTTGCTGCCACCAGTAATGATAATTCCTTTGTCTTTAAGTCCTAGATCCATTTTTTTATTCCTTTGTTGAAGTGGTCAATATTAGTATCTGCGTTGCAAAATATAGTGGGACCCTAAATGCCGTTGGTCTTTATTGCCAAGGTGGCCATAGACGTTGGCATATAGGCATTGAGTGGAGTGGCTGCATTGTCCCATTTGTCTTCAAAAAAGCCGGCGATAACAAAGCCTGCGTCTATTTGCCCGGCGATCTGATCATCTAAGCTGTGGCTAAATTCGAGCGCTGCGCCACTGGCTTTGCGTTTATCTAATTCTGCCTGGTCGAGTAAGTCTATGTCTGCGTTTGGCAGAGCGAATCGAACTTCCAGTGGCCCACCGGCTTCTATGTCGTAGTGATCGAAAAGAAAAAAATCCGGATTCATAAAGCCGCTTAGTAAGCGGCCATCATGCTTAAGTACGCGCTGGCAATGTTGCCAAACGGGCCTAATGGTCTGGGAGAAAACATTCGACACCGGGTGAAAGATTAGGTCAAAGCAGGCGTCATCAAAGCAGGACAAGTCGGCCATATCGCCTTGTACTAAATGGATATCCAATCCATCCCGATCCGCCACCAATTTATCCTTAGTCAATTGCACGGGTGAGTTGTCGAAGCTGGTGACCATTGCGCCCGCTGCCGCAAGTATTGGTGCCTGCTGCCCGCCTGCCGATGCTAAACACAAAACGTTTTTGCCGCGAATGTCGCCAAACCATGCCTTGGGTACATTTTTATTTGGGGTCAATATGACGTCCCAATCACCGTTCCTAGCAGCGTTAATGGCGGCGCTGTCCACCGGTTGGACCCAAGGGCTTTCAGCGTTCTCGGACTGTACGTCCCACGCTTGGCGATTATATTTGAGTATGTCTGTCATATCGGTATTGTGGGGCGCAAATAGATCAAAGAGAAGTGTGGATATGACCGACCAATCAAGCTCAGTGTCGAATCAATTAACGGCGGACTATTTAGTGATAGGCGCTGGCGCAATGGGCATGGCCTTTGTGGATGAGATACTCAGCGGCGACTTAACGGCCACAGTTGTTTTGGTTGATCGCTACGCTGGTCCCGGTGGGCATTGGCGTCGTTCCTATCCTTTTGTTTCATTGCACCAGCCTGCGGCGTTCTATGGCGTGAACTCCGAAAATTTAGGCAGTGGCGGCAAGAGCTTGGCTTCTGGCTTGGAAGTGGTTGCGTACTTTCAGCGCGTACTAGAAAGGCATGTGGCGTCAGGTCGGCTGAAATTTTTCCCGCACTGCGAATATGTGGCAACTGCGGAATTGAATTCTGATTTTACGTCGACGGTGACCGGCGAAAAATATTCGGTAGATGTTAAACGCAAGTTGGTTGACGCCACCTACATGAAAGTTGAGGTGCCATCTATGCGCCCACCGCCCTACAGAGTGACTCATGGTTTAGAAGTGGTGCCCCCCAATGGGCTCGCAGATATCTCCAGCCCCTACGAGCAGTATGTGGTCGTGGGCGCTGGTAAAACCGGTATGGACGCCGTTCTATATCTTTTAGGCTTGGGGCTAGCGCCAGATCTCATTACTTGGATTATGCCCAATGATGCTTGGCTTCTTGATCGCGGAAATATTCACCCAGATGGATTACTCCTATCTCTGGGCAAACAGCAGGAGGCGATGGCCAAGTCCGAAACGCTACAAGCGTTGTTACTCAATCTTGAGGCCGATGGCATGTTGATGCGCATTGACGAGTCTGTATGGGCGGAAAAATATCGCTGCGCCACAGTTAATCGCGAAGAACTCGCCCTGTTACGAAGTGTCAAAAATGTAGTGCGCGCAGGCCGGGTGGTCAGTATTGAAGAGGGTCAGGTCCTACTAGAAAAGGGCAGTTTTAATGTGCCTAAACAAACTCTATTTGTAGACTGCACAGCCAATGGCTTGTCTAACAGACCTATTGTGCCGGTTTTCAGTGCGCAAAAGATAACGCTGCAATCTGTGTCAATGTGCCAGCAGGTGTATAGCGCGTCGCTTATAGCTCATGTAGAAACCGCCTTTAGCGATTTAGGTATGCAAAATAAGCTTTGCCGAGTAACCCCTCACCCAGAAACAATTGATGACTATTTATACGCCGTAGGTATTGGCGCAATGAATAATGCCAGTTGGGGAAAGCACTTTCCAAAGTGGGTACGTAATGCGAGATTGTCTTTCCGATCGCATATTCCAACTTGGCGTTTGTTCATGAAAATTCCACATATGACCAAATTAGCGCCATTAGTCGCAAAAAACCTGCAGACTATTTCGCAGCAACGAGCGTTAGAAAAAACGCCTGCCGAAAATCCAGAACGCCAGTCCGAGGGTGATTAGCCATCAGCCAGAAAATCTAACTATACAAATTTGCTTCAAGGCCGCTCGACAAAATGGGGCCAAAGAATTAGCCCATAGTATGTGCCGCATTCTAACTGTCTGAGGTAACTAACGACTCTTTTGGTAATTTGCGGATTTGCACTACAAATATCAGCAACGCAATGAAGGTAAATGCTGCGGCAATAAGAAAGGCGCTGCCGGGAAGGTAGGTGGGTGCTTGGTTGGAGGTGAAGTAGGTAAAGGTCTGGGTCATAATCAGTGGTCCGGCGATGGTGGCTAAGCTAGCAATGCTGGCTAAAATACCTTGTAATTCGCCCTGTGCATTTTGCTCCACTTGATTGGACAAAATGCTGGTTATTGCTGGACCGCCAAGACCCGCAAGTGCCGAGACTAACATCCAAAAATACAGTTCCGCTCCGGTGTTTGAAACAGCGATGCCCGTATAGGCGACACACGCGGAAAATACGCCTACATAAACGCAATTTACTGCACCCCATTTTGGTATGACAATTCTAATGAGTCCGCCCTGTACGATAGCCGAGAGCACGCCAACAAAAGCCATAGACAGACCCACGTCCCAAGGGCTCCAAGAAAATTTTTCTATGGTGTAGAAATTCCAGTTCGACGGGTAAACATGGTGGCCAATGTTGTACAAAAACACTGCGCAAAGCAGACCTATGAGTAGTGGGTAGCGGCCTACCTGTTTTATTGCGCCCCAGGGATTGGCTCGACGCCACTCGAAGGGTCTTCTATTTTCCGCGCCAAGGGTTTCTTTGAGGAAGAAGAAACCATAAGTGCAGTTGATGAACGCCAGCCCTGCAGCGCAAAAGAACGGTGCTCGAATGTCCCATGCGCCAATGATGCCGCCTAGCGCAGGCCCAAAGATAAAACCTAAGCCAAATGCTAAACCCATGAGTCCAAAGTTTTGTGCGCGCTCTTCTGGCGGGCTAACGTCTGCGATCAATGCGTTAGCAGTTGCATAGGTAGCGCTGGTGATACCTGTTAATAGCCGTCCCAAAAACAACACCCACAAGGCGGTGGCAAATCCAGAGAGCAAGTAACTGATGCCATAGAAAAATAGCGAAACCACCAAAATCGGCCGCCGCCCTAAACTGTCACTGAGCCCACCGAGAAGGGGTGAGAAAAGAAAGTTGGTGACTGCATAACTGACCACCAAGTAGCCACTGAGGGCCGATGCCTCTGACAAGTTTACGTCTGCCACATCCGCAAGGTACTGTGGAATAACGGGGACGATGATGCCGAAACCCACGGTGTCTAGAAAGACTGTAATAGTGACAAAAATGAGCGCGTGTTTTTTATTCATTTGATTCTTTTTCTTTCTTTGTCTAGCGGTGTCTATTTGTTTCTTTATCTACGCCATTTGATTAAACGCAGATTACGACGCCCTGAAAAGCCACCAGCAAAAAACTGGCAAAGCGCATAAAGCTTGTAATGCCAATTACGGTAGAGGCTACAAACCTCGTGAGAAACCCTTATTCGACAACCCGTTCATGATCCTCGACAGAGGGTGGTGCCATAAGCCGCTTTTGTTGATTTGTAGCGTTTGGATAGTCGGCCAAATTGTAGGGCGTCTTGGCCCAACTGGAGTGTGGTGGGCTATATTTGAAAAGCAATACTCTGCGTTCGTTTACACCCGTCCAAGGCGCGGTGCCGTGCATCAATGCTTCAGTGAACAGCACCACATCGCCGGCTTTGAGTACCGGTTGCCTAACGTACTCTGGCTTGCGCTCATGGGCGCGAACGTCGCCAGGCAGATGCTTAATAAAATTGGTTTTATGGCTGCCAGGCACACAGGTAAACCCGCCGTCGCCGGCATTCGCATCACTCAGCACCCAAGTCGCGACCATTAAACCGTTGCGCATAACGCCGTCGGCATATTGATACCAATGATCGGTTTCAAATAAAAATGGGCCGCCGTGGAGTAACTGGCCCGGTGCATCAGGTTGCATAAATATTGAGTAATCATGGTCCGCCCGTAGGCGCGGCCCAATTAGTTCAACTAAATACGGCAGCACCTTTGGGTGGTCCATTAAGTTGAGAAAAGACTCGCCCCACTTGCTCACGTCAGCGGTTCTTCGAAAAGGGCCGTCATCAGTTTGTCTTGGCCAATGTTCGTCGCACTGGGAAGATAATGCGGCGCATTCATCAGCGCTGAGCACGCCGGGAATCACCAGATAACCTTCTAGGTCGAAGCGAAATTTTTCTTCATCAGTGAGCATAGGCTTACTCCATTTTTGTGGCCTAGTTCAAAGCACGACAGTACGACGGAAAGGTAGCGTGTCAAAGCGTTTGTTTGCCAATATTGAGAATTATTTAGGGCGAGGCTGCTCGTGCTTGGGCGCGTCTCGCACCTTGCTTGTAGCTGGGCAGACGCGCCACTTAAAGAGGCTTTTTAATAAGACGTCCTACATTAAGTAGTGCTCTAGTAATTCACCGTCTTGTTCTTGGGCTTCAAGTCTAGCAATTGTTTGTAGGTGTACTTCGTCAGGGCCGTCGTAAATGCGAAAGGCCCGGGCCTTGCCAAATGCACGAGCGGCAGGGGTGTCATTGGTCACGCCCCTAGCCCCATACAACTGAATTGTTCTGTCAGCTATGCTCTGATAAACCCGCGCAACCGCGACTTTGATCATAGAAATCTGCTTGCGTGCGACCTTATTGCCAACGGTATCTAACAAATGCGCCGCTCGCTGCACTAGCAGGCGACACTGGTCGAGTTCAATGCGAGATAGGCTAATGGCTTCTTGGGTAGACGAGTACTCGTCAATGCGCTTGCCAAAGGTGCTGCGCTCTTGAGAGCGCTTAATCATTAGGCTGATCAATACCTCGCACTCGCCAATGGCCCGCATGCAGTGGTGGAGTCTCGCAGGTCCTAAACGAGCTTGGCCAATGGCAAAGCCAGCGCCCTGTTCACCCAACAAATTGCTGGCGGGAATCCGCACGTTGTTAAATTCCATCTCTGGATGGGTATTTGTATCAGACAGATGTTCAAAAACTGGCAGATTGCGCAGTAGCTTAATGCCCGGCGCATCTCGAGGAATGAGCACCAGCGATTGCCGTTTAGATTTAGCTGCGTCAGGGTCTGTAACCCCGACTAAAATAATCAGCTTACAATTGGCATGGGAGGCATTGGATGAAAACCACTTGCTGCCATTAATCACAAACTCGTCGCCGTCGCGCGTAATGGATGTTTCTAAGTTCACTGGGTCAGATGAAGCCGCATGCGGCTCAGTCATGGCAAAAGCTGAACCAATGTCGCCGTTTAATAGAGGGTTGAGCCACTGCTCTTTTTGCTCGGCTGTCGCAAAAAGTTGCAGCAACTCCATGTTAGGTACGTCTGGCGCATGGCAGTTAAAAACATTAGATGCCCATTCTAGGCGACCAAGAATCTCTGCCACGCCAGTGAATTCCAAGTTGGACAAACGCATTCCAGGCTCGTCGTGGGTTAACCGTGGCAGCGCCATATTCCATAAGCCGAGCTCCTTAGCCTCTAGTCTGAGTGTTTGCTCAATATCAGGGACACTTTGTCCTTGGTGGGCTTGCTGCAACCAGAGCTTGTGATTAGGCAAAATTCTTCTATTAAAAAAAGCCTCAACCTCGTCCTTAATCTCTAGTGCTTTTGCGGGTAACTCAAACATAGCTCTCTCCATCTCGCCGAGTCTTGAGGTTAAACCATCGGGCTTTTTCAGTGCAGATTATTTGTTTGTCTTTTTCCTCTGCGGAACAGATTTTGGATTGCGCTGTTTCTTGGATACAGAAGCGGTAAGACTAGTTTCATTTAGCTAGGTCATGTTTAATGTCTTTCATTGATATCTCCAAAGGCTGAATTGTGCGCGTGTCCATTAAAAAAACTAACTACTCA
>QXZU01000185.1 GCA_009886205.1 K189A clade bacterium | reverse complement strand
TTGTTCTAAATTAGTGGAGTGAGCATACTACCAGCACAGTGGGCGTTACTCATAAAACGATTGCCGCTACACCCAACGAGTTACTGTCCGACATCGCCGCAAGCTTGTTCAAGACAACCCTTCAAAAAGTAAACTGTTCACTATATTCCAGCTAGCAAGCGGCGAATCAGGCAAGTGGCTATGAAACTCAAAAAATATTCGTGGGAGGATATTCACTGCAAAAACCCATTTGAATATTTGTAAATCATAAGTTTACAACCATCTACCCCTCAGCATAGCCTTGAACTCCAAAACAAAAATAATAAGGAAGTAGTTCCGATGAAAATGATCAGTACAATTCTCGCAAGCTTGGCGATGTTAGGTTCAAACCTTTCCTTCGCAGACGACCACAGTGCGGCCTATGGAGGCGTTGAAACTTTTGCCTGTAACTTCAAGGAAGGCAGCAATTTTGATGACATGCTCGGCGTGGCCAAGAAGTGGGACAAGTGGATGAGCAAAAATGCAACGGGCCTGTATTCTGGTTTTGCAATGACACCTTACTACTTCAGCGAGCCTTCGGCTGACTACTATTGGGTTGGCTTTACCAACAATTTTGCCGACCAAGGAGTTAATGACGAGATATACATAAACAAAGGCGGGGCTATCCAGAAAGCCTTTGACGCAATTGAAGTATGTGAATCACGCTCTCAATACATGTGGACCCGCGTTAGAGATACCTTTAGCGAACCGGTATCAGGCGGTTATGTGGACTTCGCTCAGTGCAGTCTAAAAGCTGGCGCCGATATGAGTCAGTTGGCTGAAGCAGATGCCAAAATGGCAAGCTTCCTAGATGGTATTAGTAACACTACTCGCATATATCGTTGGATGCCGATTCAAGGCACAGATCTAGGCGGCGCTGACTTTATTCAAACGCAGTGGGAAGAATCGCTGCCTTCAAGAGGCAAGCATATGGATGCATTTATACAGGCCGGAGGCCCACAACAACAGGCAGCCATCTACAACCCACTGCTTGATTGCACTAGTGGCCCCACAGCAAAATACGTTTCTGTCGGCGGCTCTGAATAAGGGAGCATCAGATCCACCGGTAAACAGCGCCTCGCACCTTTTGCGAGGTACTGTTCGAGCTTTTGTAAAAATCACATCGCTCAACATCAAAAACATGCCTCTTCTAAGCGGTATATCAAACACCGTAGCGCCGACCTCCTCAGTAATCGACACATAAAAACAGTTAGTTTTATCCCTAGCTCATGCGAACCCATGGCAACACGCTCAAGGGTATAGACGAAAGCCATAGACGAAGGGCTTAAACGAAGGTCATAGTCGAGGCTAATCAGCGATGGCCAAAAGTTATTCGAAAAGGCCCCTAAGTAGGAAAAAAATTAACTCGCCGCCTGACTATTTTTGCAGACTAAAAATTTTCGCTGGCAACAAGATAAAGACGAAAAGTCTACGGGGCCAAATTGGAAAAAAGTGAAAAGAAAACTGGCAAGAAAACCGAGAAGAAGAGCTAAGAGGGAATTATGAGGCGGGAAATATCAAAGGGGTAGATACAGCCCCCAACAACGCTTTACGCCCGTGGGGACTCTACCGTGTGCAGAGGTGCTAGCTGCCCCAGCTCTTGAGTTGAATAACGAAGGAATCGTCTTCAACAGTACGAATGTCCTTTACGCTGCGAAGAAATTCGGCCCAAGCAGGATTGTTTTGGTTCTCTTCAAACAAAGCCGTCATTTCAGCCATGTTGTTTGCAGATATAGCCACACCGTGGGTGGTTGCTGCTGTGCCATTACCCATAGTCTGAAAGACATTTGATGGCAGATTACTCTCGCGGGAGGACATCATTTTCGTCCACGCCGCAGCATAAGATGCAGGATCCTCAACGTTCATCAAGATGAAACGAGTGACAGGATTAGCTGATGTAATGACATCACTAGAACCCGCAGTGATGTTGGTTAATCGAAACATAGTTTGGCTAACTTGGGTTGCTGACTTGCGCATTGCCCCTTGCAACGTAGCCCAATCTTTGGAACCTTGATTTAAAGCCCGCGCCGCGTCCATTTCAGCACTTGATGCGTACGACACCGATAACGAGTGCGTTGCTGGGTTAGTACCATTCGAGAGCATCTGCGACAAAGTTACTACGGCGGTACTCTTCTTCCCGGTTGATGAGTTTCGATATTTTTCTAGAGCAGCAACCACTGCCGCGGGATCATTGACGTTAATCTGGTAATAAATGCCCATGCGGGTTTCTGCTAAGGCAGATTGCGTAAGAGCGAGAAGCAGCATAGATGCTGCAAATATTATGCGTTTCATTGGAGTTTCCTTTTTATTATTATTTTTGGTGGACACGAGTATTGAAGAATTACCCCCTGCGGTCAACAAACGTACGGTGGTAAATACTTTGCATACTAGACTTTGAGCTAGGCTTTTAATATCCCAAGACACAGGGCACCTCACCTAATGCCCATAAATCTGGAAGAGGCAAACTACCTAAATAGACAGGCGCTTACTGGTGGTTTTGCAGTGACCTAGGCAGCGCTAGACATCAACAAATCTAGGCGGCTGGCCAGTTTTTCAATAGATCCTGCAAAGACTGGCACGACCAACTGGTCTGTGCCCGCTGCAGCATAGGCGGCAATCGTCTCGGGGTTTACTGGATGACGATTTGGTCCAACGATGAGCTGAATATCCTGCCGAGAGCGGCCACTGGCCGCCAAAGCTGCATCCAGCCCAGGCAACCGTTCTACCAACGCCTCAGGGGTTAAATCATATCCATACCAACCGTCGCCCATGCGCGCAACGCGTCTCAAAGCAGGATCAGACTCGCCACCAAAAATAATCGGCGGGTGAGGTTTTTGCACAGGCTTAGGATTAAAATGACAAGGCGCGAGCTCCACGGTTTTACCTGAAAACTCTGAAATGCCCTCGGACCACAATGCACGCATAACCATAATATATTCTTCGGTCCTAGACGCTCGCGTGGAGAAATCCATGCCTAGGCTGTCGAACTCTTCTTTGAGCCAACCAATGCCCACACCAAAATCTACTCGACCACCGGACAGATAGTCTAAGTCGGCAACCATTTTCGCCGTGTAAACCGGCTGCCGTTGAGGCACCAAGCAAATACCCGTACCCAATCGCACGCGCTCAGTGTGAGCGGCGATGAAGGTTAAAGCAGTAAAAGGATCTAGCAGACCTTCCGGGTTACCGGGAATGCGGCCATCATCTGCGTAGGGGTAGGTAGAGGCATATTCGGGGTAAAACAGCACATGCTCAGGCACCCAAATACCATGCACACCCTTAGCTTCTACCATTTGCACGGCGTCTTTGATAAACCCGACCGGCGTATGTTCATTAAACGCCATAGCGACACTAATCTTCATCATTCCCTCTCCCAAAGGTAAAAACATTACTTAGCGTGGGCTGTTGCGCCAACAGATGCAAGGACGCTAACACGACACGCGCTTGCCCTACGCCCCAAAATCCAGCACTGAGAATAAATTGCTAGCTTGCAGCAGCGCCGGCCTTAATAAAGTCCACTACCAAACCCGGATCTTGCATGGCGATGAAGTGTGTTAACTCGGGCAGCAAAACGTCTTGCCCATTCTGAAATTGATGCGCCAACTCTGGCCAAGTAGGCGACGCCGAAAAATCCATCTCCTGGCTTGTTTCATCGCGAGGATTCGCCCGCAACACCACCACTGGGGTGTTAATCGATGCGATCAACGGATATATATTTTCATCAAAGTCAGCCATGTAAACTGACGCCTCGACTTTCGGCGGGCAAGCCAACTCTAAGCCCTCGCCTGTAGAGGAAGGTACGAGACCATGTTCGCAATAATCAGCAAAAACCTGCCGATCCCAGGTTGCGTAGGGCGCACGCTCGGCATAGCGATCATGCATGTCAGCAACCGTTGAAAATTGGCCTCGGCGGCGAGCCACAGGGTGCTCTTCCACTGAATCAAATTGATGTTTGGTGCTGTTCTTAAATGCCTCAGGAGACAGAATAACCGGGTCAACCAACACTAGGTGTTTGAAATGTTTCGCCTGGTGACCACACGCATGCACAACACAGTGACCGCCCATCGAGTGCCCTACACCGATGGCGTCCTTAAGACCGAGCATTTCACATACATGGAGTAGGTCATTACCGAACTGGGGCCATTTGTAAGGGGGCACATTTCCTGACCGCCCATGTCCGCGCATATCCACTGCAAAAATGTGCCAATCTTCCGGCAGGCCTGCCACAATTTGATCCCAGCAGCGCGCATGAAATCCAGTTGCATGAACCAGCAACACTTGCTGACCACCGGGCACACCCCATTCAAATACACATAAATCAACATCAGGCAGGTTAAGGGTCATTTGCTTTGGCGAAGCTGGCATATATCAAACTCGAATGGACTACAAAAATGAGAAACGCGCTAAATGCTCGCCCCGGTGACGGCGGATATCTTAGGCGAAAGCGCAACAAAGCGTTACACTAGAAATTTGTACAATAGTGTATTAAAGAACATTTATTCACCGACCATTTATCGATTATTCACCGACGAAAGCCATGACAGAACAAATCAATACCAGAACAGAAGTTGTTTCAGACGAAGCAGAATTGCTGATTCTTGTCGACAGCGAAGATCAGCCTATTGGCGAGCTGGATAAAGCCGCCTGCCACAATGGCGAGGGCACTCTACATCGAGCATTTTCTTTGTTTATCCTCAACGGTAAAGGTCAAATTTTGCTGCAAAAGCGCGCAAAAAGTAAACGCCTGTGGGGCGGCTACTGGTCTAACTCTTGTTGCTCGCACCCACGGGTGGGTGAGTCAATGATTGATGCAGTAGTCCGGCGCAGTGAGCAAGAGGTAGGCATCAAGGTGGATGCGAAGTTTGTTTATAAATTTGAATACTCTGCCCAATTTGGCGAGGCAGGTAGCGAGAGAGAACTGTGCTCTGTCTATGTGGCACAAACAAACGATGAACCGGTATTCAATACCGAAGAAATCAGCGCCTGCCGCTGGGTCTCCCCAGCGAAACTGGCCAAAGCATTAGTCGACAACGCCGACCACTATACGCCTTGGCTAAAAATGGAATGGGAAACACTGCGCCGCTATCACAGCAACGTGCTCAGAGCCTCTTGAGATTAGGCTTGGGCCCTGCCCTCGCCCCGCAGCTAGGCTACTAGGCTTGGAGATCTAAACAGGCATCAGCTTTTGCTGGGGCCCATCTTGTGCATCTGGAAGCGAAATCACAATTTCATCCGCTAACCTAATCAAACCACCCTTCTCAACCACCGCCATCACCCCAGCTTTACGCACAAGACTGCCATCAGCGTCTCGCTCTAATACTGCGGCCATTAACCCTGGCTGATAATCATCTAACTGCTTACATGGATTTCGCAAACCCGTTATACACAGTTGAGCTTCAGCGCCTATATTGAGCAAAGTGCCCGGCGGCAGACCCAATAAATCTATGCCGACAGTGGTGAGATTCTCACCCATTGATCCAGGCAACACATTAAAGCCCTCAGCCTGTAATTGTTGGATGAGTTCGAAATGCAACAAGTGCACCTGCCGCAAGTTGGGTTGTGCTGGGTCGGCTTTTACTCTAGATCGATGCTGAACGGTAACTCCGCTATGCACATCGCCCTCAAGACCAATACCCCGAAGCAAACGCGCTTGGTCCATCGATGATTTTGAAAAGCCATGGTGACCACTGATGCAAATACAACTGAGGAATGACATTACGAGAGACCTTATGTTTAAAGGGGTTGTTGAGCCCTAATTATGAGGAAAACGGCGTTCTGCATGGGGCAGCATTTCAATGTATCCACCAAACGGTACCTTTAATAGGACCACTGGCCTCTCTAAACGGCTATGTCCTATCTTAAACTTAGCACCGATTTCCAATGACTTTTGCTACAAATAAACTTGCAGAGCGAAGTTCCAAATTTTGCGAGTGGATATGCTGCTAATTAGATCAAAAATAAATATTACTAACCTTTCGTTTCATCGCATGGTGCAATCTAGAGCTCTGCTGTTACTGGCGGCAAGTTCACTGCTGCTAGGCAGTTTCAACGCTGCGCACGGTGCAGAAACTGGTTCAAATGCACGGTCAACTTCAAACACTACAACCACCCTGCCTCAGCAACAAGCGACCGATATCAAAAACCTCCCAATCGTTTGGGTTAATGTCGCCACGGGAGAACTTAAAGTTTTTGGAACGTTAGAGGACGGTACACGTAACACCCTATTTGCAACTAAGGTGTCTATCGGCCGTAACGGCTCGGGAAAAACTAAGTCTGGCGATCAAAAAACGCCAGTAGGCATTTATAAGACGGAAAAATTCATTGAACGAAAAGATCTACCTAAACGCTACGGAAATGGTGCCTTTACGTTGAATTACCCAAATCATTACGACAAAATTTTAGACCGAACAGGTGACGGGATTTGGATTCACGGGCGACCCAGCGAAAAAGAAGACGCACCCTATCTAGACACAAAAGGCTGCGTTGTCATGGACAACGAAAATCTAAACAAGTTACGAGAATTTATTCAACCAAAGGGCACAACAGTAATAATAAGCGAAGAGTTTGAGCCAACAAATCTTGGCCCAAACCAAACCGCCATTATTCAGCGCATACAAAACTGGTCAAATGCATGGGTTAGCCTAGACCACGAATCCTATATGGATTTTTATGATAAAAGTTTCTTCAACGGCAGTCGTAACTATTCAGACTGGGACAACTACAAAGGAAGGATTAACGCCTTTAAGTCGTTCATCAACATCCAGCTTTCAGACTTTGAAATACTCAACTATCCAGAAGAAGAGGATCTAATCTGGGTGAGCTTTCAACAAAGTTATGCGAGCAGTAACTACAATTGGGAGGGTCGCAAGATAACGCTATGGAAAAAGGATAACCGCCATCGCTGGAAAATTGTCTTCGAAGGCAATGAATGAAGAAATTCCACCTCGGCTGTTTAGCAAGTCTGTTACTTTTCAGCGGT
>QXZU01000184.1 GCA_009886205.1 K189A clade bacterium | reverse complement strand
CTGGCCAAACTGTCCATGGCGTCCTGCGCACTGACTTGACCACTCACAGCATTGGCAACGTTTGCCCACCACAGCTGCGCAAGCTTTGGATAATCAGGCACATTGGTCCCTGTTGGGGTCCAAGCCGTGCGCGCTGAACTGCGGTAGAACTCCACCAATCCACCTAGCTTAGGCGCCAAATCGGTCATGGCTTGAGAGCGAATATCCGAGTCACGAATGGGCGTAAGACCTACCACAGTTTTCTTCAGTGATACGGTTTTTGAGGTCACAAACTGCGCATAAAGCCATGCCGCTTTACGTCGATCTAACGGTGTAGATTTTAACAAGGTCCACGCACCAGTGTCCTGGTAACCCAGCTTCATGCCCTCTTCCCAATAAGGTCCATGGGGGGAAGGCGCCATACGCCACTTAGGTGTGCCGTCTTCATTGACTACCGCCAAACCGTCTTTGATCATGTCCGCAGTAAATGTGGTGTACCAAAATATCTGTTGCGCAATATGGCCTTGGGCTGGCACAGGACCAGACTCAGAAAAAGTCATACCTGGCGCTTCGCTGGGCGCGTAGGCCTGCAACCAATCAATATACTTTTGCAGCGCGTAAACAGCAGCCGGGCCGTTAGCTGCGCCGCCGCGAGTCACAGACGATCCTACTGGACGACAATTTTCTACTCGAATACCCCACTCATCTACCGGCAGGCCATTAGGAATACCTACATCACCTGCACCGGCCATGGACAACCATGCATCGGTAAAACGCCAGCCTAGGGACGGATCTTTTTTACCGTAGTCCATATGCCCATAAACTTTCTTGCCGTCTATTTCACCCACATGGGTGGAGAAGAATTCAGCGATGTCTTCGTAAGCTGACCAGTTAATCGGTACACCTAAATCGTAACCATATAGCTCTGCAAACTTTGCCTGAAGTTCCTCGTTGGAAAACCAGTCATAGCGAAACCAGTAAAGATTAGCGAACTGTTGATCTGGTAACTGATAAATTTTACCGTCTGAACCCGTGGTAAAACTGATGCCGATGAAGTCGTCTAGATCCAAGGTGGGTGAGGTTACATCCGCGCCCTCGCCTGCCATGAAATCACTCAGCGCCACTACATAACCGTAGCGCGAATGCGTGCCAATCAAGTCGGAGTCATTGATGTAAGCGTCGTAGACGTTCTCACCAGACTGCATTTGCGTTTGCAGCTTCTCTATCACATCGCCCTCTTGAATGAGGTCGTGGTTAACTCGAATACCGGTGATTTCAAAGAAAGCTTGAGCCAGCGTTGCGCTTTCATACTCGTGGGTTGTCAGCGTTTCGGAGACCACATTAATTGACATGCCACGAAACGGCTGCGCCGCTTGGGTAAACCATGCCATCTCGCTTTGAGCCTGTGCTGGGCTTAGGGTTGAGGGTTGAAACTCATCTTTCACCCATTTATTGGCATTGGCGGCGAAATCCATTGTTTGAATCTCAGCACTTACGGCCTTGTCCTCTTCGCCCCCACAACTGGCAAGCAGGCTGAGCACAATACTCAACCCCATTAACCCTATAAGCTTTTGCATCCCCATCTCCTCTTTCGTCTCTAAACTTTTGTTTAAATCTTTGTCTGAACTGCATCGCATCTGAGCCGCAGTATAATGATTTAGCCGATCAATATTGCGTCTAAAATATTGTGTCTAACAAGACACTGTGAAAGCTGGCGTAAAATGCCGCTAGCCCTTTGTCATAACCAAGCTGGCCCATACCAGAGCAATGGCTGAGCCGAGCAAAACATCGACAGGCACCAAGGCAAGCCAAAACAAATGAATAAATGCTGCGCTCAGAAGACTGATAAAAAACCGGTCGCCGCGCGTGGTCGCTAAAGGCAAAAATCCTTTCGCGAGCACGGTGGGCCACTTTAGCTCGGCCAGCGTCAGCAACAGTAATGACACGCCAATGCCGATAAAGAAAATCATTGTGGGTGTTGTCCACGCCATCCAACTCATTAGACCCGCCCCAGGGCAAAACCCTTGACCAGGTGCTTGCGCACAAACCACACCACAATAATGCCGGGTACCACGGTCAATGCCCCCGCCGCGGCTAACACGCCCCAGTCTAGTCCCGAGGCGCTCACGGTGCGGGTCATGACCACAACAATGGGTTTGGCAGTACTGCCGGTTAAGGTACGCGCCAACAGCAGCTCAACCCAGCTGAACATAAAGCAGAAGAACAAGGTCACGCCAATTGCGCCCCTATTGATGGGGATGAAAATGCGGAAGAAGAAATAGGCAAAACTATGCCCATCAATCTTGGCCATTTCATCTACCTCTGAGGGCACACCTGACATAAAACCTTCCAAAATCCATACCGACAGCGGCACCGTAAACAGACAGTGGGCCAGCGCCACAGCAAGGGGTGTATCAAACAAACCGATAGAGGAATAAAGCTGAAAGAACGGCAGCAAAAATACCGCTGGCGGCGCCATGCGATTGGTCAGCAGCCAAAAGAACAATTGTCGATCACCCAGAAAGCGATAACGAGAGAACACGTACGCCGCAGGCAGCGCAACGCATATTGAGATGAGGGTGTTCAACACCACATAGCTCAACGAGTTACCGAAGGCCTGATACCAAACCGGGTTAGTCACTATTTCCGCAAAGTTGGCTAAGGTTGGGTTGCTGGGAATCACCTCAAACTTGCCTGTGATGTCGCTGTTGGTGCGCAGCGCCATGGTCATTAACCAATACAGCGGCAGCAGCAAATAAATACAATAAAACACCAAAACCCACCGGCTAACACTAGTCATGATGGCGTGTCTCATTGTCGTCTGCTCTATCTTCTACCACATCCTCTACTGTCTCGTCTGACATGACGCTGTTATAAAAAATCCAACAGAACAGCAAAATGAATAAGAAATAGATCACCGAGAAAGCCGCTGCGGGACCAAGGTCAAATTGCCCTACCGCCATGGTCGCCAAATACTGACTTAAAAAAGTTGTGGCATTACCGGGACCGCCACCCGTGAGCACGAAAGGTTCGGTGTAAATCATAAAGCTGTCCATCAGACGCAGTAACACAGCAATCACCAATACGCCGCCTAAGCGCGGCATTTCAACATAACGAAATACCTGCCATTTGCTGGCGCCGTCTAACTCAGCCGCTTGGTAGTAGGCCGGTGGTACTGAGGTCAAACCCGCAAAGG
>QXZU01000183.1 GCA_009886205.1 K189A clade bacterium | reverse complement strand
AGAGCTGGAAAAGCGAGACGAAAACAAGGCAAAGGAGAGGCACAAAGTAGAGGCAATAAAATGACAAAAGAGACAATGCCCCCAGATCAAACGCTTGCTCTAAACCCTAGCTCGAAACTACACACTCAACATTTCGGCATTTTTGCCCAAGACACCGGCGCTCAACCAGACCAATACACAAGACATGAATAAGAGTCAGTCAGCGCCGTTGTTCATTGGAGAGGCTGCTACTGGGTCACCCACCGAGTCTGCAACAAGTTCCACAGCCTGATTTCTAGCTTCCTCCAAGGAGTCAACTATCGCCGATATAGCAGACATCTCCGCGTCGTTAAGGCGGCTGATCTTAGCGATTAATGCATCTAAACCAATACTGGAATCTTTGTTACCCAACCCCCAAGCCAACCAGCCAGGTTCAACTTGAAAGAAACGGGCTAACTCGATCATTTTGCCACGAGTGGGCGTGACTTCAGCTTTCTCCCAACGCAACACCGCATTGGCTGTAACCCCTACTTCCTTAGCCAAACCACGCAGTGACAACCCGCTGTCGCTGCGTAACTGTTTTAGTCTGGTAGAAAACAGGGCCATTGTTTGATCGTCTTCAAGGGAAAACTGCACTGTACTCTCACTCATAACAAGTTGGCTCCTCTATTGAGGTAGTGTCTGGTGATTCAGGGCCATTTAACGAGACCCAGCAGAGGAGAGGTAACAAAAAGCGGACAAACGTGCTATGCCGGCCCTGCAAAATCTTGAGTCGTGGGCAAATGTCACCCAGCCAACGTCTGGGCAAGTGCTAAAGGCATAGCGCCTTGAACATTAGAGTCTGCGGTTTCAACAGAACAATCTAAAAATCTTTGTTCGGATTTCGCTCTGCACACTAATGATCTACTAACATCCTTGGGCACCCTGCACACATAGATCTCACTGCCCAGCTGCAAACTTAAATGTTCTGCGCCAGCAAAGCGTGTTATCGCCCAACCTGTGCCACCCTTCATCAAATTGGGTTGCGCACGTGCATAAGCTTCGGCCATGCGGCGAAAGCGAGCACTGTCGCTTGCAAGAATGTCGGAAAAGAAACCTAGAGTGGCTGCATTTTGCTCAAAGACAAAAATTGAAATTGCACCGGTTTTAGTTGGAAAATGCAGAGTGGGTGCGGAATCAGCACCTAAGTTCAGAAAGTGTTTTGTACACTTACTCAAAAATTCATCGGCCTCAATAGAACCTTTCGTCGAATCAAAATTACCAAACATCCACAGCCTCGAGTGTACACCATTAGTTAACAGTTAGTTTTATCTACCGTTTATCCTCTGAGTCGTACCGATTATCTCTATATTCGTCAACATGATTGGTTCAAAACTGCCTACTAGAGATCAAATTTTTGTGAAGATGTATGTCGCTATTTCTCGGTTAATCCACTCCCCCAACTAAACACCCTAACTTTGGGCGACCTAACGCTGCCGCTTGTCCATACCAAAATGCCTGCACCGTTACCCAGCGCCGCAATTACTGGAATGCCATTGGGCTTTTTAGTTTCTAGCGCAACTGATGTTTGACTCACCCGCGCTAACGTTTTGCCAGCTAACGAAAATGTGGCGAGCCTAATCTGAGCCGGGTCGTTGGTTACAGGCGCTGTCAACCAACTTACTGTAATTTGCTTGGCCCGGTCCATGGCCAAGCTCACTCGGCCGCCTACATCGCCATGATCAACCTCTATTGGTAGCCCAAACGTTTGTCCGCCATCGCGTGAAACTGCTAGGCGGACACTCTTTCGCCCTCCCGCCGCGGTAAACCAAGCAACGGCGACGGTATCACTTGAAGATGCAATGGCTGGCCCATTAACCGGGCAGCCCGTGATGTGCCAATCATCAAAGCCTACAGACGACGGCGTACTCCACTGCCCTTCTCGCAATTGTGCGTAAAAAATATCTCGCTGTTCAGTTTCGTCCCGATTGCGATAAGCGACGACGGGGCCCTGTGGCCCGCGGGTTAACGCTGTCGGACAACAATCACAGACCAAGTCGTCGACTACCTGCTGGTCATACACCGAACCGTCTATACCAATTATCGCTGAGCGCAGCGCTACGCCCGACATGTTGTGGCCATGTCCAGCGGGCGACTGCATTGAGGCATTTCTACCATCTAGCCAAACCACCCCATAGCTCTGGTCATTTTCACCTTTATATAGGTTTACAAAACCATGCTCCGTAGCCGTGCCATCTGTGTGCGGCGTTAGTGGATTTGACCATGTTTTGCCATTACTCAACGAATGGCTGACCAAAATATCATACGCATAGGGTGCGGCTGGGTTCTCAACCAACCAATGTGCGGCTAGAAGCGAATTAGAAAGCTGGACTACCGAAGGCGTGTCTGCCCCATTAAGTACCCAGTCATCACCTCGAGCCACCTCTTGCGGCGGCGACCACTGACCTTGGACCATGGTCGAGTATTTCAAAATTGCATAGCCCCCCTCTGACTCAATCCAACTGAGTAATGGATTACCGTTGGCGTCTTGAGACAGTCGTGGGGATTGAGAATTCGAACCAGCAGGCGAGGCTATTTCTGTAAAAGTTGAACCTGATGGCGCAAGACCATCGCACCCTCCAATCTGGAGAATAAAAATAAAAAGTGCAAACAACCTCAACCCGGGCCAAAGGACAACTGATCTGATGGTTTGATGTATCGAGGGTTTTGCAGTGCGATTTACAGAGCGCCTTGTAGAAGGGCTAATATTTGGTTTCATCAAACGAGGTTACACACATAGGCTAGGTAATATCCAGCCATCTGGGCCTAAATAGTGCTAGACCATTATGCCCAAAATTATGCAGCGCATATTATTCAACTAACTCCGCTAAAAATGTCTTAACCTCGCTGCGACTGCGCAGACGTATAAATTGAATATGCGCCAACCCCGGTGCTTTAGCCGCCGCTGAGTACTCGCGGCGACGCGCACGCAAATTCTTGATCGAATACCAGATAACCGATGAACTGGAAAACGCCTTGCCTAGTGTTTCGACATTACCCGCCCAAAGCACCTCTTCATTGCGCACGCGCAAATAAGTTCTTTTGATCAACTGCCAAATTATCTGTAGATAGGGCAAATCAATCCAAACCACTACCTGTGCACGCTGCCACTTAATCTGCTGCAACCGGCGATAGTTACCATCTAATACCCAGGCCTCTTTTTGCACAACTTGGTCAATGTTTTCAAAAAAATCCTCGTCGTCAGGTTCTTGCCAGTTGGGCAGCCAAAATATTTCATCCATCTCAAAATACGTCAGCTTGAGACTCTGGGCTATTTGTTTCGCTAGCGAAGATTTGCCGCTGCCACTCGCCCCCACAACGTTAATCCGGGAAACACCCTCAGGAATTTGTCCGCTCACAATTATTCAGCCACATAAAAGTTATTGAGATTTAATTCTAAAGACGTTGATCGAATACGAACCCAACTACCGCTTAAGCGGCACTAATACTTGAACAAATGGTCGACTTTGCCCAACTACTTATCGACGCCATCTAATTGCCAACATCTTTCACAAAGCTTTCATGTAGCGGATTTTAGTCTTTCCAAAAGAAGCGCCAGCCACATTCCCTGCGCTGTAAACCCACTTTCAGGAAGTTCATGTGAATTTAGACAAAATAAAATCTCTGGTGGAACGAGGTCAGGCGCCGGCTATAGAGGTACATTCAATAGACCCCAACATCTATCTGATCTTTTATAAGGACGGAGAAGACATAAGACCTGTCTTAGATAAGAGCAGCAAAACCTTAAAATGTAAGAGTCGCACCGCTGCATTCCTACTGCTTCGAGAGACCGGCCTTTCCAAGACAGATTTTGTTCATAAGACAGCGTACGAGGAAATGATTGGTTTTGCCCACAGTGGGCAAAAGACCGAGCTAAGAGAAACGATTACGCTGTAGCCACCTCACCATTTACTCAAGCCAAGCCTAGAGAACCTATGACAGCTAAATCTGACATTCAGTCGCCAGGGCAAAAATTGCATTTACTCAGGTTAAGCGTTGGCTGGTCTGAGCAAGAGTGCGCTTACCGCCTAACGCTAGAGGCAAACGAATTAATTACAACAAATGCATGGACCAGCTGGGAACAAAGCGGCGTTAACGACGTCCAGAGTCGGGACATCTATCGCTTAGCTGACCCAATCTGCAAACTATTTGCCACAGACAAGAACTGGTTGTTAGACAGCACCACACCAGCAACCCCAAGCGCAAAAATTCTTCCCCTGAAAAAATAAATTTCTGATTGGACCGGCCAGATGTTTTCGCGCCAAAACTCTAAAATAACCCGCGCCTAATCTGCCCCCTTCGAGGTTCATTTATTTGCAGCCTCTTCAGAATAAAAAGTAGCGTGGGCAGATTGAAAAATACCAATCAGCGAGGCAGCATCGTCGCTATCTGTGCCGGTCCTTTTGTCTACCATTGAGTCCCTCAGCATCCAGCTTTCAGCAACAGAGCCAAGGGGCATGCAAAACAAAATCAAAACAAACTGCATGAGTAGATTCGGCTTCAATTTCAGATCACTCCTCATCCACCACTCCAGCTAATTAGTTAATGCACGCGCGACTTTACCCGTTGTGGTGAACATAAATTTTTCACTCCGTAGCGCGCCCATTATCGCGTACCTCTTATAACAAAATGCTTAGGAAAGGAGGACGTAAGGGCCAAATTAACTGACATACGTAGCCACTTTGGCGACAAAGGACTTTTATTCCAAAATGTGCCTCAAACAACATCCAGAAAGCAGTACTATTGAAACCTAGGTACTTCGCCGTTTTCGAGCAAAATATAGCTCGTCGCCCTACCAGCTGACGGCGGATTTTTCTGCTAACAAACACTGCGATTGAGCTGCTGTAATAAATGAATAAGTTCAAAACATGAAACCATGCAACCAATGCGGCAAGTGCTGT
>QXZU01000182.1:314-5321 GCA_009886205.1 K189A clade bacterium | reverse complement strand
AAAATACGGTGCATGTGGGGTGTCTCGCATTATTTTCCAGCAAGGCATAAACTGATTTAGCACTTACTCGGAGAGTGGTTTAGCTATGTTAGATAAGTTCATTCAGTATGCCCTGCACCCCGTAATCTTGATATCTGTTTTAAGCGCGTGGCTCTTCCTAGATTCGCCGTTTGTATTTCTGGGGGCGATTGTTGGTCTTCATGTTGTGCTTGGCACCCTAGAATATATGCGTCCAGCGCGGCCGGATTGGGTAAGTCCGGCGGTAAATAAGCTTGGTGCGCTAGTTCTTGTCGTGGTGCTTTTTGTCGCCACAACTATGGTTGGGGTGCTGTATGACAATCAGTTGCTGGCCCCCCTTAGCCAAGTAAGTACTGCCTTAGGTTTAAATTTTTGGCCTCATAGTTGGCCGTTGTTAGTTCAAGCATTTATGGTTTTTCTTGCCAGTGAGTTCATTTGGTACTGGATTCACCGCGCCGAGCACAAATGGCATTTTGTTTGGCGACTCTCCGGTCATGGTGCCCACCATTCTTTTAAGCAATTAAATGCGCTGAATTTTGGCCTCAACCATCCGTTAGAGCTGTTTTTTCTAGCCTTGCCCTCGGCGCTTATAGGGATGCTTTTTGGTGTTGGGGAAGCGGCCCTTGGCGCATCGATTCTCGTGGTCACTCAAGCGTCCATTGCGCATTCAAATCTAACTATGAGCAGCAAATGGATTGATTTGTTTTTTACCACCAATAGACATCACATTGGCCACCACTCCATGGTGCTTGAGCAGAGCAATACCAACTATGGGTGCGCAACATTAGTTTGGGACCGGCTGTTTGGTACGTTTATAGACGGCGATACCCAAGAGTGCGGTACGGGCCCGACAGAACCCACTTTGTTGCAAAAGTTAGTGATGCCAATTCGTGAGCCGCAAGACACCACAGTTGCGCCCAGTTAGATGATTCCTGAGCAAGGGCGGGGTGGTTGTGCGATCAATAATTGAATAATAAAAATATTCGAACGGTGTCTCGAAGATTCAGGTCTCTAAATATCCGCACACGCAGAGTTTTAAAAATTAATCCATATTTTTGCATTCGGCATATTCCTGTAAACTATTGATTCATCCACTTAGGGAATTACGAAATGCAGTTTGATGATGTCCTCCTCGGACGCCGTAGCGTTAGAGGCTATAAACCAGACCCTGTGCCGAAAGCACTGATTGAAGAAATTTTAACGCTGGCTATGCGTTCCCCGTCGTCGATGAACACGCAGCCGTGGAATTTTACTGTCATCTCCGGCGAACCCTTAGACCTCATTCGCGCCGGTAACACCGAGCGTAACATTGCAGGTGTGCCGCATTCCCGTGAGTTTCGCATTGGTGAGGCCTTTGCTGGGCAACATCGCGACCGTCAGGTTGGGGTTGCTAAGCAATTGTTTGCGGCCATGGGTATCGAGCGAGAAGATAAAGAGAAGCGCATGGACTGGGTGCTGCGCGGTTTTCGTCAGTTTGATGCGCCGGTTTGCGTAATTATTACTTATGACCGTGTGCTGGCAGACAGCGATGACACGGCATTTGACTGTGGTGCGGTAACAACTGCACTGGTTAACGCGGCTTGGTCTCGTGGCTTAGGCGCGGTCATTAACAGCCAGGGGATTATGCAGTCGCCAGTAGTACGCGAGCATGCGAATATTGCTGAAGATCAGGTGATCATGAAGGCTGTTGCGCTGGGCTGGCCAGATGACAGTTTCCCTGCCAACGCAGTTGTTTCAGAGCGCAGAAGTGTTGCAGAAGCAACTTCCTTCCTAGGCTTTGAAGACTAACTAACGCAAAAAATAACGCAAAATGTGCGGTGGCCCGTTCAATCCGGCCGCCGCTTTTACTGTTCAGGCGCAAAGAAATTTAATCTGCGCGCTTACGCCTCGTTTTTCTCACCCTTAGTCTCACTCTCACTCTCATTCTATTTGCTTAGCGTGCAAGCAGGCGGGTGTGCCATTGCTTGGCGTCAACCTTCCTGCGCATGGCTTTCGCATTAGATCATTTAACACTGTCTGTTTTTTCCAATGTGTCAGGTTCATCTCCGGGTTATTTCTACGATAAACGCGAGTAGGCAGTAACGAGTAGGCCGGCCATATACCGCTGGCGTTCGTTTAGGACTTCAGTTGCATTGCTCATCGCTCGCCCATTTTTGGTTCGATCTTAATTCTCCTCGCACCATCCGGTAACGAAGTGGAAAAGTTCTGGAAACAAAAGTTCCTGTTTTTGCAATAAAAACAAGCGGTTAAGTTTTGGTATGGATATTGCTAATGCTTAAGTACGAAAAACATATTTTTTGTGGTTACGAATTCTAGCAACAATAAAGGAATCTCGGCTAATGCTTACTAAATCCGTTAGACGACACGCGCCTCAAAGGGCGTTAGTTATCTCTTCAATAGCGTTTACCCTCTCATTAATGTCTACGATGATCTCTGCTCAAGAGGTGATCGAGGAGGTTGTGGTAACGGGTTCGCGCATTGCCAACACTAATGAAAATTCGTCTCAACCTATTGGTTCGGTTTCTGAAGAGGCTATTTCTAGCTCAGGTCAATTTGATATCAGTGAAGTACTAAACGACTCACCGGCCCTACTCAATAGTACGTCGGCAACTAACTCGCTTGACATAGCAGCGGGTAACCTTGCAGACACTTTGAACTTTGGTGGTTCTGCGCTTGACCTTAGAGGACTTGGTTACAAGCGAACATTGACGTTGGTTAATGGCCGTCGCCATGTCTCTGGTATTGAAGGGACAGGCGCTGTAGACATTACAACCATTCCCAGTGCGCTGGTTGAACGCATCGACGTTTTGTCCGGGGGCGCTTCTGCTATTTATGGTTCAGATGCGCTAACAGGCGTCGTGAACGTGATCCTAAAAGACGACTTTGAAGGTCTTGAGCTATCCATACAGGGCGGCACAGACGACTCTACGGATAACTTCGGTAAACGGTTTTCGTTGCTGGGTGGCCGTAATTTGTTTAACGGTCGCGGCAACGTAACGTTTGCAGTTCAGTTTGAGCGAGATAATGGTTTGCTCATGGGCGAGCGCAGTTATCTGGCCAATAATAATATTGCGGACGATGATGCCAATCCAGCTTTACGATTCCAAAAGGGCGACATTGCAGGTAGCACCACACCTAATCTCTCCGCTTACTACAATTTCGCAGCGACCAAATTGTTTCCCTGGGGGCTTAGAATTCCTACTGAAGAAACGTTTATTGCCGACTATCAATCTCAGTTCGGTACTGCGCCTGAGTTAACCACATCCGAAAGTGCGCTGTTTTCTCAGGCCGCTAGCGCGCCTCCGCAGGCAATTTTACCAGGCAGGACTTTTAACATCACAAGCCCCTATGGCGTAGTCGTGTTAGGCGATTTTGGTACTACTTTCCCACTTGGCAGCGAGCCGGATATCGACGGCAACGGCACCACCGACTGTTTGCAGAGTTTTACTGGCTATAACAGTTCGTTAGACGGCGCAGGTGCATTTGGTATTGCCGGCGGCTGCTGGGCAATGCAGGCAGATGGCTCGCTAGCCCCGTATACAGATGGATTAGTTGCCGGATCGTTCAATCAATTTGGCGCTTCAGACAGCTATATTCGCCCTAATAATGTTCACGCAGTTCCCGAGCGAACAAGTGCCTCAATTGACATTAACGGTTACGTAGATTTTGCTGAAGCGCAAAGCTTTTTCTTTGAAACGAAATACGTTGCACAGAAAATTGAGGCATTTCAGCAGTACCACAACTTTACCGATTTGCTCTACGGCGCGCCAGATAATCCATTTTTACCCACGGAACTGGCTAGCTACGCGAGCAATCCAGGGCTCGGATTTGCGGGCATCGACGGCGGACTGCATATCTCACGAGACTCTGATGATTGGGGTGACAATCTGACCACTAACGATCGCGAGACCATGCGTATCGTAGTCGGCTTCGAAGGTGCAATAACAGATTCAATTAGTTATGAGGTAAGCGCCAACTACGGCAGGTTTACGCGTGAAATGACAGATCGCGAGGCGACTATCGCTGACCGTTTCTTTGCGGCTATCGATGTAGTCAACGACCCCGCTACGGGGGCAGCGACCTGTCGGTCTAGCTTAGACGCAAGCGCATTTCCGCGTACTACGCCTTTCAATATTTTCCAATTTGTCGGCGGTGGCACTCAATCTTCCTTCTTCTCTTTTACCCCTGGTGATGGTCAGTGCGTGCCCATGAATATTTGGGGGGGTGAAGGCGCTATGTCGCAGGAATCTATCGACTTCGTCACTTACGATCGTAAAGTGGAAGAGGAAATTGAACAAACAGTATTCAGTGGTTATATATCTGGCGATTCGTCTGGCCTGTTCGCGTTACCAGCTGGTCCTGTAGGTTTTGCGGTTGGCCTAGAGTATAGAGACGAATCAACCAGCCAAACTTTTGGTTCGTATGACCAAGGCATCTTACCCGTAGCCGGCGTTACCGCAGACGGACAAAGTTTTGCAGCTGGGAGTTGGATTGGTGATGTCAGTGATGCTCAAAGCTTAGGACCAACGCCTTCCACCCGCTTGCTTTCCAGCAGTTCAAGCTACGATTTTATGGATTACTTTGCTGAAGCGTCCATCCCCTTGCTGACCGATGTGCCCGGCGCTGTTGAGTTGTCAGTAGACCTTGCCTATCGGTCAAGTGACAACTCTATATTTGGTACCAATGACACCCATAAGTATGGGTTTAGCTGGACGCCAGTGCAGGATTTACGCGTACGCTATACGGTAAGTGAGGCAACCCGCGTGCCAAATCTGTTTGAGCTATTCTCTCCCGAACAAGGTGCGCGGTTCCGCCCAGACGATCCTTGCGCTGCTAACAACTTGTCCACAGCAGCGGATTCAAGCCTACGTCAAGCGAACTGTATTGCCGACCTAGTTGCAAATAACGTTGCTTCGGCGAATATTTTTGATGCGCAAGGCACATATGCCTTCGAGGACCCATTGTCTGCGGGCTTCCCCGGTGCAATTG
>QXZU01000182.1:0-304 GCA_009886205.1 K189A clade bacterium | reverse complement strand
ATTGGCGGTAACGCTAATCTGCGACCAGAAACTGGCGAAACGACGACTTACGGCATTGTTTTCTCGCCTAGATTTGTTGAGGGGTTAACCGTGTCACTCGACTACATCGAGATAGACATTGAAGACGCCATTCTTGAAGTGTCCGCTCAAAATATCGTCAACCGCTGTTATGACTCAGCATCGCTGGACAACGAGTTTTGCCCTTTGATCAGCCGAAATGACAACGCAGCATCAGCTCAGTCTGGTGGTTTAGATTTCTTGCGACAAGTGCAGTTGAACTTTGGTGCAGCAGTATACGAAGGCT
>QXZU01000181.1 GCA_009886205.1 K189A clade bacterium | reverse complement strand
GCGTTTGAATGCTCTAGAGCCCCCTTCTTATCTGCAGTTGAAAAGCTCAAAGCTCATCTGAGTTAGACGCCTAGACTTTAGCCGGTTGCTGCTTGGGACTAAGACCCTTACTACTAAGGCCCCTACTACTAAGAGGGCCTTAACATTGAGCCCCTTGCACCCGCTGAATGTAATCAACGCCCCTAGAAAAGTTTCTAGGGGAAGACTGCGGCCTCAGAATAACTGTCACTGTAAACCCCCTTCTGACTGCCAAAGTTTCAGTAAATTCTAAGACAAAATTTCTGCAAGGAGACAACTATGCTTTATGTAATGATCTGCCAAGACAAACCCAACAGTAGTGGGCTTAGACAAAGCGTGCGACCTAAACACCTTGAATATCTGGGCAGCCAAGAGGTGCGCTTTGCAGGCCCCATGCTTTCAGACGACCAGAGCGAAATGATTGGCTCTATCGTTTTTATCGTTGCCGAAAGCTTAGCGGATGCTAAATCCATCGCTGACAACGACCCCTATAATTTAGCCGGGCTGTTCGAAACCGTCACCGTTCGCCCCTTTAAACAAGCCATACCAGCGGAGTCTTAAACATGAAAAAAGCAATCGTCAGCGGCGTCGGACCTATTGAAGGGTTGGGGGCGCAGCTATGTATACGTTTCGCCACAAAGGGCCTACATGTACTTGTAGCCGGCAGAACCCTGGCCAAACTAGACGCAGTAGTCTCCACCATTGAAGCCAATGGCGGCAGTGCTGAGGCTGTTGTCGCAGATTCAACAAGCGAATCTGAGACAGTGGCGCTATTCGACCGAGCGGGCTCTGATTTAGACGTGGCCATCTACAACACTGGCAACAACACCCCTGGGCGTATTGCTGATATGTCCGCCGAATTCTTTGAGAGCAGCTGGCGGGTATGTTGCTTTGGTGGCTTTCTTTTTGGTCGCGAAGCGGTGAATCGTTTTGCAGGCAACGGCGGCACCTTGTTATTTACAGGCGCCAGCGCATCGCTGCGAGGCAGAGAAAACTTTGGGGCCTTTAATTCGTCCAAAGGCGCTCTGCGCAACTTGGCTCAAGCCATGGCCAAAGAGTACGGGCGTGATGGCGTGCACGTAGGACACGTAGTCATAGATGGCCCAATTGGCGGCGAAAAAATTAAGAAAAACCTGCCCGAGTATGCCGAAAAACTGGGCGAGCAAGGCATGATTTCCATCGAGGGTATTGTTGACGGCTACGACTATCTATACAGCCAACCCAAACGTGCTTGGACCTTTGAAATTGACGTACGTACGTCAGTAGAGAAATGGTAGCGCTAGGCGAATCCTATAAAAACCGTTCTCGACATGAGGCCCGTGGGAATAAATCCACAGGCCTTATCCATCGATCAACCCAAATGACTAATCTACTCGAGCAGCCGCATAACCAGAAAGCACAACCACGCCGTCTTGATTCGTGGTTTCTACTTTTAGATTTACAATGCCATCCGTCACGTCTTCGACTGTTGCTGTTGCATTTAACGAATCTCCCGGCCAAACCTGGCTTGTGAAACGCACACCAAACTTGGTCAGACGACCATCGCCTACATAGTTTGTAAGCATGCTTCCGGTCATACCCATTGTGAGCATGCCATGAGCAAAAACTGAGGGGTATCCCGCCAATTCTTTGGTGAACTTCTCATCCGTATGCACCGGGTTATAATCGCCTGATGCCCCCGCGTACATGACTATCTGAGTACGCTTTAAATCCTCTACCAAAGACTCCGTATAGGTGTCGCCGGCATTCAAATTGCTTGCTGAAAGTGCCATATAATTGCTCCCTATTGGTCCACTGGTCGTTCGGTTCTAACTCCCACGCCACGCGCAGTAATCACTAACTCACCATTTTGGTCATGGTATTCGGTAATGGTTTCAGAAAAAATCAGCTTGCCTGAGCGCTTACCTTCTTTTTCCCACCCTTCACCTTGCTTAACCGTTGCGGTGAGTACGTCACCGGGGCCAATGTGTCGGTGATATTCGAAGTGCTGCTCGGCGTGTAGACCGCCACCACCGCCGCCCCCGCCACCGCTGGGTTTCTTTTTAATACCAGTGGCTTCTTTGCCTGAACCAAACCAATCTTCACCGGGCTTGGGCCGCAGGAAGTAATCTGGATCAAATTGCGCACTGGATTGAGCAAACGTGGGCGGCGCAATAACGCCACCAGGCTCGGTGCCTTTTGCATATGCTTCATCATAGTAAATTTGGTTGTCGTCACCGACAGATCGGGCAAACATCATGATATGACTGCCTTCTACTGGGAACTTATCTACGGCCATTTTTCTCCCCTACTGGACTTTGAATGTAGACCTGAGTATCCACCAGGAAGCACTTAAGGTACAAGCCCTTGAGGCTAGCTGCCTAAAAACGAAGTAGCTAAAACTCGGTTTACTCTCGCTTTTTATTTGTCTTCTAACTGCCTTCTTATTTGCCTTTGAATTCTGGTGTTCTTTTCTCTAAAAATGCACTGATCCCTTCGGCTTTATCCTCAGTTTGCACCAACGCACCTTGTGCATATTTTTCAAACATCAGTGCGCCCGCGAGGCTGGCTTCCATGCCAAAGTGCACCATGGCCTTCATAGTGCGAGGCACAAACGGCGCAAAGCTTGCTAGGTGTTCGGCCATGCGCGTCGCTTCTGCAATGAGGTCTTCGGAGGCCACTAAGCGAGTGACCAAGCCAATCTGTAAGGCTCTGTCAGCGCCCATCGGCTCGCCCATAAGCAACATTTCCATGCCCCAACCACGACCGACAATGCGCGGTAGGCGGGCGGTTGCGCCGCCGCCGGGAATAATGCCCAGCTTGCCTTCTGGTGTCGCAAACTTGGACTTTGGGGTGGCTATACGCAGATCACATCCAAGGGCCACTTCTAAGCCGCCGCCCATACAGATGCCGTCAATAGCAGCAATTGTAGGCTTCGGCGTGCGCTCCAATTTTTCAGCCAAACCCTGAACAATGGGCTCTAATGCCTTTTTAAAATCTCGGTGTATAACCTCAGACAAATCAGAACCAGCGGCAAATGCTTTGCCTCCCGCGCCAGTTATAGTGATAACACGAACATCATCGTCCCAAGCTGCAGCGTCTACTGCGGTGTGAAGGTCATCTAGAGTCGCTAGCGAGATAGCATTGTGTTTTTCAGCACGATTAATAGTAATCAATGCCATAGGCCCACGAACTTCATATAAAACATTGTCTAGCTGCATAACTTCCATCACTTCACTTATCTAAAGGCAGCTATCCTTGATGAAAGAGGGAAAAGACGCAAGAGCCAGCTCCTGACTAAAAGGCAACTAGGCCAAAAGTCATAACAGAGCAACGACTAAACAAAGAAACGATTGGGTACAGAAGTCTGTTGAAGAGGAAAAAAGAAAACCGCCGGCCTGGAGAGAGAGCCGGCGGTTTAAGAGTCGATCCCGGTGCTTGTTTGTGATGTTTTAGTGCTCTTCTCTTACGAACTGGCCTGCTTTAAAACCAGCTCAAAAAGAGCATTTCCAACCCCACCCGAGATCTAAGGGGAGAGATGTTGTCCTGAGACAACAACCCTAATATCACCTAAGAGGGTTTCTGAACAATTTCTCAACACAAAAGTTTTGTGACATTTTGTATCATTGCGTGAATGTTCAGGGCCGAGAAAATGGCCGAAAAAATGACCGATTAATGATCAGCTGACGGTATATACCGTTTCACCTACGAAGTAAGTCTTAGCCAAAATTGAGGCGAAGCGCACTACAAGTTCGGTCAACTGTTGTTCGGTATGTATGTTGGGGCAACGTAAATCAATGTTGCCGTTTTGATTAAAGCCCACTAAAACCAGCAATTTAGGGCAATTACGAGCAGCTTTAGACCATTGCGGAGGCGTAAATTAGCGTGAATTTTGCCCCGCCAGTTATCGCATCATCTATCTCTATTTCCCAGCCATGGGCTTGGCACAATTGTTGGACAATAGCCAAACCGAGGCCGCTACCTCCAGTTGTAACGCTACGAGATGTTTCTAGGCGAAAGAAGGGTTGAAAGATTTCTGTCCTAGATTCCTTCGCAATGCCGGGGCCATTGTCTGAAACAGAGATTTCTCCAGCAGCAATATGCACAGTCACGTCACCACCATGATTGATGCCATTGGAAACCAAGTTAGTCAGCACACGGGCAAAGGCATTGGGCGCCACCAAGGCACTTGCATTGGTGGAGACATCTGCAGAAACCGTAATGCTCTGGTCAAAAGTGGCGACAACGCCCTTTACAAACTCAACCACAGCAATTTCTTGGGCAAGCTCACCAGCGCCCTTGGCAAAATGCAGCGCATCACGAATCAACTCATCCATAGTCTCTAGATTGCTCTCAAACCGCGCCACGAGCTTTGCATCAACAGTGTTAGGCAGCAACGCTAAAGCGAGTCGCATCCTTGTCAACGGCGTGCGCAAGTCATGGGATATACCCGCCATCAGCGTCGTTCTATTGGCCAGCAACAACGAGATTTCGCTGGCCATAGTATTGAAGTTGCGTGCTAATGAGACCAACTCGCGCGGGCCAGTTTCCGGCAGCGGCTCAATGTCTTCAATGCCGCGAAACTGTTCAGCCTGATTAGCCACTTTAACCAGGGGCCGGGCAATACGTCGGACAATCAATAACGAGGTTAAGAAAACGATTGCGGCGCCCAGACCAACAATAACTATAGCTACATAAAGGAACTGAATGTCGCGGCGGTCTGGAGACAAGCCGACCTGCAAGTCGTAATCCGCCATCGGCACCACGACCCAGACAAGGTCATCGCCGTCGAGCATCCGCACATCCATGTCTAAACGGTCCCGCAACTTGTCCTGAAGCAGCGCGGTATAAGGCAAAAATCGATCGAGGACCGGCAGGTCCATAATGGCTTCGCTAATAATCAGATCGTGGTTTTGCGCCAATTCAAGCTCAAAGTAAGGCCGGGCTTCAGGAGGCAACTCTACCCAAGTTTGGCAGGACAGGACTAACAATGCTGCTTCGTCGTCAGCGGAACGTTCGGCAATGGGGTCAATAACGAAGGCGTAAAGCGCAATGGTTGAAACCACAACCATCAGCATGCTGCTGAAACCCAGGGTTAAGTTGGTACGCACTAACAGCGACGACGGGCCGTTCAAAACAGACAGGTTAGAGCGTTGGGGAATCATAATTTATGCGGTCTTCCAGTGGCCACCAATGCTGACACGATGCTAAACGTGCAGCTTAAACTACTTGGACTCAATCTGAACAGGCGCTGCGCCGGAGTTATCGGTGGTTCCTAATCCGGGGTTAGGGCAAAACATATAACCTTTACCCCAAATAGTTTTAATGTACGCGGGCTTAGCCGGGTCGTCTTCAAGCTTAGATCGCAACCTTGTCACTCGCACATCAATTGATCTATCGAAGGGAGAACGCTCAGCGCCGGTTAACAAATCTAAAATACGATCTCGATGCAGTACCTTGTTTGAGTTCGAGACAAGTATTGCCAACAGATCGAATTCTCCGGAGGTCAACGGGATCAATGTGCCCTCACAACTGAGGCTGTGGGAGGAAAGATCTAAGCAAAAAGGTCCAAAGATTATTTCTTTGTTTAAAGCGTCGTCGACTATGGGCGTCTTGCTTGCGCGCCGCAGCACAGCTCTCACTCTGGCTAACAATTCACGAGGGTTAAAGGGTTTTGGTAAGTAATCGTCTGCGCCTACTTCCAGCCCAACAATTCGGTCTACCTCATCGCCTTGAGCTGAGACAATAATAATCGGCAGGTCGTCACGCTTCTTCAAACGCTGTGCGATGGACAATCCATGCTCGCCGGGCAGCATCAAATCTAGAATGAGTAGGTCCACGTCGTGGTCGCTCAGATAGGTATCCATCTCCTCGCCAGACGCTACAGTGGCAACGTGGAAGCCTTGCTGCTGCAAGTATTCTTGGGTTAATTCACGAATCTCAGGATCATCGTCGACAACCAGTAGGTGTTCTAACTCAGCGTGCTCTTCAGTTGACATCGCTATTCAACACCTTTTTCTTGTGGGCGGTTCTGTTGAGAGTTTTGTTGGGTTGGTGAGGCGGTTAACTGCCCTTGAGCTACACCGTCGTCGCGACGACCAAATCCTGCACCAAATCTAACCGTAGCTCTAAATACTTGGCGGCGAGGTTTTTCCGCTGCTTGATTGCCGCTCAGGGCTTGGGGAGCACCACCAGTAGCGGAGGAATCTGGGTTTTCACCGGCGGCCACAATGGGCGGCTGGCTACCGGGCAACTGAATATTTGCGGTGGCACCACTCGCTGCTCTTTTTCTGAACTCTTCAAGAGGTACAGGGGTTACGGTGCTTTGAGTCACCCGGGTACCGTCAGGCAATATGCGCGTCACCTTGGCGGTGATCACTACAGTACCCTTTTGATTACGGGGGATAGATTGGCCGTATTTGAACTGTCGTTGGGCTCGATTCAGACCCACCTCAATGTCAGATTGACCCCTTTGCCCTTGGCCTTTATTCGGCAGCGTTGCCTGAGCACGGGCCTTGTTCATCCGAACCCGCACTTCAGCCAATAAGTCCCGACGCTGGGCGGCGTTTAACTGGGGCCAACTGCGCACTAACCCATTAATTTCACGATCAGTCTTATCGGTAAGATCCCAAATAGCGGCCGAATTTGTTGCGACAGCGCTAGAGTCAGCGTCTAGATCTATATTTGGTTTTGGATTTGAATTTGGATTTTGAACACTGTTAGTTTGGGGTACAGGCGCATCAGCAGATTGAGGTTGAAGCTTTTCAGAGGCGGGTTCGGAAATTGCCAGAGCTGGCCAGAAAAAACTCAAAGAGATGCACAACACACGACACAGGGTGCTTGAAAAAGGCCTTTGTTTTTGGCAAGGCAGTTTTTCGTAAGACAAAATCATTTAAAGACGATACACCTGAGGCATTTCTACTAATAACGACGTCTATTATGAAAACGCCCTGTTACTACGTAATTTCCAGGGCGTTTCAATTTGTTTCAAAAGCGGTTTTTTACCACCGAGTTTGAACGCCTCCGGCACTTTCGCCCACAAAAAATGCGCGAAAAATACCGGAGCATGGTCAACCAGAGCTTATGCTACTTCGAACAATCCAGCAGCACCCTGTCCACCACCAATACACATGGTCACAACACCATACTTTTGCTTACGGCGCTTAAGCTCACGCAAAACAACGCCTGTAGTACGTGAACCGGTCATACCAAATGGGTGGCCGATTGAAATACTACCGCCAAGAACATTGTACTTGTCGTTGTCAATTTCTAGCGCGTCACGACAGTAGAGGCACTGTGAAGCAAATGCTTCGTTCAATTCCCACAAGTCGATGTCATTGATTGATAGACCAGCGTTCTTCAACAAACGTGGAATAGCGAATACTGGGCCAATACCCATTTCATCAGGCTCACAACCCGCAACAGTGAAACCACGGTAAATACCGATTGGCTCAATGCCCAATTGAGCTGCACGTTCAGCACTCATCAACATGGTCATTGAAGCGCCATCAGACAACTGCGAAGAGTTACCCGCTGTTACTGAACCGTCTTCTTCGAACGCAGGCGCTAGAGAAGCTAAGCCTTCAAGCGTGGTGTTGGGACGGTTACATTCATCCTTATCAACCCATACAGTTTCATGAGTCTCTTCACCCGTTTCCTTGTTCACTTTAAGCATTGTTGCATTCATACCAACAATTTCTTCAGCAATTTTGCCAGCATCTACTGCTGCTGCGTAACGAATTTGGCTCTGTAATGCGTACTCGTCCTGCATTTCGCGAGTCACTTGATAACGACGTGCTACAACTTCAGCGGTGTTACCCATAGCCATGAAAATCTCTGGCTTTTCTTCCATCAAACGCTTGTTTTGCTTAGATTTGCCCGCTTCTTGACGTGTACGCATTGAAATTGAATCAACACCACCAGCGATCATTACTTCAGATTGACCTGAAGCGATCTGGTTCGCAGCCATAGCAATTGATTGCAGGCCTGAAGAACAAAAACGGTTGATTGAAACGCCAGCAGCGCTTACTGGTAGTTTTGACAGAATGACTGCTAGACGTGCTAGGTTGCCGTCTTGCTCACCAGTGTGAGTAGCCGCGCCAACAATGACGTCTTCTACTTCATCAGCGCCAATCTTTGGATTGCGATCTAAAAGTGAATCGATGCAATGCGCCAAAAGATCATCTGATCGCGTTAGGTTAAAGCTTCCGCGGAAGGCTTTGGTTAAGCCTGTGCGCACACTATCGACAATTACTACGTCTCTCATAGTTTCTTCCCTTTATGGATTAATTTATCTCGTTGCGTAGCTATCGCTACTTCCTGAACCACAGCCCTAGCATTTACATAACTGCTTACCGCACGACCACATCAGGTGACCGAAGGGCCTGCTTACCGGCTAGGATTAGAGGAAGAGGTGCACACCATCAAAATGGCGCGGTCTCCAACTCAAACAGTATCAAGTTCCCCGAACTTGAATGGTAACCAGATCACAGCTGCAAAGCCAATCCCCGTTTGCGCCACCGCCAACCTCAGTTAGTATCCGTAATGGAACCGCAACAACAGGAAATTAATATGACAGACTTCCACAACATCAAGATGCTCGACATCCAAGGCAGCGAAGTGAACTTTGCTGACTACCAAGGCAAAGCTTGCCTGATAGTCAACGTAGCCAGTCGCTGAGGACTAACTTCACAGTACGCCGGGTTGCGTACTCTGCAAGAACAATTTGCCGATCATCCCTTCGAGGTTTTAGCCTTTCCCTGCAACCAATTTGGCGCGCAGGAACCGGGTAGCAACGAAGAGGTATTAGAATTTGCGCAAACGAAATACAACGTTAACTTTCAAATGTTCAGCAAAATTGAAGTGAATGGCGCTAACGCATGCGACCTTTACCAATTTCTCAAAAGTGAGAAAGCAGGCGAAGACGGTAATGCTGACATAGCGTGGAACTTTGCAAAGTTTTTAGTCAACAAGGACGGTGAGGTTGTTGGGCGCTTTAGTCCGCAAACAGCGCCGGAAGAGCTGACAGAGACTATTTTAGGCGCGTTGTAGGATTTCTATTCTTTAACCTTTCTTAAGCCTTTCTTAAACCGTTCTTTGACGGTTCTGGGGCAAAAGGACGGCCTGTGCCTAGTGAAATGTAGTTCCTGGAACGCCAGGGACTACACCTAGTCTGACCTCGCTTAGCCCACCTCACCTCACCCAACCTAACCTAACCTAACCTAATCTAAAGAGAACTTTCGAATCCGCGCAAAACCAATTGCGCCACCAACGGCTTAACGTTCACGGGCCTCTAAAGCGTATTTTTGTATCGAGACCCCAACCCTTTAGTGAGTATCCCGGTTAACATTCATTCTTACCTTCACTACAAATCTGAACACGGTTACCAATGTTCCACTTAGCCTTGCACTTTATTGTCCCTGCCATTGTCGCTTTGCAATTTTTTCGCCAGCGCTGGCAAATGGCTTTGCTGGTGATGATGGCCACTATGCTGGTGGATCTTGATCATCTATTCGCCGACCCCATTTATGACGCCGGTCGTTGCAGCATCGGTTTTCACCCGCTGCACCAACCGTGGTTTATAACGCTCTATCTTGTTATGTGTTTTGTACCCAAAACCCGCCTTATTGGGCTGGGGCTGATAATCCATATGGTGCTGGATTCTATCGACTGCCAAGTCACCAACGGCATATGGATTAACTAACCCCTTAAAGCTTTCGTCCTAGGCGTTTTTCAATCTCGCGCCTCTCCCAATCGGGGCCAAGCCAAGGCACCAAATCAAACACCTCCATCGCGTGAGTTGCCAAACCAACACCCCAACCCATGATTACCCAAAGTACCCACCAGTAACCCACATCCATTGACGCATTGAGCAAGGTCAATGCAGTAATCACGATCACAAAGCTCGCCAAGTGACCATAGAAGCCTTTGATCTCTTTTACTTGCTCAATAACCCTGTATTCGTCGTTTGAAATATTTAGCTGTTTGTCCATGCTCCACTCCTGCTGCTGACGCAACTCTTGAAAGTTAACTTCAAATACCGAAGCGAGAGATTTGTAAGTTTCTACACCAGCGCAGTGCCCTTTTTCTAAGCGTTGAATGGTCCTTACGCTGAGATCGCATAGTTCAGCAAGCTGCTCTTGGGACCACCCTTTTTGTAACCTCAACTTACGAATTATCATCCTTCCTCCCTCTCTTCGCTGAGCAAATAGTCTGGTCTACCCAGCGAATCAGACCACGACATGAGCGTGACAAACACCTGACAATCCGCTACCGGCAGAGCCCTGTATGAATCCGCAGGATTGGCATAGGTTGAATCTGCTCTTTTAGCTGCCCTTTTAATTGTCTTTAT
>QXZU01000180.1 GCA_009886205.1 K189A clade bacterium | reverse complement strand
GAACGGTCAAGTTAGCTTTAACAAAAAGCGTCTCGCCCCAAGCACCCAAGCTGCCCAACTCCATCAAACCATCCAGCTCTACACCGCGAATTTTCGTACTTTCCGCATTAATAATTTCTCGCGCAGTGTTCGTATCACTGGAAGCCACTTCAAAAAATTCAATGGGGTCATCGATATTCTTACTGAATGCAGAGACTGTAAAACTATTACCATTAGCGAAAAACCAATCAGCGCGGATATCTAAGTTCAAAGAGCTTGCAGGCCGCACGCTTGTATTACCAAACACCAGCTCACCCGTTAATGGATCAAGATAACTGGCATCCATCACTTCGCGAAGATCCGGGCGAATTGCTGTTTCACTAGCACCGAAGCGCAATTGAAAGGTTTTAGCAAGCCATTCACTGCGATACACCAACGACGCCGCAGGAAAAACTCCATCATCCTCAAACGCATAACTCTCCAAGTACTCCACAGATGGATTAATTTGTGGCTGATCTAGGGTGTAACCCAAAATATTCCATGGCAATGCGACCTGACGATAATACTCGTCGCGAACCCCCAACGAGAGAGTGACATTTTCCTTCCAAGTGAAATCCAACATAGCAAAATTAGCGTCTGTCATAGTCGCTGCTAAATAGCTACGCGTACCCGAGCCTTGTACGTTAAAGACAAAATCGTTAGCGCTATCTGCCAAGTTACTGTCAGACAACACCTCTGCAATGCCGCCGGTCAGAATAGCAGTAGAACCAACAGATTGTGGGCCAACGCCAAATTCTCGCTGGGCGTAAACCCGTGATTTGCGATCATGGCTATAGCCGAAACGAACTGCTAGCTCAGCATCCTGAAAACTAACAGGTATTGTAGATGTCCAACCGTAGCTGCTCACATCGTCACTCAGATCAGTAAAACGAAAATCCACTGCTGACGTATCCAGAGATAAAGTGGAACTCAGCACTGCACCGGTTACAGGATCTGTGTTGGTTATGTATGCACCACTGACCTCGTTAGGAATCACAGTCGCAGCAGTAGACTCTGACCAAAACCATGTCAGCTTTGACTCTTCCGGTAGCCAATCTAAAAGATTCGCAGGCACCCACTCTTTGGTTGAATACCCCATCACATGCTCTCCGCGAATTTGATTGACGGTCAACTCCCGCTCCTCAAACTTAATGCCATAAATACGGTTTCCAGAACCTCCAGATTTTTCGCTATCGGCATCAAAGCCGTCGCGAATGGAAGTCTCATCATCGGTATTCCGCAAAAACAGCGAGGTAAACGTAAGGTCATGCTCGTCGAATATACGCAGACCAAAGGTCGCGGTACCGGTAAGGCTTACTGAAAAAGTAGATTCATCTAACTTAGCAAAGCGCTCGTCAGGAAAACTCGCATCAAACGTTTTGCTCTCTCGCTCTCGCCACTCGTTATCGTAAGCCGCGCTGATTTGAAACCCCGCCACTATATCGTCAGAAAAATCATAGGTGTTACCTAGACTAAATTTTCCCGACAAGTCTGGGCTGCTGCTTTTTTCTCGTACCGATACGTCTCTATTCAACGAGGATATAAGCGCGGTATTAACCTGGGATGCTAGCGCGGCAGTAGCCGTATCCGGGGAGGACTTCTGTAAACTTTGGAGTATAGCTGCGCTACTCAGGTTGCCTCGATATGTGGCAAGGCTGGCTAGAATGTCTGTGGACAGATCCCTTGTACCATCGTCCGTACCCAACCTGTCGTTATCGCCACCCGTATAGGTATATACCTTGTTGCCAGTTCTTAGATTTTTACCCGAACCCAACTCCGCACTAAAGTTAAACCCTCCATCAGGAAATGGCGTAGTTCTAATATCAACAAGCCCGCCCGCAAAGTTGGCAGAGATATCCGCGGAAAAGGTTTTCTGAACGGATAGGCTGCTTACGATAGACGCGGGAAATAGATTCAGCGGTAAGACGTTACGCGAAAGATCAGGAGAAGGAATAGATGCCCCATTCAGCGTCGTCGTTGAATAACGCTCGCCAAGCCCGCGCACGTAAATAAATTTGTCGTTAACTAACGTTAAACCTGTAACTCTGCGCAGGGCCGCGGCAACTGTAGAGTCTCCCGTGCGACTAATAGACTCCGCATCAATCGTATCGACAATAGATTCGTCTTCTTGCCGCTCTAGTAAAAGCGCCTGAGCAGAGCCAATAAAGCGACCTAGGACCACCTGCTCTTCGATAACACCGCCAGCCATGGCAACTGGGGACTCAATTTCTGGTGCTCGCGATACATCCTCTTGAGCGAGCGTAGTAATGGGGAGCGCTATAACTATTGCATATAGCATCAGAGCGCGTTTACTGAGTGAGAAATTCATACCATGCCTCTTTGTGCAAACTATTTGGCCGGAGCCGTTGGATTAACATTTATATTTTGCTCGTCAAGTCTAGCTAACCTAATGGACATCGGAAGATTCCCATCGAGCAATAAACAGCAAACAACTTGAATCTGCAGAAGGAAGCACAGGCGCCCCCTTCAACAAACTGATTAAGGCTTGCTTATTCGAACCAAAGTGCCTGACCACGGTTAGCGCTGTAGATCCCATATGTCCAACCAGCCGCCCAATCCGTAGCGCCGGTGCTTAAGGCCCCGGTATAAGAACGAGACCCTGCAGGTGTAATTATTGGCAGGCTTGACGCCGCTGCAATTGAATAAATCGGCGGGGTACCCTCAAGTAACTGCAAACCGGTATCTGTAGATGCTGTAGCATTCACGGCCCCAGTAATGTCCGCAAACACATTGCCGCCGTTAGCGGTAAGATATACATCCACATCTTGACCATTGATTTGCTTGCTTGATTTCTCCTCAGCAGCAAACAGAGAACCAGTGATACTCGCGTTACCGGCAACAAATGCATCAGCAACTGTGTCGTCCACTCGAATCGCCCAGTTATCCGAGCCGGCCTCAGCAACGGAAAAAGAACCAATAACTAAAGCGTTTTCAATGGTTGGCCACAGCCCCTCACGTAGACGCAAACCCGCACCTGGGTCATGTGTCCCAGTGGCTGCAGCGCCCGATACAGTTGTTCCGCCAACCTTTTGATTTGCAGAATATATGCAGGTCAAGTTTTTGATCGTTGGGCGGCTATTCAAATTACGTGTCTGGATATCGGTAATTGTCACTGCGCTCTTACTTGAATAAGAACCAATACCATCCGCCTCAACACAACGATTACCATTGGTCGCACTTTGAATTACCAAAGCATTGGTAATCGTGCCGTTGTAACCCTCGTCAATATCAATTGAATCATCGTTTACATACAAAGCGACAAAGTTGGTGACGTTTACAGCGCCACCAAAAAACTCGTAACCGTCATCGTAGGTGGCATAAACCTGCACGTTTTCAACGACAGTATTACTCCCTACGCCACCGAAGCTAATACCATTAAGCTCATCACCATTCGCAACTTGGGCTCCAGTGTGCTTAACAATGAAATACTCCAATCGCCCAGATGTGTCTGCATCGTTAGCGCCGCCGTAATAAGATTCATCTAAACCTTCAGCACCTTCCGCGGCAACATCACAGTCTCCAACTTGAGCAAACCCAGCTGCGCCTCGAGTACCGGTATAGGCACACTTGTTAGTCACGCCAAAACCATTGATGACCATTCCACCCCACTGCTGTACAGCTTCTGGAGATGGCAGCGTGCCGTTAACGTCTGAAAAAGAAGTAAACGTTATGGGTGCCGCAGCTGTGCCTACTGCAGAGATCGTAGAACCACGCATGATGATCACAAACTTGGTGTTGTCTAAAAAAGCGACCGTAGCCCCTGCTTCAACAGTAAGCTGAGGGCCATCGCCACCTTCAGAAATTCCTGCAGCTGCTAGCTCAGCCCCTTGATGCGCTTCGCCAATAAACAAGCTGCCACTGAAAAGATGAGCGCCGTCGTTGGCCAGATCAACCAAGGTAATATCGGTTGTTATGTTGTTACCAGAATCCGCAAAGGCAGTTGAGTAATTACAATTAGTTCCGTCATAAGTACCTTGAATAATGCCATTGGAAGCACAAGGGTTCTCAGCCGCTGCCGCAACATTATTACTATTATTCACTGAATTGTCGGTGGAAGTGTCGGTCGTTACAGGTGCAATCTTGATATCACCGCCGCCACCGCAGCCAACCAAAACACCTCCAACCACTAACCCGTAAAGTGCCAATTTAGGAATTGAACCACTAAAAATCATTATGAAACCCCTGAAGTTATACATTAGTTAAAGACCACAACAGATCTATGGGCAGCACAGTAATTTCCATTTATGAACAATTTATGAAGGTGGTATGAAGTTGAGGTGACAGTTAAAGAAAAGTAGTAAGGCAAGTTTTTCACCCACAGAGAGGATTTCACCGTTTTGCAATCAAACCGTAATAATCACTTTCAAGAATGAGAGGGAAAAATAACAGGAGCGTACAGTGGGCTATAAAAGTTTGTTAAAGCGATACTTGTCGTACCTAGAGGCAGAACATGGAAATACGTTTTTTCAGCACCTTGTAGACCTCAGTAACAACTCAAAGAGCATCCACCTCTCCAAGAGAGATGCGTTGGAACTTAGACAAATTCTCAGCGAGTTAAAATGCTCGATGGAAGATCTCTCAACGCTTGAGTCCAACCCAAATCTAGAAACAGACCTAGACTATAATGACCACACAAAAACGCTTTGTTGCCGCCATGAGTTGACACCGAATGGACTTGCAAGACTACTGGGTTGGCCCGAGTCTGTCGTTGAGAGGTGGCTTTTAGAACCGGAAAACAGAAACTATAAAGCAATGACTAAAAGGGATTTTGGTCACCTAAATCAATGCGTGGCAGGTATACTTGATCCGCTGGGTAGCCCCAGTTCAGGCACCAATTTTGACCCCAATAAATAGTTTCCCTGTACATTGTTACCATGGCGAAGACGACAGAACCTCGGTTATGCGCCTCGGCGCAACCCTGCCCTAACGAAGCTGCTCGTCAACCAATAGCGAAAAAATTGAAGTTCAATATTTTCACGGTATTGTCATATATGGGGTATCTAATTCTGAAACTTGATTCAACTAAAAATTTTTGGCCCCTATAAAATTGCGACATAGAGAAAAGAAATGGCAACCTCAATACTTATTGTTGAAGACGAACAAGATATCCGTGAACTGCTGGAGTTTACGTTTTTGCGCGACGGCTACGATGTCATAGCAGCTGAAACAGCCGAGATAGCGCTGCAAAAAATAGACATCAAACTACCAGATATGATCGTAGTTGACTGGATGTTGCCCGGCATGGATGGCATAGACCTAGCAAAGCGCCTACGCAGAGACGAACTTACAGCGGATTTGCCAATCGTTATGCTTACTGCGAGAGGTGAAGAGGCGGACAAACTGAAGAGCTTTGCTGGCGGCATTGACGACTATATTACAAAACCATTTTCGCCCCGTGAACTATTGGCTAGGGTCAAAGCGCTCCTGCGCAGAAGTGGCGGCCCCAAAAACAACCTAATTGAGGCCAGTGGTATCTGCCTTGATCTAAACAGCTACCGAATCACAATCAACGGTAACGAAATTCAAATCAGTCCCACTGAGTACAAATTATTGGAAGTGCTCATGCGCAACCCAGACCGCGCATTTGAACGCAGTCAGTTGTTAGACAGAGTATGGGGCCGTCAAGTTTATGTTGAGGAGCGAACTGTAGACGTGCACATGCTCAGACTACGTAAAATTCTCAAACCACATGGCTTAGACGCAACACTGCAAACTGTTCGCGGCATCGGCTATAGGTTTACGTCAGTCAGCTAGCACTCTAAACGCGCGCGCCTGACTCTTCCGTTGGGCTTGAAGCGTAATTTTGCGAGGCTTGTTCAACGAGTACAGGTTTGCGCAACTGCGCAATTGTATTGATCTTGATTTGACTCGACGAAGTGCGAGGATTGTACTGAACTTGAATGACCTGCTTACCATGCAGTGCCAAATAGGATTCAACCGCGACATTATGCGGCTTGCTGCCCCAATCTTCGCCAATAACAAAAATGTCTACATTCAGCTCTTTGCAGCCAGAAACGTATTCAAGCTCGTGATACGGACGCACAATGTCAACACAGCGCAATGCTTGCAACATTTCTTGGCGTTGATCTAGAGGAATAACCGGCACGTTAGGCTTATACGAGTTCACCACTTGATCTGAAGCTACCCCTACCGCCACCACATCACCCAGAGTACTGCAATATTCCAGCAGCGCTAAATGCCCAACATGCAACAGATCAAAAGTTCCTACTGTGTAGACAATCATTGGATTAGTTCACTCCTGGATTAGTTTGGATGCGGTCATTAAATAGGACTATTAAATAGGACTATTCAATAGATGCTCACTTAGACGCCACGCATAAAAAGCCGTTATAGCCAACGTATAAACGCCCAGCATGTAGACGTTGCGCGGATTACCGGACAATTTGGGTGTCTTAATTTGCGCAACATTTAAGCTAGCTAACAAAACCCCAAAAACGTACAGCACTATAGAAAATTGCGCCGTGCTGAAGAATCCCTCAAAGAGGAACAAGAAGACCAAGAAAACATTATTGTTATCTAGCGCTAGTCCGGTGTACTGCGCCTTGTCGGAAAGCCCGAACGTGCTGAAGTAGCTTAAACGTATTGCACTGGCCGCAAGCATCAGAAAAGCGCCAGGCAGAAACGCAGGATTAAAATCGCTATAGCTCATAAGCAAAACTGCTGGCGCCACCCCATAACTAACAATATCTATCACTAGGTCAAGCTGGCCACCAAAAACACGATCACTGCCGGAACGGTTCTTGATTCTTCGCGCAATCAAACCGTCTGCCCAGTCAAAGGCCACAGCCCAGATCATGCCGATCATTGCTACGGAAAAAACACCCAAAAGACTGAAATATATTGCGGCAAGCGTGCAGGCCAAACCTGCCAGGGAACATAAATTAGGCAGGTCCTTTACAAAGGACAAAATGGTCGGCGGCGGTATTGGAGGCTCGGCTCTTTTAGTGGTCATAAACATCCAGGTTAGTAAATCTCAACATTTAGCATATTGAGCAAAACAATAAGTTCGCCTCAACATGGGAGGCTGCACACAACATCACAACGCGAAGCGCGCAGTAATGGGCTCACAAAGCAGCAAGCCCATAAGACGTAAAAAAAGATCAGCAACTGCATTGTTTGAACAAATCACGTTCAAGGTCAGCGAAAGCAGGTTCTAGAAGTTGATAGAACGTAGTAATGGTTCCGCAATGGGCACCACCAGCCTGTAAAAGAACCACAACAGGAAAGAAAAAAGAAAAGCTAAAAACGAAACGCTGCTAGAAAAAAGCTACAAGAGAAATGTTGCAGAAGGGCTGCAAAATTTGAAATGTCGAAAACGGAGCTAGGCTACCACGTCTACGACAGTGCGTCGCGATATATAAACCGCCCTGCGTATAAAGTTTTAACCTTCAACGCCAACGGCAAATGACCAGCGCAGCGAAAAAGCTGACTAAAACCTAGTTTGCTGGCTTAAGTCGCTAACTGGCGCAGCCAAATAGGCTTCCGCCCCAAACACACAGCGTTGGGGCCTCTTCTCGGCTTTGTCGTTGACGCCAGACCTTACGTTGCTCATCGCCACCAAGGACACGCAAAAAAAGATCAGCAGAACGCCAGCTTGGGCGTCTAAAAACAGATGTTAGTGATTCCACCAAGCCCGATCTGAGAACGAACGTAAGTCCATTTCATGCGTCCACACAGACCTATGCTGCTGATGAATGTGGAAGTAAGAATCGGCAATACGTTCAGGCAGCATCAACCCGTCGTGTTCCATGCCCTTGGTTTCTCGCAGTTCCTGAAACTTTTCTGCGCCAAGCATTTTGCCAAGCGTATCAGGAGCATCTACCGCGCCATCAATGACGATATGCGCCACGTGGATGCCTTTGGGCGCAAACTCGGCATTCAACGACTGGCATAACATACGCATACACCCCATTGATGCGGCGTGGGAGTGCTGACCTGCATTGCCGCGCATGGCTGAGGTTGCCGAGGTCACTAAAATTGTGCCGCGCCCTCTTTCTTCCATCAACGGCGTAACAGCAGACGCCATTCTGAACAAAGCAAAAGTAGCCATGCGCCAGCCAATCTCAAAAGCCTTATAACTTGTGTTAGATAAAGAGCGGTCACCAATTTGTGCGCCAAGATTAAACACAACTGCATCTATGGGACCAATATTGGCTTCCACATCCGCAATGCGTTCTTCTAATCCGTCCGGCTCTACGGCGTTGAGCAAATAGCCGCTGGCGGAACCACCATTGGCCTCAATTTCAGCCACCATTTTGTTCAAGCCGTCTTCATCACTCCGCCGACAAAGCACCGTGTGATAACCCTCCTTTGCAAAACGCTTTGCTACGTTGCCACCAATCCCTGCACCTGCACCTATTACCAAACAAACTGGCTTAATCAATTTCCTTCTCCTAACCTAATCATGAAACTCCGAAAACTACCTGTAGATTGTAGTAATCCGCATACGGCAGGCAAACACTAGAGCAAATTTACCTACCTTTTTCTACCTCATAAATCTAACTTAGAAAACAGCTCAGACCTTGATAAGCTTCCAACTATTCACACAGACACGAGCACGCTCATACGCAAAGTTCCGCGCACGTTTTAAGGTAATAAAAATGAACTATACCCATCCTGAGTATCTTATTAGCTCCGAGGAGCTGCAAAAAATAAACGGTAATGACAACGTTAAAGTCTTCGATACCAGCGTTTTATTGCATCAAGTAGACGGCGCTCACAAAGCCGAGTCTGGCATTGAGGCGTATTTAGAGGAGCACATCCAAGGCGCTGGGTTTATAGACCTTATTAATGACTGGTCAGATACAGACTCGGCACTTAATCACACCCTACCGCCGCTAGATGCCCTGTGTAAGGCCATTGGCGACAGCGGCATTAGCCAGGACGATGAGGTGATTTTATATTCCTCAGGCCATCTCATGTGGGCAACCCGCGCTTGGTGGTGCTTGCACTATGCCGGCCACACCAACATCAAGGTCTTGAACGGCAACATCCGTGCTTGGCAAAAAGCCGGTTTGCCTTGCGAATCTGGTCGTCACGAATTTGCTAAAGCAGAATTTTTTGGCTCGCCTAAATCCGCGGTGTTTACCAACACACACGGCGTTGAAGCGGGCCTTGCCCAAAATACCTGCACCATCAATGCGTTAACCACGCCCCTCTATGAGGGCACAGGTGATTTCTTCTACAAGCGCCGCGGCCATATTCCAGGCAGCCTCTCGCTGCCGTTTTCAGATGTACTGGACAATGAGTTCTTCCTCGAACCTGAAGCACTCGCGGCGACTCTGGAACGTCAGGGTATGTTAAGTGCTGAAAACGTTATTGTTTATTGCGGCGGCGGAATTGCAGCAACACTAGATGCCTTTGCGTGCAAATTACTGGGTCAAGACAAGGTAAGCGTTTACGACGGTTCCATGTCTGAATGGGTGCTTTCTGAGGATCGCACACTGACGGTAGGCGCTAATCCGTAGGACGATCGCCGCCATTCCAAAACTTTTACATTTTTAGGCGTCACCGCCGACAAATAGATTACATATTCAGGAGAGCATTCAATGCAAAATTTTGCGCAAAAAGTCGCCGTCATTACCGGCGCAGGCTCCGGCATGGGTCGCTACTTGGCGATTCTTATCGCTAAAGCCGGTGGCGATGTCGTCATCTGTGACGTTAACGAAGATTCTCTCGCTGAGACTAAAGCCCTGCTCCACCGCTACAATGTCGCCGTTTCCAGCCACATCTTAGACGTGGCTGATAAAGACGCGATTAAAGCGCTCCCAGAAAAAGTCATCGCACAGCACGGCAAGGTTGATCTGGTTTTTAACAATGCCGGCGTCACTTTTGACTCAAGCTTTGAAGACCTTGCCGAAGAGCAATGGGATTCAGTCATGGACATAAACCTGCACGGCGTAGTGAATATGACCCGAGCGTTTATGCCCTACCTCAAAGAGCGCCCTGAAGCGGCTATTGTGAATACGTCTTCGATTTTTGGCATGGTGGCCGTGCCAAGACAAAGCGTTTACCACGCAACTAAATTTGCCGTACGTGGCTTCACAGAAAGCCTTGCAAAGGAGTTTAAGGGTTCATCTGTGCAGGTTCATTGCGTCCATCCCGGGCATATTGGCACCAACATTCTGTCAACCGCGAAGTTCAACGAAAGTGATGCGGAGGGTCCCCGACTGCCAATGGGACTAGGCCCTAAAACACGTGAGGAAATGGGCGATGCGTTCAAAAAACACGGCATGCACCCAAGCCGCGCGGCAGATATTATTTTGCAAGGCGTGAAAAAAAAGAAGACACGCATTTTTGTCGGCCTTGATGCTAAGTTGATGGATCTATCACAACGCCTGATGCCTACTCACTATGAAAAACTCTGGCCGCTCTTCACCCTTCCCTTGTTTTTCTTCCGCAACAAAAAAGCCATCAAAAACTCAGAATAACTCAGGTATAACTCAGGTATAACCAGAGAATAACGGCAAATAACAACTCCACACCCGCCCCTCAACTGTGGCCACTCGGCCACAGTCAGCCTCTTTCTAAACGCAAATTCAACTTTAACGACTCAGCCCAATAAGGTAACTTTCAAAGCAAAGAAATTCTTGGGGGGGAGTTATGTCAGCAAATATCAACATTAGTTATGAGTACGTGCCACGCTTTAAAGCAGGCGATCCTAAAGGCATAAGCTACTTGGAAGAGCATGGCTATGTGGTCATCGCTAATGCTTTAACTGGCGAACAAACCGCTGAAGCATTGAGCCTTATGTGGGACTACTTGGAAGGGCTAGAAACCGGCATTGACAGAAACAATAGGGATACTTGGGACAATGATCGTTGGCCTACGGCTGTACACGGCGGTATTTTGCCCGGTCACGGCATAGGCCACAGCGCAGCCCAGTGGTACATCAGAGATGTTCCCGCAGTGAAAGAGGCTTTTGCGGCGGTATGGGATGACGACGAATTACTGGTCAGTTTTGATGGCATGGCGTTATGGCGGCCTTGGACATATAACGAAAACTGGCGGACCAACAAAGGCCCAAGTTGGATGCATATTGATCAGCACCCTATCGGGCGTCCGGGCAAGCATTGTGTGCAAGGCTTAGTGAACCTTTTACCCTCTTCACCGGCTACTGGCGGCAATGTCATGGTCCCCGGCAGTCACAAACGTTTTGCAAATATACCTGACCAATACGCAGAACGGCTGAGCCGTATCCACCCTAAAATTGACCACTTCAGGTTCCCTAAGGATGACCCGCAATTGGCAGACACCCAGCCCATCATTTGCCATATGGAAGCCGGCGATATGATGCTTTGGGACTCTAGAACCATTCATTGCAGCAGCCCTGGCTTAGAGCAGCCCAGCGACGACCAAGAATTATTTCGTGCGGCAAGCCTCATTTGTATGATGCCTAAAGCAAAATCTAATGCCGACGTTATTGCCATGCGAAAGGAGGCGGTTAACACCCTTACCTCCACCACCAATTGGAGCGACCGGTTCATTAACGCGGATGAATTTCCTGATGTCATAGCTGCCGAGAAAAACAAGTACACGCTGCCGCCAGTACCAACACTCAATGCCAGTCAGCGAAAAATGGTGGGCTGGGACGACTAGCGAGTATGCAAACAGGACGCATTGCGCGGTGACGGCAACTCAATGGGCACTGCTGGCAATCACACTTCTCGCAGGGGCAGCCACACCCGGAGCAAGCCTCGCCTTAGTCATTAACACTGCGACCAAACAGGGTCGCCTACCCGGCATTGTTCAGAGCCTCGCCCATGGCATTGGAGTGGGGTTTTACGCCTTGCTGGTAAGCACGGGCATAAGCTCAGTTCTGTTTGCCTCAGAGCGTGCGTTTCAAGTGTTGCAGGTTGGCGGTTGCCTACTACTGCTATACCTAGGCGCAAAAATGATTATGGGGGGGTGGAACAGCCGCCCTAATACAGCCTTAAGCGTTAAGTTAGACTCTGAAGCAGGGGCTGATTTAAACTCTGAGATAGAAGACGGGCAGCTAGCGGAAAGCAACAGCATTTGGTCCCACGCCAGCAAAGGCTTTCTCATCGTATTTCTAAATCCAAAAATTGCACTGTTCTTTTTGGCTGTATTCAGCCAATTTTTACATCCGGGGCAAAGCCTAGTATTGCAATGGTCTATGGCTTCGCTCGCCGGAGTAATAGATGCACTTTGGTACTTATCCATGGCCTTTTTGGTTTCCATCTCCCGCGTGAGTAAAACAATCAACCGCTTTGGCTGGCAGTTAGACATCTTATGGGGCAGCGTATTGGTCACCATTGCAGGCGCGCTGGCGACCACTATTTAGCTAAAAAAACAGACAACAAAAGGCCAAAGAGCCAAGCTTATTGAAAAGGGAAAAATATGCTCAATACAAATACGGTACTACTGACTCAAGAGGACGGCGTCGCAACCATCACACTTAATCGACCAGAGGCCATGAACGCCATGACCAACGAGTTGATGCGTGGCATTTCCCAAGCACTGGAGGTCGTCCGGGGTAACGAAGCTATAAGAGTTGTTATCCTTACCGGCAACGGTAGAGGTTTTTGTGCAGGCGCAGATTTAGTGCAAGCCGCAGAGCCAAAAAAACCGGTCACAGACGAAAGCAAACAAGGTGACGACTTCAATGCCGCCATGCGCGCGCTGATGGACTGCCCTGTGCCGACTATCGCTCGGATCAACGGACCGGCAGCAGGCGGCGGATTTGGCTTGGCCTTAGCTTGCGACATTACTGTTGCCGCCCACTCAGCGTTTTTTGTTGCTACCTTTGGACCCAACCTAGGCATTGTTCCCGATATGGGCGCCACCTGGAGCATTCCTCTGCGTGTTGGCAGAGCGAGAGCACTGGGCATTACATTGCTGGGCGACAGAGTCAGCGCAGAACAAGCGTTGCAGTGGGGCATGATTTGGGATGCCGTTGAAGACAGCGCACTAGACACGCGAGTAGCTGAAATTGCAGCGGTACTAAAACGCTCTTCTCCCAGCGCAGTGACGCGGACTAGACAAACAATTGATGCGGCTATTCACAATACCTTTAGCGATCAGTTAGATTTAGAGATGACACACCAAGCCGTACTCATTCCAAAAAATATGCAAGCGGGTGCCAAAGCATTCCTAGCAAAAACAACAGCGGATTTTAGCGGCGAACGCGGATAGTTAAACACGGCTGCGGTAACACGCGGACACTTAAGGACAGCAAATTATGGCAACAGGGTTTATTTGGAACGAGCGCTACATGTGGCACGACAATGGTTCGGCCATTGGTGTGCAGCCCTCTAAGGGGGCCTTTCAGCCGGGCATGCACCTAGAAAATGCCGAGACCAAAAGAAAGCTGAAAAACTTGTTGGATGCCTATGGTGTGACGCCACGACTAAAATCACTGGGCCATGAAATGGCCAGCAATGAAACGCTAGAGCGCTTTCACACCCCTGAGTACATTAGCCTCGTGCAGGAACTCAGCGACGGTCGTGGCGGCGATGCTGGCGAGTCTGCATTGATCGGCGCAGGCTCGGCCGAGATCGCAAAATTGGCCGTAGGCGGTACTTGCGCCGCTGTGGCTGCCGTATGCAAAGGCGAGATCGACAACGCCTACGCCCTGACCCGCCCTCCCGGCCACCATGCGGAACGAGATAAAGGTCGCGGCTTCTGTATTTTTAACAACATTGGACTGGCGATTATGCAGGCCCAAGCAGACAAGTTGGTCCAGCGCGTGGCGGTGATCGATTGGGACGTGCATCACGGTAACGGCACCCAACAAGCTTTTTATGATTCCGCGGACGTGCTCACCCTGTCCATTCACCAAGAAATGCTCTACCCGGTTAATTTGGGCACCATTGGCGAACAAGGCGAAAATGCAGGCCACGGACATAACATTAATATTCCACTGCCCGCAGGCAGCGGCGGCGGCGCGTACCTAGCAGCACTAGACGATGTGGTGTTGCCTGCCCTACATGCATTCAAACCCGATCTCATTGTTATCGCCTGCGGTTATGACGCCTGTTATTTCGACCCTCTAAGTCACATGCTGCTGGTGGCCAACCACTTTCGCACTATGACCCAGAAAATCATGCAAGCAGCGGATGAGCTGTGTGGCGGCAAAGTCGTCGCCAACCATGAAGGCGGCTATTCAGACTTCTACGTGCCGCTATGTGGTGTTGCGGTGATAGATACCCTTGCGGGGATCAGTAGCGGGGTTAAAGACCCCTACGCTGGCACCGAATTTGTTGCCAATCAAAATCTATATCCGCACCAACAGGCGGCCATCAACCAAGTGATTAATGGGCCTCTGCAAACGCTACTGCAGCGCTATTGATTGCAATGCCATCAAGCGATTAAGAGCGCGCTGGAGAGGCTTCACGAAACGCCGCAAGTCTTATAGTCTTGGGTAGAGGGGAGATTTAGTCTTGGGGAGGACTTATGCCGGATACAGATTTAGCTACAAACAAAAAGCAGCGCAAAAAATTGCGCATTGGCGTTTGTTACGACTTTCGTAATCCGCCTGACTCCGGCGTCAGCCATCAATACCTTTACCAAGAAATCATGTCTCAAGTGCAGTGGCTTGACCAAATAGGGGCGGACCTCGTTTGGTTCACCGAGCACCACTTTGTTGAAGACGGCTACTTGCCTAGCTGGATTCCAGTAGCTGGGGCAATGTCGGCGGTGACCAAGAATGTGTGCTTTGGCACCAATATTTGCCTCATGCCATTTAACCACCCTATTCGCCTAGCCGAAGACCTCGCGGTTCTAGACAACCTGTCCGGTGGCCGGGTTGAGGTAGGCCTTGGCATGGGCTATGCCCCGCATGAGTTCAAAGGCTTTGGCTTCCCCGTAGCACGCAGATTGTCATTGATGAACGAGGGCATAGAAGTACTGCAACACTGCTTTAGCGGTGAGCGCTTTAGTTACCAAGGTAAGCGCTATCAGTTTGAAGACGTAAAAATCGCCCCTGGATACGTGCAGGAAGGCGGCCCTCCTCTATGGCTGGCAGCAATGTCCGAAGCCGGCGCGGCAAGAGCCGCCCACTACAACACCAACTTCTTACCCCAAGGCCTGAAAAAACGCTCATTTGACCCTTGGGTAGATGCGTTAAAGAACAGTCAACGCAACCCCAGTGACTATAGGGTAGGCATTATCCGCAGCATTTTAGTCACCGACGACCAAGGCAAAGATTGGCTCCCAGTGCGTCAGTCAGAACGCTACCGCATGGAGCTGTACCGAAAATTCTATAAAGAAAGCGGCGAAGGCTTTGGCGAAAAAGGCGAACAGGTCCCCCAAACTTGGATAGTGGGCGACGTGGACCATTGCGTGGCAGAGCTGAAAAAATTCATCACCGATTTCGGCATTACCGATATTGTATCTATGGCCGTGCCCCCGGGCATGCGCGCAGATGATATGTCTGCCAGTTTAGAGCGCTTGTTTACTCAGGTAGTGCCCAGGGTAAAAGCCGAGCTCGGTTTGTAGGAAAGTCTGTACAACAATTTGTAAAAAGGACCGTTACTGGCTCAGCGGATCTTGTAGAACAATTGAGGAAAATAATAATGAATATCAGTTTCAGCCCAGAGCACGAAAAATTTCGCGACGAAGTACGCACTTTTTTGGACGAATCTTTAACCGATGATCTGCGCACCGCACAGCGCATGTGCCCAGGCCTCTTTCTTGATTACGAACACAACATTGCCTGGCATAAAATTCTCCACCGCAAAGGTTGGGTGGCACCCGCTTGGCCTAAAGAATATGGCGGCACCGGCTGGGATTTAATGCAGCGATACATTTGGTCAATAGAGACCGCTCAGGCAGATGCACCAAACTTGGCGCCCATGAGTGTGGGCATGTGCGGGCCTATGCTTATCGGCTGTGGCAGCGATGCCCAGAAAAAAGAACTGCTGCCGAGAATACTGTCTGGCGAGGACTACTACTGCCAAGGCTACTCCGAGCCAGGCTCAGGGTCTGACCTTGCCAGCCTTAAACTTAAGGCCACCAGCGATGGCGATGACTACATCCTAAATGGCAGCAAGATATGGACCTCCCACGCCCACTACGCCAACCGCATGTTTTTATTAGTGCGAAGCGATGACAGCGGCAAACCGCAAGACGGCATTACCTTTTTGCTCTTAGACATGGACAGTCCGGGCATAAAAGTAGAGCCCATTGTTTTTGCCTCTGGCACCCATGAGGTCAACCAGGTGTTCTTTGAAAACGTCCGGGTGGCTAAATCGAATATCGTTGGCCAGGAGCATAAAGGCTGGTCAGTGGCCAAGTACCTTTTGGAGTTTGAGCGCGGCGGTGGCGGCACCGCCAGCCGTAAGATTGCCCTTAAGAGATTACGTAGCCTGGCGCAGGAGATACCATGGGAAGGCTCAAATCTCGCAGCCGAGTCCAATTTCGCACGCAAATTAGATGAGGTAGAAGTGAAGCTTGAAGCCATTCAATTCACAGAATTTCGCATTATGGCGGCTTTGTCCAAGGGACAAAATCCAGGGCCTGAATCTTCTATCATGAAAACACTGGGCGCAGACCTAGGACAATACATTACCGAACTGGCGACCGAGGCCCTTGGCTACCATGCAGCGGTACACCAACCTGAGGCTCGCACAGTTGGCAATAATCACACGGCGGTCGGTCCAGAAGCTGGGCTGGCGACGT
>QXZU01000018.1 GCA_009886205.1 K189A clade bacterium | reverse complement strand
CCACGCCCTATGATGCCTACAGATACGCACAAGGCGAAGCCATAGCCCACCCAGCGGGTTTCCAAGTACAACTGGGCCAACCGTTAGATTTTTATGCAGTGACCGACCACGCCATGTTTTTGGGTGCTGTTAAAGCCGCTGCAAACACCAGCACAGTATTCTCGCAAGAGCCCCATGTGCAGGATCTACATAACATCAACACACCAGATAATCTTAACCTTGCCAGCCTGCCTCAGCGAGTGAAGGCCTTTAGCACTTTTCTCCCAGATACGCTCAATAGAATCACTGATGGCCAAACCGATGTGGCTATAGTGAATCAAATAGCCAAAGACGCCTGGGCGGACATTGTCCAAGCAGCCCAAGCAAACAATCGCCCAGGCGAGTTCACCACATTCGTTGCCTATGAATACACCTCTTCCACAGACGGACGCGGCAACCTGCACCGTAACGTCATATTCAGAGATTCAGATAAACTCCCAGCACTGCCCTTCTCGCGCTTTCACAGTCAAAACCCTGAAGGCCTGTGGGATTGGATGGACGGCCTCAGAGCACAAGGCATAGAAACACTCGCCATTCCTCACAACTCCAACGGATCTAACGGCGCAATGTTTCAAATGGTTGACTGGGCCAGCAACCCCATTGATGAAACCTACGCCCAGCGCAGAATTCGCAACGAACCGCTAGTCGAAATAACCCAGGTGAAAGGCACATCCGAAACACACCCACTGCTCTCGCAAAATGACGAGTGGGCAAACTTCGAAATAATGCCGTATCGAATTGCCACCACCATAGCCAGCCAACCAGAAGGCTCTTACGCTCGACAAGCGCTTCTGAACGGCATGACCTTGGCCGACCAAGGTTTAACCAACGCCTACCAATTTGGCTTTGTTGGCGCATCCGACACCCATACAGGGGCCGCATCTCTCGATGAAGAAAGCTACTTCTCTAAAGTAGGCTTGTTAGACTCAGACGGCAGTCGCCGCGGATCACAGCCGCTGACCGCAGGCGATGCTGAAATAATCAAAGCGGCTGGCAGAGTTGAAATCAAACAAATTGGCGGCAAACAATATGCCACAGGCGCGTATGAAACTTGGGGGGCATCTGGTCTTACTGGGGTCTGGGCTGAGGAAAACACGCGGGATGCAATTTATCGCGCATTTCGGCGCAAAGAAACTTTTGCCACGTCTGGACCCAGAATGAAGGTTCGGTTGTTTGCCGGTTATAACTTCGGCGGCAACACCCTCAATGACACCAATGAGGTTGCAGCAGCCTATGCAAGCGGTGTCAGCATGGGTTCAGAACTATTAGCCAATGGTGACCAAACGCCCACCCTGTTAGCCCACGCCACCCAAGACCCAAATTCAGCGCCACTGCAACGCTTGCAGATTGTTAAAGGTTGGACAGTTGACGGCGAACACAACGAACGAGTTTATGATGTGGCCTGTTCCGACGGCGGCTTGGTGGACACGGTTACTCATCGTTGCCCCGACAACGGCGCTCAAGTAGATCTAAACAACTGCGCCATAAGCAGCAATTTAGGTGCAGCAGAGCTTAAGGCTAAATGGCGGGATCCAGAATTCAACCCAGAGCACAGGACCTTTTACTATGTGCGCGCGCTCGAGAACCCAACCTGTCGGTGGTCAACTTGGGATGCCATCAAAGCGGGCGCAACCCCACGCTCAGATCTGCAAGCCACCATTCAAGAAAGAGCATGGTCGTCTGCTATTTGGTTAGTGCCGAATGCTGGTTAACAGCCAAAGTTAGGCAAACCACTTGCGAGCCCAAGCCCTGATCGCAAACACTGGCAAAAATTACAGGCAAAAACTAGAGCCCAGCGCCTCGTGTTGGGCTTTTCCTTGCCACATACGCCACTAAGACTTTCAACAAGCTTTATGTGAGACCTGCTTTACTTGCCTAAAGCACTCCAGCATTCGGCGAAATCGTCACTATTAAAATATTGCTTAATGTCCGCATTGTTTTTACAGTCAGGTGGCCGTGAAGAGCTACTCTACATGCTTTATATATCCATTTTAGCCATTACTGGAATTGTGATAACAGCATTAATCTACCGCATACTTACAGATCTGAGTGGCGCAAGAGGTCTCAATGTACGCGCTCGCGCGAACGCACTGATACCGAGCTATCGTAGTCAAGAATGGGAACTGTATAACAACGACTTCGCTGCAAATTCGAGGAGAATCCGAGTCTGCTTGGTGGAATTAGGAATATCTTATAAGAACCACAATATAGATATGATGAATCCTAAGACAACCAAGAGCATCCCAAAAGATGTTTTGGCGGCTGTTCCAAACAACCGTCTGCCGATTCTTCGCCATAAAGATCAACTAATCTTCGGTTATGAGCGTCAGGTCGAATACATAATCAATCAGCCAATATGCGAACAACGACTGCTCCCTCTAAAACAAAATGAAAACCAGCGGCTGGAAAGTTGGCAAGAGCGAACATTACTCATTGATCAAACGGTGCTCTTACCCAGTCTAGGCCCCCTAGGCAACGCACTCTATGTCATTTCACTGCCGTTACTCAGCGCGCTAATGGAGAAGGGACATGTTCTGATGATGATCAGAAGTTTTTGGCTGAGCCGATTTGCGCGAAAACCCCTCCTAACTCCAGCTCTAAAATTTCGCAAATTGGCAAACTTCATAGATGACCCGAAAATCACAGGCTTATTCGAGCAGGCCAAAGAGTCCATCGAGCGTTACCTCGACGATGCAGAAAACAGCTTAATCGAACACGGCGAAGATTGGCTTATCGGAGAAACTTTTTCCCAGATTGACATAGAAATGATGGTTCTACTAGACCGCCTTAACTCACTGACTATGTTGGAAGATCTATTGAATGCACGACGCCCTCAGCTGAGTCTATATTGGCAGAGGCTATCTGCGAGACACAGTTACAACATGGCCCTTACGAAATACGACGGCGCTAGTATCAAAGCCGCAACTGCGAAAATATTGGCAGCTAGGGATGCCAATAACGAGTTTGATGAACTACTAAAAGTGAATCACTGACAGGAAATTTATTTAACTGACTCGCTGCATTGAGCGAGCGCAACCGAGCCTAGCGTTTTGCAGGTATCTGGATCAATAATCACAACGAAATAGCCGCTCAACAGAAGCTGCGAAATTTCTAAGAGCACCAGCATATGATTGAAATAGTTGCATTAACGGTTATTGGAATAGTGTTAGCAGCGCTACTCTTCTTTGTACGCTTTCAGCTAATAAACCAAAGAATCCGCAAAATACTTATGGGGGCAAAAGAAGGGAAAACTCTGCCGCATACTCACGAGTGGGAGCTTTATCACAATGAACAAGCGCCATCGCAAAGAATTCGTGCCTGCCTAGCGGAGTTGCCTATTGCCTATAAGAGCCATGAGGTGCGCATAGCAACTGACATCAAAAATAGTGTTTCAACCGATTTCATGACGGGGTTGTCCAAATTTCAAGTGCCACTGCTGCTGCACAACGGCCGCGCAATCTATAACTCGCGACGGCAAATAAGCTACCTAGTTGCCCAACATGAGCGCGGAGCAAAACTGTTGCCCACCACTGATGAAGAGACCACTAGGCTAGAATACTGGCTGAACAAACTATCAGGCCGTGACGAGAACGATTACTCACTGGCCGGCAGCGCAAGTGGTAACGAGCTATTTACCATCGCACTGCCAGTTATGGGTGCATTTTTGGAGCACTTAAAGGCCACGTTGCTGGTAAAAATATTCGTATTAAATCCGTTTTTTCGCAAACCTCTAAGTACCCCAGTCCTGAGAGCGCTTAACACGCTGTCTATACTCGAAAACCCCGTGCTAACCGAAGCGTTTGAAACTGCGAAAGAGATCATTGAAGACCAACTTGATGAGGCTGAACGTTCTCTCAAAACACACGGCGGCCCCTGGGTTATTGGCACAACATTCTCGCAGATAGATATCGAAATGATGGTTCTACTCTACCGACTTAAGCAGGTCACGATGCTAGACGACTTATTGCAATCTGGTCGCCCTAACCTTGCCATTTACTGGGACCAATTGGTCTTAAGACCCAGCTACAAGATCGCTCTCGTTGACCACACGTGCCCGGACACCAAGGCAGCAACGGAAAAAATTCTAGCCACAAGAGCAACCAACCCTGCATTTGATGAGCTTTTTCGGGTAAATCACTAACACCGGCTAACGAGTCATCAACAAAACCCATACAGTCAGCGGCGCAACTAGAACTCGGCAATGTGACTCAGCGTTGTACTGGTGATCAGCTGCATCAATTGCATAGCGGAGGTAATCATCTTCAACGAAGTGGGTACCTGCACTTCATTGGCAAATTCTGGTTTTAACAAAAGGTGGGCGTGCCAAATAGCTACCTTTGGGTGCAGCTTGGCAAAGGGATAGCCGGCCATAGACAAGCGGTGGGTATAAATAAACCAAGCGATATCTAACAAGGTCACTTCACTGCCGGACAAATAGCGGTTATGAGTTAGCCGCTGCTCCAACAATTCATAAGCTGCAAAAAAATTCTGCGTCGCTTCATGTGCACGACGGTCAGAAATCCCTTCGGTAGCATAAGTGCGCCAAAAGCTCAGCTCTATCTCTTTTCTCGCGTCCGCCTCGCCATTAATAATATTCTCAGATTGCTCATACAAACTCAGCGCTTCAGGGCGTTTACGTGCTAAAAACCGAGGGATCACAAAACGCATGGTCAGCGCGCGCAAATCCAAATGAAGTTCATTTTCTTCATCCAGACCCGCCATGATGTCTTCGCGAGCATCCACAGGAATCAGCTTTAACTCAGGAAACGTTTCGTCTAAGTAATCTAATATGTCGTTGCTTTCTATATGCACTTCACCATCGTGCACCAAAACTGGCACCAAGCCTCTTGGATTAATGCCCAGAAACCAGGGTTTATAGTTGTCTTGCTGAGTTAAGTTAAGCGGGTGAGAGATCCAATTGATGCCTTTCAAATTTAGAAAAATACGCGCCTTTTGGGAACACGCTGAATCTGAAAAATGTATCAAATGCACACCTTCCCAATGCAAAACTTCTTTTGTCTGAATTTCTTCCGGGACTAATTGAACCATTATTGTGCTCTCCGACGTCAAATCGCATTTGTTTAGTAAGAACCCTAACCATAATTGGAGCAGATTTGAGTATTGGGAATTTATGCCTTATACGAGCGGTGATCAAGTTCAGCGACACGTGCTGGAAAATGACGGCAAAATTACAGAGAAAATTACAGACACAAAAGCTACTCAAAAAAACCAAACACTGGGTTACTATTCTGTCTTACTAATGTGCGAACAGAGGAAGGGAATTAGATGAAAGCAGCAATTATGCGCGACGCCAAAATCATTGTAGATGATATGGCTATGCCAGTACCCAGCGCAGGCGAAGTTTTGGTCAAAACACTGGCGTGTGGCATTTGCGGCTCGGATTTACACGCTCTGAAGCACGGCCATCAAATGGTGCAAACCTCGGTTGAAACGGGCGGCTCGTTTACAATGGATCTGAGCAAAGACATTGTCATGGGCCATGAGTTCTGTGCAGAAATCCTCGACCACGGGCCAGGTACCAGCCACAATTTCAAAGCTGGCACTAGAGTTTGTTCCTTTCCAATGACCGTGCATAACGGCGAGCCATCCACAGTAGGTTACTCCAATGTCGTCCCCGGCGGTTATTCCCAGAACATGGTACTCACAGAATCTATGCTGCTGGCTGTGCCTAACGGTCTAGCTACCCAACATGCAGCTCTAACAGAACCCATGGCGGTTGGGTTACACGCGGTGCGCATGGCCCGATTAAACAAGTCAGAGATACCCTTAGTCATCGGTTGCGGCCCTGTGGGCTTAGCGGTGATCAGCGCGTTAAAGCAAATGGGGGTTGGGCCAATTATCGCTGTAGATTACAGCGCCAAGCGACGACAGCTGGCCGAGCTAATGGGGGCAGATCAGGTCATCGACCCCAGCAAAACCTCGCCTTATGGAAGCTGGGCGGCGTTGGCGCAAACAGATGTAAACGGTAACCCAATGCCTGTGGAGCCTTTCTCCGGTCAATCTTTCAGAGAAGGCGTGTTTTTCGAATGCGTAGGTGTACCAGGGGTCATCGACCAAATAATGGCCGGAGCGAAAAAGGGCTGCCGAATAGTCGTTGTTGGCGTGTGTATGGAGTCGGATCAATTCAGGCCCTTGATTGGCGTAAACAAAGAACTCAACTTGCAGTTTGTACTGGCCTACACCCCGGAAGAATTCGCTGAGACATTGCATAGCATTGCCGAAGGGCACGTTGACGTAGCGCCACTAATTACCGACACAGTCGGCTTAAGTGGGGTGGCACAGGCCTTTGAAGATTTAGCCAACCCTGAGGTACACGCAAAAATATTAGTCGATCCCACCATAGGCAGTGACAACCACTAGGAGCGCGCAATGACCAACGTCGAGAACAACAGCGATAACGCAGAACAAATCAAATACTGGAACGCTAAGGCGGGCGCCATATGGGTTGCCCAACAAGCGCATTTAGACCACCTACTTGCACCACTTTCCGAGGCTGGACTTGCGGCGGCAAAATTTACCGCCAATGAATCTGCGCTAGATATTGGCTGTGGCTGCGGCGACACCAGTATTGCCCTAGGGGCAAGCCAGAGTAGCGGCTCTGTCACCGGCGTTGATATTTCAGAACCCATGTTGGCCCATGCGCAGGTCCGAGCTGACGCAATGCCCAATGTGAGCTTTGAGCAAGCCGATGCCGCCATTGCTGAATTTAGCAGCCAATACGACTTACTGTTTTCGCGCTTTGGCGTGATGTTTTTTGCCGACCCGGAAGCGGCTTTCAAGAATTTGCGCAAAGCACTCAAACCTAATGGACGAATGGTCTTTGTCTGTTGGCAGCCGCCGAGTGAAAACCCATGGATGTCTTTAGCGGGTAAAGCGGTGCAGCCCTTCATGCCGCCCGCTGCAACACCCCCCAACCCACATGCGCCCGGCCCCTTTGCATTTTCCGACCCAGCGCACGTGCTTGCCATATTAAGCAATGCCGGTTTCGCTAACGTGCAAATTGAGTCGTTTAACACGCCGCTGCACATAGCAGACAATTTGGACGATGCTTTATATTTTCAGACACAAATCGGACCGGCAGCCAACGCCGTTGCCACCCTTGAGGGCGCGGAAAAAGACCAGGCGTTAAATGCGGTAAAAGAGATGTTTCGCCCGCATATGACCAGTGAAGGTCTAGACCTAGAGGCAGCGGTTTGGATAGTCAGTGCCGAAAACGAAGTTTAGTGTCATTGAAGTTAAGGGCTTCATCTGCCCAAACCCGCGTGGGCTGTGTAAACATCTGATTGGCCAAAGAGGCTAACGACTAAAGCCTTGGACTCACTACCGAATAGAGATTTAGGGCCGCCGGTAGTCGTTTAATACAAGACGCTTCCAAGTCGAGGAACTATAAATTATCCAATATCGAAATTGCGGTTTTGGCGGGTTTAAAAGCGGTAGCTATTGGGGATAAGAGCTTTGGTTGAACAAATCACGGGGAAAGAAGGTTGGTTGAACTCGAGACCGGAGGGCGCCGTCACCGTTCACTTTGAGCGTAAGTACCACACGAATATACATACCTTGTGGCACCTTATCACCGACCCAAAGGCACTAGATCGTTGGTCGCCAAATTTCAAATTCCAAGCGAAGCTAGGCGGCGAGTACCACTTATGGTTTGAAGACGCACCCTCTGGACCACCACATATCCAAGGCAACATTGAGGCTTTTCAAGCACCCAACCTACTCCAACTAGGCAGCATTGTCTTTCGGCTAGAAGCAACGGACACCGGCTGCCGCCTGGCGTTCAGCGACACGTTGGTGTTCAGACCGAGTATGAGCAAACTAGAAGTGGCCTTAGCCGTGCTTGCAGGTTGGCATCGCTATTTGGATCTTCTGGAACAAGCACTCACGGATGAATTGGTAGAGCACAACATTGCAGAACCAGACTACTCAGCCAGCTCATTCCAAGGTCGTCACTTGGTGAGCTAACACTCACATCAGCTAAATACCTGCCTGCTATTGGCAAGCCAAGTATCTTTCAGCGCCTAACGGTGCTGCCCGTGATATTCATCATTAGGGCGCATATCCGTTGCACTGGCCACTCGATTGGTCATATTGAAGAACGCAGCGACGTTAGCGATGTCCCAAATATCGCGATCACTAAAGCCCACATCACGCAGTGCTTGGCGATCAGCCTCTTCGATCTTGTAACTTTCAACAGTAATTTGCGCCGCAAAATCTAACATCGCTCGCTGACGCTCATCTAGCTCTGCCACTGTGTAGTTCATCACCATCATTTCACCCAGCTTGGCGTCGCCGGATAGCTCTCTTACCGCAGCGCCATGGGCGGTTAAGCAATAAAAACAACGGTTGATGGAAGACACCACAACCGCAATCATTTCGCGTTCTAACTTACTCAAGCCGCTGCCTGCCAGCATCAGGTCATTGTAAAAGCCGGTAAATGCATTGAGTTTATCCACATCAAAGGCATAGGCTTGCAGAACATTTGGCACCATGCCCAATTTCTCTTGGCATATATCGAAATACTTTTGCGTACTTTCTGGTAACGGGTCGAGCATAGGCAGGTCTAATGCGGTAGGTTGCGACATTTATCTTTCCATCTATAAAATTGATTCGGCAGTCTTTCACAAAGTGCAGTGGCAGGAAAGAATGGGGATAAGCTAATCTGTACAAGCCCCTAAAGCCGACACTCAGACTGGCAGCCCATAATTAAAGGCTGCTCATCAGCGCATTGCAAGAACCTTAATAAGCAATACTATTTCTTCTTCGAAGATCCAACCATGACTTAACTATGACCCTCCGGTGGCTCACCTATGATCCAAAGAAATGAGTAAAGTTTCCTTCTAATGCTCGCCATTGCCCGAGCACGGTTCGGTTTAAGAAAGCTACTAAACACCGTGTTTTCCTTGCGTCCATGGAATGGATGCCGCGCCCTAAGCTCGCGCCACAATGCGCCCAATGTCACTAGAAAAAAATCGGCAAGGCCCGTTCTAACGTGCGTAACGCACCTGCCCAGCAACAATAGTCATATCCACCTCGGTATTGGCAATCTGCGCTTCATCAACACTGAGGATATTTTGCGACAACACCACAATGTCCGCCAACTTGCCCGGCGTTAGCGAGCCTTTATGCGCCTCTTCAAAGGCAGCATAGGCGTTGTTAATGGTGTAGCTCGCCAGCGCTTCTGCACGGGTCATTGCTTGCTCTGGATAAAATTTTTCCCCGCTATTGGTCATACGAGACACCGAGGCATAAAACGAAGCTATGGGGTCAATGGCCTCCACCGGCACATCTGTGCCATTCGCCACAACAGCACCCGTATCGATCAAGTCTCGCCAAGGGTATGAAGTGAGTTTAGTTCGCACCTCGCCTAATCGCGACGGCACCCACGGACCATCCGACGTGCAATGCACACCTTGTATTGCTGCAATAACACCTAACTCGCCGAATCTAGGCACGTCTAAGGGATCTATATGTTGAGCGTGTTCCACGCGCCAGCGCAAATCCTGAACCGAGTGTTGAGTAGTATTCGCACTTGGCTCTTGCATAGAATTTTGCGCAGAGGTAAAAACGCGTTGATACAGATCCAAAGTTTCTCTATTGGCGCGGTCGCCAATGGCGTGGGTATTCACTTGGTAACCATACTTAACCGCCAACCGCGCGGTCTCCTCAATGTCTTCAACCGTTTCCAAAACCAAACCGGAGGTAAATGGCAGGTCTACATAGGGTTCTAACAACCAGGCACCATGAGCGCCAAGAGCGCCATCTAGCTGGCGCTTGATAGAACGAACCGTAAGAAAATCATTTTCTTCAGCAGGCATTAAATACGCGGGCAAACGCTTTTCCATTTGCGCATTACTTTCACCGCGCACCATGACATACAACCTGATGGGCAACGCACCTTCACTTTCTAATTGCTTGAAAAAATCTATCGTTGCAAAGTCAGCGCCAGCGTCTTGGAATGAGGTCACACCGTTAGCAAGGGCTTCTGAGCTTGCCAGAAAAACTTGCTCACGCTTAAGCCGCTCTACCTCTTCATCACTGCGCTGTGATTCATATTCAGCACCGGCACTGGCCACCAAACGCTGCGCGGTTTCACGCAACAATCCTGTCGCACGACCATTCTCCGCACGGAGAATTGTGCCGCCCTCAGGGTCTGCTGTGGCATCAGTAATGCCTGCCGCTTGTAGCGCGGCATCGTTAGCGAAAGCAGCATGACCACTGGCGTGGCCCAATAACACGGGGTTATTAGGCGATATAAGATTGAGAGTGTTGTTCAAAGGCACACCGTCGATGGCATCCTCAGGAATCTGCTCCCACTTATCTTGGTGCCAGCCGCGACCAAAAATCCATTCGCCAGGCGCCGCGCTGTCAACGGCAGCCGCCACACGACTGACCGCTTGCTGCCAGTGGGTAATATCCGTCAGATCGAGTATTTGTTTAGATCGGCCTAGGCTCATAAAATGGCCGTGGCCCTCTATAAAGCCTGGCATGGCCATGCGCCCGGCCAAATCAATCACTTGGGTGTCTGCATTAATATAGGCGCTGATTTCTTCGCTACTGCCCACGGCGATTATTTCGTGCCCCTTAGTCGCAATGGCCTCAACGTTGCCAAAGGCATCATCAACCGTTGCAACTACACCATTGTGTAAAACCATATCGGCAAAAACAACGGGCGGTGTTGGGGTTTTGCTTGGTGCATCACAGCCCCCCAGCAACGCAGTCAAGATAGACAGGCTCACCCACGTGAAAAAATACTTCGAAAACAAAAAACCCATGCAACACTCTCCAGATCGACTATGGCGAATAGACAAGTTACCCATTCAGAAGTCGCTAATTTACCTCAACGTATGGTCTTTATGTAACTCCCAAGGGCGCGCCCTTGTAAGTAAAACATCTAACAAATTGGCTTGAAAATGCCGATTGCCCGTTAACGTAAAATGTTTCGCACAAAGCAAAAAACTATAAGCCAGCGGAAAATATGAAAATTTGTGCCGTGGCATATTAGGAGACAGTGCGTCCCGAGCCAGCAGCGATGGTTTGGTAACCGTGCCGTCGCCTGGGTCATACATCAGATCTTGGTAATCGACGCCGGGCACCTTGGCGCGAATTTGTCTTGGACTGAAGCGCACTACCCTTTGACCTGAACCGTCAGTTTCAACCACCCAACGCGACGGTGTCGCCGCGCAGTTACCACCAAACACTACCAATTTAACAGGTGGTTCTGCAGCTTCACTACATTCGCTTTTACGCTCATCATAATTTGGACAAACGGTGAGCGCCCAACTGAACCTTCGTGCACGCTCAGCATTACGCGCAAAATGCTCTGTGAGCCGGTGGTAGTAATCTGCGCCCTTTGTTTCAACAACTCTTTTGCGTACCTGAGGCGCAAAAACATTCCAGCCGAGTTCGCGCCAGATTGCGGCATCAAATTGATCAATATCTAAGCGCTGACCTGAGGTGTCGTAAAGCCAATCTACAATCCGGTGAGGAAAAAGCTGATAGGTGCTGGGCATGGTGGCCACAACTTCTTCTGGAATTCTTCTTAAGCCGACAATCTGGCCGCGAATGAACCCTTCAATGGCAGAAACCGAACCCAAATTCGGGGTGCCCAACAAAATCATTTTGTTGATGGCTTGGGCGCCAGCCCATGTGACATTTAAATCATTATCTTGCAGCACATCTTTATTGCCGAAGCGCAAATAGTAGCGAGCCATCAGCCCGCCCATACTGTGGGCAATAACATCTACTTTAAGTTTCGGGCTGGCATAGTCCTCACGAATAGTCTGAATAAATTGGTGCAGCTTCTTAACCGTACGCACATTGTCTTGACGCCAGTCATAGTCAAATACATATAACCTACGTTGACCAGGGCTTGGACGCCCAGCCCCCAACACGGCTCTTTCGTAACCTGCGTAATGCTCTAGCACACGCAATAGTTCGCCGTAAAAATCCACGCCCAGTTTGCTCTCGGCAATACCCGCTGAAACCAAACTTTGTTGATCTGGATTGTCCAAATCGAAATCTAAAACCAAATCTGGATACTTGCCCCAAGCAACATCAAACGCTGATCCGGGCCAAACTTCTTTACCCGTCTGAGTATCCACCAAGCGGCTACCCAGCAGGCCAGGAATAATGATCACGGGCGGGTATATTTCATCACTACCCTGAGTGTCTGACACGCCCAAATAGAGCGCTGCAAAATTGGGCGACAGCACTCTGCAACCGCTTGTCGCAAAAATGCAAAAGCAGATCGCTAATATCCTGCAAACTCTTGTTTTTCGGGCAATCATTAAATAAGTCTCCACATTGTCTTTAACCCTGTGGAGGAAGAGGACGATACATTCCTTCTTTCAGGTTGTTCTCGTAGGTTCTTTTTGTAAGTTCCTAATGCCGCGTCTGAGCAACAAAGAAGACAACATGGAACGATGAAGACGTATCGCAAAGCGAAACCAGACATATGGTTATATAAAGGCTACCTAACGTCGCCAAAGCTTGTGGATTTGTCTGGCCACCAATCTTTTCGACAATTTCCTGAATACAGGCCAGCAGATTAAAAGCAAAAGCGGTGCCCCCTATGCAAAGCAATAAACCAAAAAGCGCAGTAGCAAACGCAACAGAAAACGCACCAGAAGAAGAGGACAAAACTGCTCAGAAAAATGCTGGCGGACACAAATTTTATTGGATCATCTGCGCCTATCTTGGCGCCCTAGGCGTCGGGCTCTTGATCATTGCCTACACACCCACCCAGTCACCCCTGCTGC
>QXZU01000179.1:1082-3513 GCA_009886205.1 K189A clade bacterium | reverse complement strand
TTTTGTATCGCCATATTGTCACTGAAGAATATACCGTGCGGCTGAATTGGCAGCCGGGTAGCGTGGCCATTTGGGATAACAGGTCCACTCAACACAAGCCGATTAATGACTTTTTGCCCCAGCATCGGCTGATGCACAGAGTAACTATTACCGGCGATAGACCCCGCTAGGCGACATTGCGCCGATACCAACAAGGCTAGGACCGAAGCCAATTCTGATAAGAAAAGACACAAAGAGAGAGAAAAGATAATGAATAAATTTTTCCGCACATTACCCGTCGCCCTATTAATGCTTTGCGCCAGCGCCGCTATTGCAGGCCATCATAAAGAAAATGAGGCTGCGCCGACCTTCACCCAAATTGTTGGGCAAACTGAAGCAGAGCAAGCGGCCCTTAAAGTGATGTATGAGTTTATGGCGTCCTTTAATGCCAGAGACGTTGCGCGCTGGGCTGATACGCTTTTGTTTCCGCACATTCGAGTAGCCAGTGGTGGCGTTACGGTAAATCCAACAAAAAGTGGGTTCATTGCCGAAACAGATTTGCAGGAATTTGCGCGCATAAATAATTGGCATCACAGCGAGTGGAACAGTATTGAAACCATTCAAGCCGATTCGGAAAAAGTGCACTTCAAGGTGCGCTTTACGCGCTTTAATCCAGCGGGTGAAGCGTATGTGTCATTTGACTCTTTGTACGTATTGCAAAAGACCGACCAAGGTTGGGGTATTCGCGGCCGCTCAAGCTTTGCGCCATAAAATAACAAAGCGGGTATTGGTTAATGAATGACATTTCGGCACTGCAATACGCCAATGTAGACGAGCACATGAGTGCGGCGGGCTCGCTACATAAGGCAATGTTGCCCTTGGGGTTTGTTACCGCTTTTTGTTTTCATCACGGTTTGCTCAGCGCTCAGTTTGTACAACAACATGAGTCTGTTTTAGCGCGGGTGCGTTATCAAGAGGGCCAGGTTAGCGAACTGTTTGCAGCCAATGGTGCGGTCCTGAATAAGCAAGATTTAAACGAACGGGGACTGGTGTTTTTGCAAAGCTACTTGGCTAAGCTGACCGACGACTTTAAGGCGACCTTCGGCGCGGACTGTTACGGCATAGAAGACTCTTGGGAAAACTACCAACTGTTTGCCAAAGTATTAGTGCGCGCTCATCTGGGCGCACCAAAACCTCATGGTCTGTTCGGTAGCCGGTCGTCGGCGCAACCCATTGTTCAAAGTATAAAATCTAGTTGGAAAAAACTATGGCGCTAGGGTTTCGAGATATAGAAGTTTTCAGTGCGGACCCTAAAGATCTTCCTGCAGACCTCAGCACTATTTACGCGCAAACCGTTGCCGCGGGCACCGCGGAAATTCTTCGGGTAGCCAAGCTCAATGAAGTGATCATTGCCTGCTATGCCATGCATGGGCCGCTTTTAGAGGAGGGCGAGAGTAACACCGACTATGTGCTGCAAATGGTCGCAGTACAGGAACAGTACAGGCATCAAAATGTGGGGCGCTGGTTAATGGGCCATGCGATTGGGGTTGCGGAGTCTAAGGGCGGGCGAGGTTTGCAAGTGCCTCACACGGCTCACCAAGATTTTTTCCTAACCTTGGGGTTTAAGGCAGATGCGACTATTGGTGGGTTTCGCTTTCAGATGATTCAAGAATAAGCGCCTGCAAATTTCAGGCGCTGGCGTAAACAGTTGCAGGCTATTTTTAACCCTCTCTATCTTTCTCTATCTTTCTCTAGCTTTTAGGTTCGTTGTCAGTACGGGCCGCTCTGCCTAAATATCCACCGTGATGGCGCAAGCCATAGTCTTCACGGGTGACACCCTTCTGCTCCATCAGCGCTAATGCGATTGCGTCGCTAATGGTCAGCATCACAGCCATTGAAGAACTTGGGGTAAGGCCCAGCGGGCAGGGCTCTTCAATGACACCCATGTCCAAGACTAAGTCTGAGTGAGTGCGTAATTCAGAGTCTGGGTGCGAGGTAACACCGATAATCTTAGACACGCCAAGGTGTCGGGCCATTTCTAAAATTTCTATCACTTCGCGACTTTTGCCGCTGGTAGAAAAAGCGATCAGCACGTCGTCGTTGCCGACAATGCCTAAGTCGCCGTGGGCAGCTTCTGCTGGGTGAACAAAATCGGCAGGGGTAGCGGTTGAGCAAAGGGTTGCTGCAAATTTCTTTGCAATGTGGCCTGCTTTGCCGATACCTGTGGTCAATATTTTGCCGCTACAGGTTTGCATAACTTCCACGGTTTTGACGAAATCTTCGGTGACATTAATGGCCTGAATTGCCGCTGCTTCAGCTGCAATGACTGCCTGCATACGTTGTTTGATATCCATAGAAAATTTCTTCAATTATTGAATTTTTAGTTAATTTGTAGCCAATTTCTTCATCGCAACTGCGATAACAACTATGACAGCAACCATGACAGCAACTA
>QXZU01000179.1:0-1072 GCA_009886205.1 K189A clade bacterium | reverse complement strand
CTTGAATTGCCGCTGCTTCAGCTGCGATTACTGCCTGCATACGTTGTTTGATATCCATAGAAAATTTCTTCTGTTGTTCAATTTTTTAGTTGATCTGCGGCCAATGTTTTTCATCGCAACTACGATAACAACTGCGACAACAGCTTCTAGGCATGTTGGTCGCAGCGCTGCAAATGCGCGGCCCAGATTATAAACAGATATCGGTCAGATGGGCGGCTAAATTACGGCGATAGTGATTGCGTCTAGGATGAAAATTACAAACAGCCAAACTACTGGCAACTGCTACCAACGTAAGGCCATGGCCCGGGTTAACGCTATTTGTCCGCAATTGGGTGCCGGTTTCTTTGCTGGGAAGTGGGAAAAATTCTTGGGCGATAAATAGATAAACCAGGGTGGCGCACATTTGTTTGAGCATATGGTTACCCTCGCCGAGACAAAATAACGCAACCAGCATTATGAAAGACAGCGTACATAGAAGTAACAACCCACTGGATAACGCCGCGTGTATTGGCAAATTTGGTGGACCTTCCTCTGCTGGGTGCTTTAGGTGGTCGGTTTCTGACATGGCTTTCTCCCCTATTTTTCCTCTATTGCCTTTATTCCCTGTATTTCCTTTCTAGTGCAGCCCTAACGCGTCGCTATTTTTCTGCTTTACAGCGTCGCGACAGCCCGAAAATTAACAGTTGCATAGCCTCCGCTTGCCGCCCATTTCCTCAACGGCGCATAACCCGGGCTAGGTGGTGTTTTTGCCTTTGTGCGCGCCTTTGTGCTGTTTTCTTGGTTAAAGTCATTATCATTAGGCGATGCTTAATCAAAATCCTATTTCCGTTTTACCAAAACCCAACCATCTGCAAATGGGCGCTAATGCGCGAGCAACCCCTTCAGGTTTTGCATTGCGCTGGCAAGGTTCGGCAGATGCCCGGGTAGAAAACTTCGCTCGAGAATTATTGCTCGAAAGTCACTGCGGCCCGCTGCATTTACATGTGCAACACGTGCAGTCATCAACGCCTCCTGTGCAAGCAGATGAGTCGCACCGTATTTCTATTCGCGATGACGGCATTCATTTGTCGGC
>QXZU01000178.1:4508-8928 GCA_009886205.1 K189A clade bacterium | reverse complement strand
GCGGTTTTCTTGATCAATTGGCTGGGAACTAGTCTAGCTCATTGAACCAGCTTTCGAGGATAAGGCAGGCTGATTTTTCATGAATCTCGCCACCCCGGACAGTATCGCGCGTCACTTCATTTGCAGTCCACGAACTCAAGCGCTCGTCCATCATTTGTACTGCAATACCAGAGCGCCGCTCAATTTCTTGGGCAAACTTGCGCGCCTTGACGGACATATCCGATTCACTTTCATCCATGTTTAACGGCAGGCCGACAACAATCGCGGCGGGTTTGTATTCTTGGAGGATAGAAGTTATTTCTGCCCAGTTTGGTTTGCCGTTGCGGGCTTTTAGCGTTTTCAGGCCGCCGGCGGTTTTGGTAACCGTCTGGCCGACCGCTAGACCAATAAATTTCAGTCCAAAATCGAATCCTAATACGTAGCCTTCAATCGCCATAGTTAGCCATGGCCCGGTTGTGCTGCGATCAGATTGAAATCAATGCCCAATAATTGCGCCGCCGCTTGGAGCTTTTCTTCTGCTGGTGTGTCAAAAAGTATTTCTGAAGTTGCCTCAACGGTAAGCCAGCTATTGCGACTGATCTCGCCTTCAAGCTGCCCCTCACCCCAGCCAGCGTAGCCAAGGGCAATAATGAAGTTTTCCGGGCCATCCCCTGATGCGATCGCAGTTAACGTCTCCATGGCAGTGGATAAGCGGATGTTTTCTGCAACATCCACAGACGTACCAAATTCCTCTTCGCCGCGGTAAAGAACAAATCCCCGGTCTTGTGCAACAGGACCACCATCTAAAACTAATTGCTCAACCCAGCGACGCTCAGGCTCCATATTGAGCTTTGCGAGCAACTCCAAAATAGACACATCGGTAGGCCTGTTAACGACGATGCCCATAGCGCCCTCGTCGTTATGCTCGCAGATGTAGGTCAACGTATTGCCAAAGTAGTCACCGGAAAGGTCAGGCATAGCCATTAAGAAGTGATTTTTTAAATTCATAGTTAACCTGATTTCTTGGCTGTTATTTGGACACCCAAAGGGCGAGATCGTTGCCGCCGAGCATTTGTATTAAAAATCAATGCCAGTTCCTTGTTTTGAAAATTGCCAAGTACGTGTGAAATCTAAGCGGTCATAGCTTTTACGCATTTCCACTGTAAATGGTTGGAACGGGGCTGCTTGACGTACTGTAGCTAAAGCCGCTGCATCAAGCTTCGGCTGACCTGATGAACGCAGAATTTTTACGCTGGCCAGACTGCCGTCACGCAAAATACTCACCAACATAGTCAATTCACCTTCCAATATCCCTGGCGGATAATTGTTGCGTCCGATGCGCTCGCACTTACGCCGCCAAGTGTTCAAATAGGCGGTTTCTGGAGCGGTAAATTTACTGAAACCATTCAGCTCCCGGGTGCGGCTAAGGCCTTGGCTGGTTGGACGCTGCGAGTCTATGCTCGCTTGGAACTTGGCAAAGGCTTCTACCGCGTCGCGGCTGTTAAATGTTTGTTCGCTCTGTTGAGTGGTCGTTTGGCTCAATTCTTTAAAGCGCTGAGTGGTTTCCGTGGGTTTTGTGACCGTTGTTTCAGGCGATACTTTTTCTTTCCCCAAGCTTTTCGCTGCCTCTGCAGGGCTGTCCAAATTTTCACTGAGTGGCGCCGTAACCGCAGTTTGCTGGGTTGATGAATCGCCAGACAAACCCAGCTCAAGCGTGATGTGGGCGGGTTGTACGTTAGGTTCAAACCGCGAAACACCAATGCCGAAAAGCAAAATGCCATGGACAAGTAGCGCCAGAAAAACGCTGAACCCCATCCGGCCCTCGCTTTTGGTATGTCGCTCTACCGTTGTCGGGGCGTCCTTTGCAGTGATAGGTGCGGTGTTAGAGATGGGGATACCGGTTTCAGTCAAGTTGCTTAACAATTGCGTCGATAAGGTCGCCCGCAATATCAAGGTCAAATTGCGCATCAAGTTCTCTGATGCAGGTCGGGCAGGTGACGTTGATTTCCGTCAAGTAGTCGCCTATGACATCGATCCCAACAAACATGAGTCCCCGCCGTTTTAGTTCGGGGCCTACTTGCTCTGCAATCCACTGGTCTCTAGGTGTGAGCGGTCTAGCTTCGCCACGACCTCCAGCGGCCAGGTTGCCTCTGGACTCGCCAGCAGACGGGATTCTGGCCAAGGCATAAGGTACGGGTTCGCCATTAATTAACAGGATACGTTTGTCCCCGTCGACTATTTCAGGCAAGTACACTTGCCCCATAATTTGCTGTGCGCCGTTCTCGGTCAGGGTTTCGATGACTACGGTTAAATTCGGGTCATTTTCCATAACGCGAAAAATAGACGCCCCACCCATGCCATCTAACTTTTTGAAGACCACATTTTTATGTTTTTTGTGGAAGGCTTTAAGCACATCCATTCTTCGACTGACCACCAAGTCTGGGCAACACTGGGGAAAGGTGGTGGCAAACAGTTTTTCGTTGCAGTCGCGCAGCGATTGAGGCTTGTTCACTACGAATGCACCATCTGCCTCGGCGCGCTCGAGCAAATAGGTGGTGTAGATATATTCCATATCAAAAGGCGGATCCTTGCGCATCATGATGATGTCCATGTCAGCCAATGGCCGCAGCGTTTCCTCGCCCAAGGTATACCAGTCATTGCCGGCAATGGCTGGATCTAAGGTTTCGGCAAAATCTTCGCGGAGTTTTAAGCTGGATATTAAGCCGCAAACTTTGCCCTCATGGATGGCAAGATCCTCCTGTCGAAGGTAGTAGATGTCTAAGTCGCGATGCTGAGCCGAGCGAATCATCGCAAGGGTGGAGTCTTTCTTGAGCGACAAAGAATCTATTGGATCCATTAGAAAGGCGATCTTTTTCATAATGTACGGCCGTGACAAATAAATTGAACGCCTCATCTGATGCTTGGAAGACGATGTAGGCATGTTGCTAGCAGTACTTTACTCACCCTGACCCCGGTGTCTATCTCTGGAGCGTTTTTTGCAAAAACCCAGCTAAAGTATTTGGCCGAAATCTAGGTAATATGTCTCAAGCCCGTGAGCCTTAGGCAAATCAATGATATTTGTCCATACTCTGCGGGGAGAGAACTTTGCCCTACAGCCCAATGAGTATAATTTTTTGATATCAAACGAGGACAATTTGCCCACCACCTCATCTACCCCCCCACCTACCACTTCGGCCAGCCCCTTGCCCAGCGTCCAAGAGCGCCAGGCCACATTGGGCCGTGTTAGGCGGTCGTTTGAGCGGGGTTTGTTGGCGCTAATTGTTGATGAAGATAGGCAGCGTGGCCTGGTTACGCTGCAACATGTGGCGAGGGTCTTGATGGAGATTCAGCCACCTTCACAAGAGCACCTAGAGGTCGTTGTGCAATGGCTGGGTGCTATTCGCCGCGAACAGCTGCAGTTGTCTGAAGATACTTTCACTTTATTGCGTGGCCTGGGGCAAATAATACGCACATGGGAACTTGCTTTAGTCGATGCAGAATCAGAGTTTCAGCCCGATAGTGAATTTCAAACACTTTCCGCCAGTGCGCAAATAATACTTCAGCAGGCGGGCGCTTTGGCCGGTGAGCCAGTCGATGCTGCAGCCGCGCTTCAGCCAAATTTAGAGGGCGCAATGGATAACCCCGTTGGCAGTGGCTCGGAGGATCATGATTTCATTTCAGTGCTGCAGGCCTTGGCGCAATCCTTAGGTGCAATGCAATTACTCCTGGAAGAGTGGCGCAAGAATCTTGAGGACCCAGGGAAGATTGCAGCGATTACACAAGGCTTTAAGGCGCTTAGAGAACTCAGTGATGATCAGCGACTAGGCGATGTGACAGAAGTGACCTGGGCCATCGAGAATATGCTTGATCGACTGGTTGATGGGACCCTCGCTGTGAACGTTGATTTTCACTTCGTGGCAAATGCGGCGATAAATTTTCTTGTCACTTTAAGCGAGAAGCTTAGGGAGATCTCAGCGGGCTCCAGCGTATCTAGCTTTATCGACGACTATATCTACGCTGAGATTATTGAAAGTGCAGACATATTAGCTTCGGGTGGCGATCTTGGATCGAAAAACCAAGCGTTTGAAGAGGATTTTCCGGGCGAACAAGGCTTAGATCTAGCGCCATTCTCGAACGCCGAAGGTCAACGTTATGCAGCAGCGGCAGCCGGCGCCTCCGCTGATGGCTTAACGCTTTCGCTAGCGCAAACTATCGAATCATTTCTAGCGGCTAGTCGTTCGTTAGATGAAGCACTCGCGGCCCAGCAATCCCAAAACGGCGTCAAAGATCCAGGTTTGAGCGATGAAGGTTTGCGTTTGACGCATACCCTGCGTCAGCATTTGCTTGATGGCACCGAGGTTTCGGATAAGTTACGCGGGTTGTTAGCCGCTTCAGAGCCCAAGTCTGATTAAGGTTTGCTGCGGCCTTTGTCTTAAACAGC
>QXZU01000178.1:0-4408 GCA_009886205.1 K189A clade bacterium | reverse complement strand
TGTCTTAAACAGCCGTTTTTAGTGCCACCCTTGGGCTTGCTGTATTAAACCGAGCGCCACGCTAGGCATTGTCTCGGCGCGTAAAATGGTGCGGCCAAGTTTGTAGCTGGGTATCTGCCTTTGCTGAAAAAGATCCAACTCTTTGTCGCTCCAGCCGCCCTCGGGACCAACGAAAGCAGTACGGTTAACTGGCTGCATTTGAGCAGGAAAAGATTCGCCCAAGGGGCTAAAAACCATGCCGTTTTCGGTTTGGTTGATGGCTTCCTCCAGCGTCTGCGGCCCTACTAGTTCAGGCAAATAAAGCTGGCCGCATTGTTCACAGCTGGCGCTGATCACCCGTTCCCAGTGACCTATCTTATTTTCCATTCTGTCCGACTTAAGGGGCACATTGCTGCGGTCCGCTTGGATTAACAGAATTCTGTTTGCGCCGAGTTCTGTTGCTTGTTGGAGCGCTCTGTCCATTGCGGAGCCCTTTATAAGGCCGATGGCTAGAGTGAGTGAGTAAATACTGGTTTGGGCGGGTTGCTCGGCGGCAGTAATTTCTACTTCTGTGGACCGTGGGTTGGCCCTACGAATGGCGGCTGTAAACAGCCCGCCGGTGCCGTCAAAGATATTGATCTCATCGCCAATATTTAACCTAAGGGCGCGACAAAGATAATTAGAGCGCTCTGAATTTAGCTGTATTTTGGCCCCCACAGTGTGCGGCCCTTGCAGATAAAATAGACTAAATCTAGGCAATGTCAGCCCCCTAATTAAAGCCTAGGTTAGCGCATATTCTTGAGCTAGCACCCCATCTGTTCAGGGTATAAAAGTGTAGTCCAGGGGCGCCTAGTTCAAATAATCGTTCACATAAGCGTGTGACAATCTCAACGCCAAACTTACTCAACTCTGCTTCATCATGCTGCTTGTCTCTCAACGCATGGTCTAGCCAACGCGGGATGTCTGCGCCAGCTTTGCCGCTGAAACGTATCAGTGATGCATAGTTAGTAATGGGCATAATTCCAGGAATAATAGGAATCTCAATGTTGTGTTTCTGGCAGCCATCTAAAAAATAAGCATAGGCTTCGGCATTATAGAAATACTGGGTGATAGCTGTATTTGCACCTGCCTCTACTTTTTGCTTAAAAAAGTTGAACTCGTCAGCGGCGGAGGGCGAATCTGGATGGATTTCAGGGTATGCGCCAACTACGATGTTGAAGTCGTCCTGAAATTGCTCTCTAACCAAGCTGATCAGATCTTTTGCGTAAGTGGGTTGTTGCCCTTGCCCTGACGGCTGGTCCCCGCGTAGGCAAAGTAGCTGTTTAACGCCATTGTCTTTATAGGTTTGGACCATATCCAGCACTTCTTCATTACTGGTTGTTCCGGACGAAAGGTGAGGTACTGCATCGAGCTTTTGTTCAAGCAGTCGCTGCACGACTTGCTTCGTACCCTCTTTGGTTGAACCGCCGGCTCCGTAGGTAACCGACACAAAATCTGGATTCAAGCTTGCTAGTTTATGCGCTGCGCCTGTAAGCAGTTTATCTTGACCCTCTAGGTCTCGCGGTGGGAAAAACTCAAAGCTAAGAGATTTTTTTGTTGGCTCATGAGTCGTCTGGTCAGGCATGAATATTCTCGCAAAAGCTCTGCAAATAGAGCCGTCTTTAAAACTAAAGGGTGGCGTCGCGCCACCTTATAATGCCCTAGCGCGGGTGCGCTTTGAGTAAATCTGCAGTCAGGTTCACTCAAAGCTCAGTTGCTTTTGCGTTTAGCCAGCTGCAGCTGCTAAAGCCTCAGCTTTATCAGTGCGCTCCCAGCTAAAGTCGCAATCAGTTCTACCAAAGTGGCCGTATGCGGCGGTGTCTAAGTAGATTGGGCGTTTCAAATCAAGCATCGCGATTAGGCCCTTAGGTCGCAAATCAAAGTGCTCACGCACAAGCTGAATGATCCGTTCGTCACTGATAGTGGCTGTGCCAAAGGTGTCAATGCTGATAGAGGTGGGTTCTGCAACACCAATGGCATAACTGACTTGAATCTCGCAACGCTTAGCAAGGCCGGCTGCAACAATATTCTTGGCTACATATCTACCGGCGTATGCTGCTGAGCGGTCGACCTTAGACGGGTCTTTGCCTGAGAACGCCCCGCCGCCATGACGAGCCATGCCGCCGTACGTATCAACGATGATTTTTCTGCCAGTGAGGCCGCAGTCGCCTACAGGCCCGCCAATAATGAACTGGCCAGTTGGGTTGATGTGGAATTTGGTTTCACTGGAAATCCAGTTCTGCGGTAGCACGGGTTTAACGATTTCTTCCATAACCGCTTCGCGCAGCTGCTCTTGAGTTACATCTGGGTCGTGTTGGGTTGAAAGCACAACGGCTTCAATAGCCACTGGACGACCATCGTCATCGTAGCTGAAAGTAAGCTGGCTCTTCGCATCAGGGCGCAGAAAACCAAGAGAGCTGCGACGTGCTTCCGCTTGACGCTGGACTAATCGATGTGCAAATACGATAGGCGCAGGCATCAGTACGTCGGTTTCGTCAGAAGCATAACCGAACATTAGGCCTTGGTCGCCGGCACCCTGCTCATGGTCTGACGTTTCGTCTACACCCATAGCTATGTCTGAAGATTGTTGGCCCAGTGCATTCACAACAGAGCACGCTGAGGGGTCAAAGCCCACTTCAGGGCCATTGTAACCAATATCGTTTACAACTTTGCGTACTAAGCTGTCCACGTCTACTTTTGCATTACTGCGAATCTCGCCGGCAACGACTACTAGTCCGGTTTTGATCAGCGTTTCACAGGCCACTCTAGATTCTGGATCTTGTGTCAGCATGGCGTCTAAGATCGCATCTGAGACTTGATCGGCAACTTTGTCAGGGTGGCCTTCGGAAACTGATTCTGAAGTGAATAGGTGTTTATCGCTCATGCTTAACTGCCTGTTTTAAGGATCTTCATTTAGATCTTTTTGTTGGAATTGATATAGGGCGCCAATTTCTAGCGCAGCCACTAATTTCGAAGGCGCTGATTCTAATAGAACGCGTTCATCTATGAAACGAACTATTTCGCATTTTTATATATTCAATGTTTGCAGCGGGGCGAGCAAAACTTGACAATAGCGCTCCGCAAAAAATCAGAGTTGATATATGTCGTCTTCCAGAACCGAGCTTGCCAATGCCATTCGCGTGTTATCAATGGAAGCGGTGCAAGCCGCAAATAGCGGACACCCCGGTGCGCCCATGGGACTGGCCGATGTTGCTGAGGTGCTATGGAGAGATTTTCTTTCGCACAATCCGGCGGATTCTGAATGGATCAACAGAGACCGTTTTGTACTTTCAAATGGTCACGGGTCGATGTTGCTTTACAGCTTATTGCACCTCACTGGCTACGACGTCAGTCTGAAGGACCTGCAGGATTTTAGACAATTACACTCAAAAACAGCAGGCCACCCCGAATATGGTGAGTGCCCTGGTGTAGAAACCACGACTGGGCCTCTTGGTCAGGGCATTGCCACAGCGGTAGGCATGGCGCTTGCTGAGAAAAAACTAGCTGCAGAATTTAACACCGCAGATTTTGGTTTAGTTGATCATCGAACTTGGGTGATTGTCGGCGATGGGTGCTTGATGGAAGGCATCTCCCATGAAGCTGCCTCGCTAGCGGGCACGTTGGCCCTCGAGAAACTCATTTGCATCTATGATGACAACGGAATCTCCATCGATGGCGAAGTAGACGCTTGGTTTAGTGAAGACGTCCCGGCCCGGTTTGAGGCCTACGGTTGGCGGGTAATACGCAACGTGGATGGACACGATGCTGAGGAAATCACTAGCGCTTTGTCTACGGCTGCGAAGAGTGATGGCCGACCAACATTGGTGTGTTGCAAAACTACCATCGGTTTTGGTTCTCCGAACAAGCAAGGCACAGCGAGTGCCCACGGGTCGGTATTAGGGCGGGAAGAAATCGAGTTAACGAAAGCCGCAATAGGTTGGGCCCATGCAGGCTGGGACATTCCAGAGGATGTGTATCAGGCTTGGAATCAGCGTGATTCTGGTGAGAAACGTCAGAATGAATGGCAACAAGTACTCGACGGTTATGCTGCCGCGCACCCAGACCAGGCCGCAGAGTTTGTTCGTAGAATGCGCGGTGAGTTGCCAAATAATTGGCACGAGTCAATTCAAGCTTTCGCTGAAAAAGAGCAGCTCTCGCCAGCTAATTTAGAAACGAGGAAGTCCTCTCAAGCCTGTATTTCTGCAATCGCAGCCGGTGTTCCAGAGCTGTTCGGCGGTTCGGCGGATCTTACCGGATCTAACAATACCCGTTGGGCGGAAGCCACCGACGCTCAGCACATGAGTTACGGTGTACGGGAATTCGGTATGACAGCGATCAGCAACGGTATGCAGTTGCACGGTGGTTATCGGCCCTTCACCGGCACGTTTTT
>QXZU01000177.1 GCA_009886205.1 K189A clade bacterium | reverse complement strand
CACTATTTTACTCGGACTAGCTCGGACGAGCTTGGACGAACTACATCCACCGCCTAGATCTTACTGACACAACGCTCTTACTTAGCCCTTCGATAACGGTTTTGTGTAGGTATTCATATCAAAATAATCGCGCCACACTTTGATCTTCCCGTCGCGCATTTCAAATACGCCGCAACAAGGTAAATCTACTTTGACGTTGCCTATTTCTGTGCGGTCAATGCGTTCCACAACCACCAGATCTCCGTCGCCTATTATGTTCAAGATATCCCAAGTGGTTTTTGTCCACGGAGCGATGAACCCTTTGATAAACACTTTAAGTTTCTCATGCCCTTGCACGGGTTGGGCGGGCATATTGTGGTAAATGCCGTCTTCGGAAAAATACTCCACTAACTGTTCAGCATTTAGAGCTGACCAAGCGGCCATAAATTCTCTAACTGTCTCTACATTATTTGACACGCAGCCTCCCCGGGGAACGTTGAAGTGACTCTGAATGTACTCCATTCACCTAACTAACAAAAGGCTAGGCCAACTTCATCTGAGCTGGCTTCCCCGCACAACCTAGCGATGGTCTCTTGATACCGCCCCGGGTTGCACGCAAGGCCCAAGTCAGCGCCAGAGGCAGCCATTGAAGAAACCGCAATTTAATCAGTAACTGTCGCCGCTGGACATTGCGTCACTCTACCCTAAGGTAATAGTCTAGTTTCCTATTCGCCTTCTAAATTATGCATTGGATTTGACTATGATTACTGTTCAGAAGCGCAACCATTTGACTCATCCAAAGGGCTCAAGCACTTCAATAGCTGCTAAGGCCGCTCAAATACTGACCTGCGCAGGAGCGCTGATAATGAATTCCATCCCAAGTAACGCCCAAGTTAACCGCATAGATACCATTCGCCCAGACGCACCTAGTTTGGCCGCCTACGGCGACTACGATATCGGCGTGCGCACATTGACGCTGGTAGACTCAGGTCGCGTAGATGTGCTGAATACTCACCCCGGTGCAGAAGCTGCGATTTATGACCGCAATCTAACAGTCGAGGTTTGGTATCCGTCACAGCTAGACACAAAGCAGTCCCGCGGAGGCGAGTATCAAGCGATTGCGCGCAACCCAAAAATCACTGCGACGCTTTTTGGCCAAGCTGTGCGCGATGCTGCGCCCAATGTACCCCAAACAGAGGAAGACGCGTTCCCGCTGGTTGTTATTTCCCACGGCTACCCGGGCAACCGATACCTACTGAGTCACCTGGGCGAGAATCTGGCAAGCAAGGGCTTTGTTGTTGTCTCTATTGACCACACAGACAGCACCTATGACGACCAAAAAGCAATCGCAAGCACATTATATAACCGCCCACTGGATCAGCGTTTCGTCATTGAAAGCATGGCAGCGCTCTCCACTAATAAGGACAGTTTTCTCAGCAACATGCTGAACGCCAACAACACCGGTGTTGTTGGTTACTCCATGGGCGGTTACGGTCTGGTGAACAATCTGGGCGGTGGCTATAGCGACGACGTTGTTCCGTCGATTATGGCACCACCTAACGAATTGTTAGCCCTACATACAGCAAGCAATCCTGAATATATAGACAACCTAGATCCGCGCATCAAGGCAGGCTTTGCCATTGCGCCATGGGGCATGGAGCAAGGCGTCTGGCGCGAGCAAGACTTAGCGGGCATTGAGGTACCAACCTTTTATCTCGCCGGCGACGCCGACACGATTTCTGGCTACGAAAACGGCGTGCGAGCAATCTATAAAGCGGCAGTTAACAGCGATCGATATCTACTCACCTACAAGAACGCCGGTCACAATGCAGGCGCCCCTCTCCCGGCACCCCACGAAATACTAAATAGCGCAACACGGGAAGGCGCAGATCACTACATAGATCCAGTATGGGACAATGTGCGCATGAACAATGTCATGGATCATTTCGCTACCGCTTATTTTACCTACTACCTCAAGGGTGACAGCTCAATGCTGACGTTCTTGGACGTTCATCCAGACGGCGCAGAAGCCACCTACTCAGTGAAGGACGGTGTACCTGATGAAGCGCATAACTATTGGCCAGGATTCGAGGAGGGTTCTGCCGTTGGTCTTAAGCTCGAGAAACTTGAACGCGGTCAACGCTAGAGGGTTACCCTTTTCGGCGAAACTCAGGTTGTATTGGCGTGTTGAGGCATGCCTTACTACGCAACTCTTTAGCCTAACTCAGGAGTGTAGGGTCACAATTTGTATACCCGAAGAAAAAACTAACGAAAGGCCTGAGGAAATCAAACCCCTCACCAGCGGCTACAATCACTAAACCCAAAGACACATTCGTTCAGCCACCGGGGCCTGCGGTTAACCTACCGGCATTCTTCTCTTCGCTCGTACCAACTGGTCACTCGGGCACACCGCACATAGCCTTGACTAAGATTATTCGAAACACCGGAACCACCGTCGTACGTGATTTAGGTGCATGTGAGCCGAATTAGAAAACTTAAACGCACAGTAAGGATCTTCTTTGGTACAGTTGTTTGCATGAATTTTTTGCGGCCTGAGCAAGCCCCTCTACTACGCTTTAACTCGAATAAGGAATAAATCGTGCGCAAAGCAATTTTGCTAATCAGCCTCTTGTTAGTTACAAATGTTTTCGCTGAATCCGACCCCACAGGGCGTTGGAACACATTTGATGAAAACGGAAATTTACTTTCAACCGTAGTAGTCAAAATTGAAGACGCTAAGTTGTACGCCAACATTGTTGCCGTACACACGCCAGGCGATAAAAATCCGTTATGCGATCAATGCAAAGGTGACCTTTATGGTCAACCGGTCATTGGTATGGAAATCATCAACGGGCTCACACTGCAAAAAAGTGTTTGGCAAAAGGGTACCCTTTTCGACCCCAAAACCGGCGGCAGTTTCAAAGGTAAAGTCTGGTTAGAAGAAGGCAAACTTTTGGTACGCGGCTACGTTGGTTTTCTATATCAAACACAATACTGGGAAAAGGCATCCAACACAGATCAGTAAACAACAACGTAACTGACACTAATATAAGGGTGCGGAGGAAGGTGCAGAGGAAGCTCGAACAAAATCCAGACCGGCGAATCTATCCTCTAACGAACCACCATCAGTAAAATACTGACTTCAGTTTTTTGCTGCCTGCTCATTTCTCGCCTCTTCAACAATACGTAGTACCTCTGCTTGAAACGCCTTACCCCGCTCATTCACCAAATCTAAAACATGCAGAGAGGTAGGCACGAAAGCGAAGCCAATCTGATACTCGGGGTGCCACTGAAAAATCGAACCACCCAAACCAAACCAACCGTAAAAACCTTCACGCCCATTGTTGATGCCCTTCTCCATCCCAGAGACACCTGACGCGGTAGGCGCAAAACGAGCAACACCGCCCTGAGTAAACTGTGTATTCATGGGGCCCATATGGCGATCGACAGGTGCTTCATGCAGAGATTTAACGGCACTCTCGCTAAGGATTTGCTTGCCCATACTGGTGCCTCCCACGGACATCGCTGAGGCGATCCTTGCCAGCCCGCGAGCAGAGCAATGGGCATTAACAGATGGCGTTTCACCCATCTCAACCAGTGGGTCATTAAAGGTTTCACAAATAGCTACAACCGGATCTTTAAGTCCTTCGGTACTTTTCAGGCGAGTAAACGGCGCAGGCCTAGACACTGAGGATTTACCTCTACCTTCGGACATTATCTCAAACACCCTACCGAGCATCGCAAAAATACTGTGGTGTACTTTGCGACCTAGTATTCGTGGCACTAGGGTATGTTTTAAATGCGCAAGAAAACCAATAGGTTTAACTTTAGCAATGCGCGGCAGATCTGCCTCCTGCATACCAATCATCGCATCAACGCCTAACGGCCCCGCAACATCATCGCGCAGGAATTCGCCAATGGTGCGCTGTTCTGGATCTACCCGGCGGAATATTTCGTTGGCAATCCAACCTCTCGTGATCCCGTGATATTCGCGAGTATTGCCCTCACCTGTGGCGCGAAATGCTTGCTTCTGACTTTCAATAATCTGTCCAATTACATTGTTTTTGATTTGCGCTCTATGTAAATCTTGCGGATTTATTGAGGTGTCAAAACCTGCCAAACCTGCTTCATGGCGCATCACATCTGCAACGCTGAGCTGGTCTTTTCCATGCGCACCAAACTCCGGCCAATACGCTACTACTTTAGCGTTGTAATCGAGTAGACCTCGGTCCACCAAGGAAGCCATAGCAATGGCTTCCAAGCTTTTTCCACTACTGAAAACGTTAATGAGGGAGTCGGCGTTGAAGGCATTATCTCCAAGTGGATTAGCCCAGAGATCAACGACCTTTTGATCTGCAACATACACACAAAGCTGCGCACTGTTTTCAGCGAGCTGCTGCATATTTTTGCTAAATAAACGTTGCAAGCTTTCAAATTCTGGCGCCACTGACCCTTTTACCGTAATGTTTCCCAAGGTATATAAACTCAAATTTAACAGGCTTGCAGGTTACCACTTCAGTGCGGGATTACGAACAGACACCACCGCCCGCATCAATGCTCAAATGCTCAAATGCTTCAATGCTTCAATGCTTCAATGCTTCAATGCCGGTCGAGGATGCCGTTGAGCACGGAGCAACCTTGCTTATACTCTGCCGAAACTTAGTTTAACTAGGGCGCTAAGCGGGCTGTTACACCCGTTGCGTGAAGAGGTATGTCAACTACCCACAATTGCCCATCCCCATCCCCATGCATTTAGATTGGTCCACTTGGTTATCTCGCCCTAGGTTTTTAATTTTATCCACCAGAATGACGCTAAACGCTTGGTATTGTGCTTTTTGATCATCCTTCAATACCGCCATAACCTGAGCATCCATGCGTTTTACAAGAACACGTCGCTTCTTTTTAAGTTTGCGATTGACATCCAGTGATTCTCGAAGAATTTTTTCCGCAGCTATACGCAAGTCGTTACTGAACTTTGTCGCAGATGCTTTAAACACCTTCGCCTGAGAAGCACTCAAATTAATAGCCTGAATAGCTTGCATGACATCTGGATCTGCCCAAATACCCTGGGGTTGATTGGCATTCTTTGAGGTTATATTTGCTAGCGCATTTGAGGCCACACCGTACACCTCTTCTATCCGAGTCACGCAGGCGCTTATGATCTTTTTATTAGTGTCATTTTGCGACTGGAAAATGGCGACCTTACGTTCAATGGGGGCCTCCATAACTGCCAGCATGCCAGCCGAGTCTCCATTGAATTCACTGGCAGCTTTGGCCATGCACCCGCAATAAGCCGGCGCTGCATTAGCCCCCCTGCCACCGGTACGCTCAAGCCCAGCAACGCAGTTCGCTGTAAAGCGATCAGCAGAGTCAGCCGAGAGCGTTAAGGGACTATATAGCCCTATGAAAAAGGCCAGAGCTAGGCGCAGACGTCCTAGCAGGTAGGTATGAGATTTAATTCGCCGCTGAACCTGTACTAAAAAATTGCTAGTCCCCATCTTCATCTTCCCTATTTTTCTTATAGTTATACGGACCTTTATACCTATCTTTATACGGGTTGTGGACCCATTCCAATCTCTTTTTCCCGCCTGATGACTGTATGCGCTTGTTCCATCGCATCGTTTCATCGTTTCATCGTTTCATCGTTTCATCGTTTTGATAAACACTCTGCGGCTTTGCTTGTCTCTAAGGTAAATTGAAAGCTCGCCTATACAAACTTAGGTAGGCGCTACATTGGGATTAAATTGGCGCTACACTGACAAAAAGTTAATCTGAGGTAGGCAGGTATGTGTGATGCGATGTGGCTATATTTGCGTGGTTTGATTGCGCTGCAGAACGCCGCTTGAGTTCAACCAAGCAGCCCCTCAATAAATACAGAAGACCTATCACCTGAAAGCGCTTTAGGTATCTTGCCGAGACCCGGCTTCCAGCGGCCTCCTGCATTTTAAGACATTCGACAGGACTTATTCGTCGAAAACACCCTTTTGCTTTTTACGTTCTAGCTTTTCCGCTTTCTTCTCTTTGGGCGACTTGGCGGCGGCTTTCTTAGTATCTCGCTTGTTTTTGTGCTCTTTACTCATGTTGTTCACTCCTAGTAAACATTAACGAATCAGGACCCAGGGATACTTGTGCAACTCCTCCTCTATTAGACATCGTTATGAACAGAACTTTGCTGGCTAAAACCGTAGGCCAGCACATCAAACCGATTTGAGCGTAACACATAGTCCAAAAGAGTATTGGCTGCACCTTAGCCAGCAAAAGCGCGGCTATCCAATATCATCTGTCACCCTGCCAAAACAAAGAACCATCAGATTGACCGTAAAAGCAGTTTTACTTACACCTCGCTAGATAGTGAGGTTGTTCTGATGCAATATCGTTCTTTTCAACAATATAAAAATCAAAAAAATGCCCAGCCAGCCTTACCAAACCACGCGCAAAGAGACCCTTAGCGCCTGCATGGCCGCAGTGCAACAAATTGCGCCTACCATAGAGAAATATAAAAACGCATCCGAGAAAGCTAGGACCCTCGCGCCCCAAGTGGTCACGGCGCTAAGAGACAGCGGGCTGGTAAAAATGAAAAGCCCCCGCGAAGTGGGTGGCGCAGAGATTCATCCGGTGGATCAAATGGAAGTTATCGAGGCAATGACGATGCTGGACTCCGCCGCCGCTTGGACACTGTTCGTCGCCGCCACCGTTACAGGGCGAACCTTAACTATACTGTCGGACGAGGCCCTGACTCAACTCCTAAAAGATGACCAATTCCCAATTATTGCTGGCAGTCTCAAACCTTCAGGTAGCGCCATGCCGGTGGACGGCGGGTACCAAATATCAGGGCAGTGGGCATGGGGCAGCGGTGTCGATCACGCCGATTATGTAATAGTGCCGGTGTTCCTTGCAGATAAAAGCGCCGTCATCAGCGCTGTGGTACCTAGACAGCAAGTTGACGTTCAAGACAATTGGCACTCTTTAGGCCTCAATGGCAGTGGCAGCGCCGACTACGTATTGAACGATGTATTTGTGCCACAACACTTTGTCTCAACCGACGGACACAGGTATCGCGGCGGCGCCATTTATCGTACTGGCTACGGCTTTGCCAGCAACGAGCATGCAATTTTTGCCTACGCTTTGGCCAAATTGGCGCTGAATACTCTGATCACTTGCGCCACTGAAAAACGCAGGGGTTATGGACGCGGCATTAGCATTGCAGACCGAGAAATTTTTCAAAGAGCGGTGGGCGAAAGCGAATTGCGTCTAAAAGCGGTCAAATTACTCATGATCGATGTGCTAGAACGACTGCATGATTCCGCCAGCGATGGCGATGCACCCATCGCGCTTCAAGCCGAAGCCAGAGCTGCATCAGTACTTTGCACCGATGAAGCCATAGCAGTTACTAACCAACTGTTCCGCTACGCTGGCGGCAGCGCAGTAATGATGAACGATCCAATGCAAAGAATACTCCGCGACCTATACACTGCGCAGTCTCACCTCATGGTCAGTGATGTGGCATATGAAAGCCTTGGGCAGCTCCGACTAGGCATCACAGATACAGCGCCGCTGCGATAATAAGTTAGCCAAATGGAGGAATAGCACCTATGGTAGACCAACGTCGGCGCAGGTATCTCGCCAAGTTAGCGACTAAACTGAAAGCCTTTTATGAGGCACAGCAACAAGAGCGGGAGGCCAACATAGCGCTGACTGCAACACAGACAGCGAAAAACCAACTGGACGGTTTTATGGAGGCAGGCTTAATCAGCCAGCTAGTCAATAAAGCAGACCTGCAAAAAACTGTGGATGAGGCCCACTTTGACGTATTCAAGATGACTCTAAGTGAAAGGAGCAAACAGCTGACAGAAGAAACCGAAGCCGAGCTTGATTGGTCCCTCTACGATGCACCCACTATATTTCGGAAAAACGACTAGCCAGCCCTACTTCTAAGCAGTCGTTCATGCCTCTCCAGAGGCACACTACTCTGCCGCTACAAGCTTCTTGGATTAACCTCGGATTAACCTCGGATTCACCTTGGATTCACCTCAACCACCGCCACTTGCCTTGGCAGCAAGCTTATTTGACCAAAGCAAATTTACGGCTTCAAGGTGTGCCTAGCACTGGCAAAGGCGGTCAAGTTGAGTTCATCGCGTACTTGTTGGCCTAAGCTTGAATCAGGGTTGTCGTATGGAATACCCATTGAATCTGCGATGCGCACCATGCGCTGAAAATTTGCGGCTACCCCAGCAGCGTCTACCAGCACCAAAGGTCCTGCCACATCTAACAGTGCTTGCCGACTTGCGCCTAATGCTTGGCTGTCTCTGTTAGCGACGCTTTCAGCAAAGCGCATGAGCTGCGAGCCGAACTCAATGCCTTGGCTTGCACTACTTACGTCGCCCCCAACACCTTGAATGTCGATATCGGTTTCGTTGATTTTTGCGCTCGCACGGAGCATCGATGCATGAGCAGTCGTTCAGTAAAAGCACTCGTTAACAGAGGATACCCGGCCCGCCACCAACTCCATCTGCATGCGGTTAATAGACCTTGCCTCATCTTGGAAGAAATTCTGCATACCGGTAAAGGACAAATACTGCACATCCGCCAAATCACGCCACTCGCGCATGGCATCTGGCACAAGGGTCAAAGCGCGCAGTACGTTGGCGCAAAAATCAGGCGACCATAAATCACTTTCATTACCCACCGCACCGTCAGCTGGAATCATTGGTACAAATCCCGTGTCATCACTCAGCACTGCAGGGCGATAACCACTGGGCTCACCGGGCTCAGGCTGGGGTAGCAATTCCACAGGCATACCCAAGCTGCGATGAAATTCATCAATACTGAATACCGCCACAACAACACCCACCAGCTCCACATAAGCTTCAACACTCATGCCAAGGGCCGCGTTGTCATTTACATAAGACTGCGTAATTCGAGACTGATCAGTAATGATTCTATGCACAGTGTCGACAGCAACTTCCGGCAGTCCATTACTGTGATCATGCTCGCCTTTGAGACCGTAGGGAGAAAGCGATACTTTGCGCTGAGCGCAAAACGTACAGGCCAGGGCATTACGACTCTCTTGGGCAATGGCAATCCGCTGGGCCCCATTCCACCAACTACCGGGTGCCGCCAGCTTGCGCCAGTAAGCACGATAGGCATCGGCAATATCACCGCGGATAGGATAAGCCGCATTGCTGTAGTCGAAATATGTCATTCAAACTCCCTAAAGATTCTTGCTGACAACATATTAACCAAAGTCTATGACCAGCGTAAATTGCCTACCTACACCCAATTCGCCAAAACAAAACACAAACTTCGCTGCCAATTTGCAGCCAGACAACCCTACCCTTTTATCTTCCTGATCTCCGCCAACAAACGCGCTTCCATTTCGCGCATATCCTTAGTCAACGCATCCTTCATCTCTAGCCTACTTTCCTCCGCATGCTCTTCTGCAGTCTCATCCGCGTCACTGCTCATGGCGTTAACAATCACGGCGATAAAGAGGTTCAACATAGTGAAGGTGGTGACCAATATATAAACCACAAAGAATGCCCAGGCGCTGGGGTGCACCGCCATGACCGGGCGCACAATACCCATAGACCAGCTCTCAAGAGTCATAATTTGGAACAACGTATACATGGTGCTGCCCAAATTCCCGAACCATTCTGGGAAAGTATCGCTATATAAGTGGGTGCCGATAACTGCGAATACATAAAAGAGCAGGGTCATAATGGTAGCGACAGAGGCGATACCGGGAATGGCTGTGAGCAGCCCTTCTATGACCTTGCGCATTGCAGGGGCAGCGGAAATCAGCCTCAGCACTCGAAGCACGCGCAGCGCACGCAGGGCTGCGAAGGTTTCACTGGCAGGAATAAGTGCAATACCAACGATAAAAAGGTCGAACAAGCTCCAAGGATTAGCGAAAAACTTCAGCCGATAGACATACAGTCTAAGCACAATTTCAACGACAAAAATCTGCAAAATAAGCGTGTCTACAGACTCTAAAAACCAACCGTAATTCGCCATCAGACGGTCCGAGGTCTCCAACCCCAGAATAATGGCGTTGACAATAATTAGGCCAATGATCGTGTTTTGAAACTTGTCGTTTTCTACAAAACTTTGGATCTTTTCTCTCATACTTCGCAATACCAATCTGGTCCGTGGAGGAGCGGCACTAGGCCTCGAACAACCCATTTACCCTAAATAATTTCGTTGCCAATAATACATCAAACCGGCGCGCAATTCGGCGCGCAACCTCATCAACCAGCAAAATGTGAATAATTGACCAACACAACCTTGAGCAAATGAGCAGCGCCAACCAAATTATATCGCCCCTTAAACGTGATAGCCTGCTCTCACTCAAGCAACTTAGGCACCGCCTTTTGCGTGAGCCAAATAATAATAATTAGGAGTTTCCTCATGAAAGCAATAATTGCTGGTCTTTTCATTTTTGCGCTTGCTCAAGGCGCCGTTGCCGGTCACCACGAAGAAGGCGAAGGTGGTTTACACCTCAAGCCTCGCCAAGCCACATCGATCCTTAATGTCACATCGGTTGACATGGGCAGTGACAAAACAACCATCACAGCCTCGGGCAAAATGGGTGAGTACGGTAAAGTTTATGTCACTTACAACATGACCTACTCAGCGGACGGTGTATCTGGCGCTGTAGAAGGTGTTGGTCGTGGTGTAGTAGATGCCGAAACGGTCATGACGGGTCGGTTTACTGGCGCATGGCGCAGAGAAGGCTCCACAGTCACAATGTACAACACTGTGAATATGAATGATGGCAGCCAAAACTTTGATGTAATCACCTTTGACGCTAGAGGCGACACCCTCACGCACAAGGTTTTCATCCTTAAGTAAGTACAGGGTCCTTGTGGTCTTAGCCTCGACTTAAGTCATTTAGGTCGAGGTGCTTTCTCTACTCGATTTGTCCGATCTATTTCTTGAGTCTATTTCTCAGGCCTATTTCTCAGGCCTATTTCTCAGGCCTATTTCTAAGGCCGACTACTATCACCCCTACTGCTCTTTCTCAACGCCACTCATGACTGCTAAGATTTCATTCTCTGCATGCCGGAGAAAGTTTCTTATAACGAAGCTGTTGTCGGAACTTTTATCTAAACAATAGAGTTAACAACAGCGCGCAACCTAACGCGCTTGAGGTGCAAGTGCACAGCTAGGAATTAATAATGCTCAGTTCAACAGAGTTTTATCAAGTCACGCCGCTACTTATGTGGGTGTTATGGATAGAGGCCGTCATTTATCTCGGTATTGGTATTTACGAAATATTCGATGATTTCATCGCCAAGGTGCCCAAATGGGCAGAGCAAGAGGGTGGCATTAACGCGTGGATTAGAATCCAAGATGTTGTTGCACGTAAAATGCACGCAGCCATTTGCATCATCTTGGGCTTTGTCGCGCTAAACGGTGCACTAGAAGGTCACGTCACGAGGTTTGAATTGGAACTGATTTTCATCAGCTTCGCCGTACTCATGCCTGTGATTTGGTCCACTATGATGCCAGGCAAACTAGGCTTCATGATAATTTTGCTGAAGCCGGAATTTTGGCTGCAACTGGTTATGTTTATATTTTTCAGCCACTTGGTGCGTACAGAAATATTGATCATCTGCGCGGTGCTCAATGTATGGGGCATCTTCGTTAACCTCACTCACGTGCGGAAGGTCTTTTTTCAGCCTTATACTTATGCAGAACTGAGAAAGCATGTGGTAGCCGCCGCCGGCGAAGCGTACGCTGCAAAAATAGATAAGCTGGCGGGCCACAAACCGTAACATGCAAAAAATGTCAGCCCGGCAACCCTACTGCTACAAGGACAATTAGATCGATGAAAAATATAGCGCTGTCACTGACACTACTGCTGTTAACCCCCCTCTTTATAAGCAAGAGTTTGAGCCAGGAATCAGACAAGGCCTCCGCTCAAGCACCTTTGGCAGGTGTTTTGAATTTCTATGCCATGACCGCAAATATTGGTACCGCCGGACAGCCAGCCCCAGATCAGTTCACCCAAGTTAGAGATGCCAATTATTCCGCTGTCATCAATCTGGCTATGCCTGACTCTGCTAACGCATTGGCTAACGAAGGTGAAATCGTTAACGGCCTAGGTATGGCCTACACCCACATCCCTGTGCCATGGGATGCGCCCAGCGCTGTACACGTAAAACAGTTTTTCGACACCATGGATGCGCTTGAGCAAAACGGCCGGAACGTGCTGGTACACTGCGCAGCAAATTACCGGGCGTCGGTATTTACCTATAAATATCTTACGCTAAGAAAAGGCTTGTCCGCTGAGCAGGCCACCACCCCACTGCTGAAAAAGTGGCTGCCGGAAATGGACGCAAATTGGCAGGCGGTTATGGCACTGACAACGCAAGAGATAGAATAGGTTATCAACCGTCAGAAATATTTTTGATAGTAAGCTCAAGCATACAATGCCGATGAGATAGTACTATGCCGTCGGAATAGTTAACGACGGCACTTTCAGATGCGCACTCATATCGCCAATGAGTGAGTGACGCAGTTCGCGTTTAGAAAAACGCCACTTACCTTCTACCCGCTCAAATTCGTCAAAATAGTCCCCGGCAAAAATAGCTTGTAGCGGAAAGCTATCTGTCTGCTGCCAAACGGTTACATAACAATGTCCAACTGCTCGCCCATTGTTTTCATCAATTTCCAGATCAACGTTACTCATCATGTGTTTGGTTCTGGGCGTACCGTCCGCATAAATAATCAAATTATTTGCGGACTCTTTGCCGGGCTTCTTACCTTCCGCAATCCATTGCGCATGTGCAAATAGACGTCCAAATGTAGCTAAGTCGCCGGAGTCGATAGCGAAACAATATTCGTTCATCAAGTGCAAAATTTCTTTTTCAGAATTCACTATTTATACCCTTTACCGAAAAAAATTTTTCTCGCACGCCTCTACCACCTCTACCACCTATAAAAAGGAACCAACAACAATCAATCTTAACTCAGAGAAGCCGTGCCCCAAACATTATAGCCCGCTATTTTAGGAGTCTGAGGTAAATACATGGCCTGCCAATCTTGTATCTGTAGTGGCGTCGCTTCAATGAGCCTGCGGATATCACGATTAATATGACAGCCCCCCGCCATTTTGCCCCAAAAGCCGTTGACCCGATTTTGCCATTTAGCAACGGATGCATCTGGCGCAAGTGCATGCTCAGCAACCAACACGCGACCGCCCGGACGCAACACGCGCACCACTTCGGCTAAGGCCCGGCTGGGATCTGGAATAGTACACAGCGTATAAGTGATCACCGCTGTATCTACTGAATCTGTAGCCAGCGGAATCTCCTCCGCACTGCTCTGAAGGTACTCAACCGGCACATCCGACTGCTGAACCGCAGGCTGCGCCAACTGCCAACTCTCTTCGCTAGGGTCTACACCGATGACCTTCGACACCCGTTTAGCATCATAATGTTTGACATTGAGTCCTGTACCGATGCCTAGCTCCAGCACTTGGCCTTGCGCCAACGGCACCACCTTGGCGCGCTGAAGATCAACTGCCTTCATACCACAAGCGCAGTTAATCACGCGAGGCAGAATCTTGTTTTCGTAAAAGGACATGCGCTAATTCTCCGAGCAATATTTATTCAAACTAACACTCCGCAGCATGGATGCAAACCGTGTGCCCCAAAAGGCGCCCGGGCGCGAGGCTTTTTGCAACAAAAGATCGGCAATGTAACGCCACCCTCCGGTAGCACTAAAAATCAAAAAGAGCGCAAAAAGATAGGCCAAATTTCCTGCAAAGTTGGGATAGTATTAGGCCACAGACATTTGAATTAGACGGAGAGAAAGCAGTTATGCAAGACGTATTTATTGTGGGCGCAGCGCGCAGCCCAATTGGTAAGCGCGGTAAAGGCCTAGCAGGCCTCATGCCAGCGGATTTGCTGGGCAAAGTACAACGCGGTGCATTAGAGCGCGCGGGTGTAGACGCTGCCAATGTGGGCCAAGTGGTCGGTGGCTGCGTTTCTCAGATTAATCAACAGTCATTCAACATCACTCGCGTTGCTTGGTTGTCCCAGGGCTTCCCCGAGGAAGTGGCGGCAACCACCATCGACTCTCAGTGTGGTTCTAGCCAGCAGGCGACGTCTCTAGGCGCGGCCATGATTGGCTCTGGTATGGAAGACTTAGTAATGGCCTGCGGTGTTGAAATGATGTCCGTTATTCCCCTTGGCTCAAATATGGCCGGTGGCATTCCAATGGGCGAAAGCTATGCCCAGCACTACCAGCCCACCAGTCAATTCCAGGGCGCAGCAATGATCGCTGAGGAATATCAAATCACCCGTCAAGACACTGACGCTTTCGGTTTAAACAGCCAAGACAAAGCCATTAAGGCATGGGAAGAAGGTAGATTTGACCGCGAAATAATCCCTATTGAATCCCCGGTATTAGACGGTGAAGGCAAGCCTACTGGAGACAGCCAAACCATCAGCCGCGACGAAGGTTTGCGTGGCACAAGTATGGAAGCGCTGGCGGGGTTACAGGCGGTACCTGGTCAAGAAATTCATACAGCGGGATCTAGCTCACAGGTTTCCGATGGCGCGGCGGTGGTTATTCTCGCCAGCGCAGCGGCAGTAGAAAAATACGGCCTCACGCCAAGAGCAAAGATTCGCGCCACAACACTCGTAGGCTGCGACCCAGTCACCATGTTGAAAGGCCCCATTCCTGCGACCCAGAAAGTGCTTGAACAAACAGGGTTAGACATTGATGACATCGACACATTTGAGGTGAACGAAGCATTTGCATCTGTCGTGCTCGCTTGGCAAAAAGCGGTGGGTGCAAACCCTGACAAGGTCAACCCTAACGGCGGAGCCATTGCGTTAGGCCACCCCACAGGTTCTACCGGCGCAAGGTTGATTACCACTGCGCTGCATGAACTTGAACGTACCGACGGCAAGTATGGTCTTATCGCCATGTGCTGTGGTGGCGGACTGGGTACGGGTACCATTATAGAAAGGGTATAACCCAATCTAACCTCTGAATAGGCAGCGCACGCAGCGTGCCTATTCAGCGTGCCCCTTCAGTCGCTTACCCCTGTTTCGCGAAATTTATTCGTCCTTGCATCACGCT
>QXZU01000176.1 GCA_009886205.1 K189A clade bacterium | reverse complement strand
ATCGCTAGCGGTATGATTTTAATGAAGTTTTTGGTCATAAATGGCGGAAGAGGTATCCCCAATATATATAAATAAATACCATACAAAACAGATAGTTATATACTATTTTACGATGCGATCTTATATATGTACCACAATATGTACCATATAAATCACCCTAGCCAGTAGAGCAGGGCGGGGTTGTTTTTAGGTACCCGGGGAGCCTCTAGCTTCACATCAGTAGCTGTAGGTAGACGCTGGATACATTGGAGGTGGTTTTGAGAAAAGAAAGCCCCTAATGATTATTCAAAAGGGGCTTTGAGGCGCTATCGCCGCAGTTAATTGTGCCTTTCAGATTGGCCGCTCACCAGCAATGGTGACTCGGTGCATCTCCCGAGGCATGTCACCGTAGTCGTGAACGGCATAGTGCATAACACATCGGTTGTCCCACATAACGATGTCCCCTGCCTCCCAACTGTGACGCATGGTAAGATCCGGTTTCGAACCTTGCTCTACGAGATAGTTCAGCAGCGGGCGACTCTCCTCTACCGACATGCCCTCGAAGTATTTGGTAAAACCTTTGTTCACGTAGAGCGCTTTTCGACCGGTCTCCGGATGAGTTCTTAGCACAGGATGCGTTGCTTCCATACCGAAGTTTGCGTGGACAGCTCGCAGGGGCTCAATCATTGCTTTAAGGCCATCTGACAGTTCCCCAAATGCGCCATATTGACTTGCGAACAATGTATCGCCTCCATAAGGCGGCGACTCTATGCACTGTAAAATAGAAATGCTGGGAGGTTGTTCCTCACAGCTCACGTCACTGTGCCATACCTCGGTAATTGTTTTTGATTTGCCCCGATTGCGCAGCAATAGAACCTCTGGGTGACCGTCAACGCCTGCAGAGGATGGGTGCGTATGCAGCCTTCCGAAGCGCTTGCCAAACTCGATATGCTGGTCAATTGGCAGCGCCTGTCTTTTGAACACCAACACCTGATACTGCCAAAACGCATCGCACAGTCGATTGAAATCGTCATCATCTAACAGGGCGAGATCAAGATCGTGCACGACACCCCCAATGGCACCGCTCAGTTTTTCTACAGTGAACTTCTGCATAATAAATCGTCCTCAACCAATGAGTAATTTGATACCGTCAAGTAAAGAATCCTTTAGCTCTTTCGCGTTTTTATTCTTGTGGGTAGCACGGCAAGCCCCCATGGTTGCCCACCCACCGAGCACCAAGGTCAGAATTTGAAAGCTTGCGGCATCACATCGCTGACTCGACCAGTCTGGATGCACTTCCCGCAAACTTTGCCTATAGTGGTGAATCAGCCTTTGATACCAGCGTTCACGCATCTCGCCAAATTCTGGGTGACGCCCCCAATAAGCTGCCGCTTCAAAGTAATAGACATCGTCGGTGGCGTTCATCCAGTCGTAGTGCGTAGAAACGATGCCAAGCAGCGTTTCTCTGGGCGACTTAGATGAGGCGTGCAGCTGGGCCTCAACAATCGCCTCAAGCCGCTCAACGCCAACGGTAAAAAAAGCCAGCAGCAGCTCTTCCTTGGTCGAAAAATAATGTCTCACCGCGCTTTTGGTGACGTTTGCTTGTTGCGCAATCGCCTCTTGGGAGGCAGCAGACAAGCCCTGTTTCGTTACGACCTCATAGGTGGCATCCAAAATAGACTTTAGCGCCTCCCGCCCCTTGGGGTAACGCGCGCGAGAAAGAAAACTGTTATCGGATTCTGTCGCCGATTGCTTAGCCATGATGTTTCCAAAAACGGTTCGCAAGAACCCTAAATATTGTACGGCATAAAAACAACCCAGCGGGGTGGTTTTTTTGCTTGAGAATCCGTAGAGTTAAACCGGCAATGCGCGCCATTTGCCATCGATACGGCGCACTCAAGGAGCAAGGCGATGACCGTAAAATCAATTCTTTCCAGTATATGGCTATCTGCCGCTCTGATTTGTGCCGTCTGCCACGGTGCGCTACCCCTCGACACCTCAGGGGCACAGGCAAATAAAGGGCCGTGGTATGGAGGCATCGTTCAGTACACTGAGCTGACCGAAATCAACAGCAAAGCTGGGTCGCTCGTCGGCCTTGGTGGCGATACACCAAACAGTGCTTTTCATTTTCTCAAGGCGCAAGGATTTAAAACCGTTGTTAACCTTCGACTTGCAAACGAACTCGAGGGCAGTCCCGAAAGTATCGCGCGAGACGCCGCCCGCCACGGACTGGAATACATTCACCTGCCCTTCAACCCAAGGAACTTGGAGCATGACGTGATTCCAGCCTTTGTCGACGTGATGAGTCGTCCGGATATGCAGCCTGTCTATGTACACTGCAATAGCGCCACTCGTGCGGCGGCGTTGTGGATGATCATGCGAGTCACGCAGGATAATGTTCTCCTCAAGGCTGCTATTGAGGAGGCTAAGATCATTGCGGCACGACCAGAAGACGCCATAGCCTTTGCCAAGCAATACTTGTCCACTAAGTAGCAGGCACAGCAAACGAGCCGGCTAGTAGCGTTCAGTAGGCTCTAGTCGCCCTTACTCTCACCCCAACCAACAGTACTCATCAGCAACAAAAGCAAACCTGTAATGTATTTCTTCTGGCAGCTAACAATCCTTATAATTCTTCTTCACACATTCTCTAGATAGGTCTTGAGCCGTGGAGATGCCTTTGTTCCCATTAGCTGTTCAGCCGCTAGCCGAATAGACGATGCTAGCAAATTGCTAGGCTGGGCCTTCTTGAAACTTTTGAGTCTCTTCAGCCAACTCAATCCATGGCTGTTT
>QXZU01000175.1 GCA_009886205.1 K189A clade bacterium | reverse complement strand
GGCTTAGCTATATTCTTAAGTTCAAGGGCCTGTGGCTTTACCGTTGGAGATGTCATTACCTGTGATGGTGGGTCAGTGGTTTCCTAGGAGGGTTTCCTAAAAAGGCTTTCTAGTTAGATTTACCAAAAAAGATTTGCTAACCAAATTTGCTAAAAAGAATTGCTAAAAAGAATTCCTAAAAAGAATTCCTAAAAAGAATTCCTAAAAAGAATTCCTAAAAAGAATTTTTACACAGTTGTCGAAAGTGGCAACTCTGGCAAACCCGCCGGAGTTGCTCTTCTTGCAACGCAAGCAGTTCTTACAGCTAATACTTGCGAAAACAACATACGACTGATACTTACAACTACTAAATAAAGCTGACTCTAACGCTCAATCGTTAGGTCATTTCCCGCTTTTGAATGCCGGGCGAATACATGGCGATCAATCCACTGTCCTTTGCCCAGTTCGCGCCAGCAGCGTCCGGGCTAATCTGCCCAAGCAATTTTTGTACAGCCGTATCCACAGCTTTCAGCTCATCCAAACCGATCTGATCTGTGGGTAAATTTTCCAATAAGGCACCCAGTCGCCGAATAAGCTCGGCGCAAACTTCCACGTCTACTTGGTTTGAATAAAACTGGCCCGCATGGGCACAAAAAGCACAATAAATATAAAGGGTTTCACGAATACCAAAGCGCACAACTTCCGAATTATCTAACGCTTGAGCCACTGCAACGTTCTGCAAATGCGCAATGCCTTGACTCATCTCTGCCAAAAAGCTGCCTAGTTTTGCAACAGCCTGTTTGCTGGACACAGTTAATCCGGGTGCAGTGCGATGAATATTAAAATAGCGGGCGTCCGCGCCAGACCCTGCCTTAATCACTACATGTTCAACACTGTCGCTACACGCTACCCAAGTTTTATAGCCTGATACGACATCACCTTGGGCAGAGTTATGCACTGTGACACCGGGCAATGGCGGCTGCCCCTTGCGATCTTCAGATACCGCAAACGCGCCCCAACCAGAAAAAGCCTCGTGCATGAAAGTGTGCCGAATGGCGCTTTGATATCCGCCCACAAATACCCAAGCCATGCGGTCAGCCAGTAAACCACCTGTCACCGCCATCGCTAATAAATCTGTGGGGCTTGCTGCTGGCTTGTCTGCACTCAAACATTTTTTCCACAAGGCAAGATACTCAACCTCAGTGGCACACCTATTTGCCGGCATTGGAATGGACAATTTTTCTGCAAGACCCACCACATCGTGCCAACTACTAACGACTAGGCTCATGTAGGTGTGTTTCCCTGTATTTGCAAACGATGAATAATCCGTGGTTCATCCGCATGGTCGTGCACCGCATAATGCAGTAGGCAACGGTTGTCCCACATCACCAAATCACCAGGACGCCACTGATGGCGCGCCTGAAACTCAGCCCGAATACTGTGTTGATACAAGTACTCCAGCAATGCCCTACTCTCCTCCCTAGACCAGTTACGAAACTTCTGGGTGAAGGCACGGCAAACATACAGACCGCGCTGGCCATTCTCGTCGTGTGTACGCACAACCGGGTGCTCGGCCCGAGAAGCCTCGGCAGGATCAGCCCCATAAAGCCGTGCCAAATCTTCTGCGGAATGCAGCGCCACAAGGTCGTCGACCACATCGCGCAGGCCGTCCGACAACTCTTGGTAGGCTAAGATTTGATTAGAAAATGCCGTTTCGCCCCCTAGTGCTGGCGCTTCAAGCGCGTAGAGCATGGTGAGTTTGGGCGGCGTCGGATCGTAAGTCATATCCGAGTGCCAATGCTGATTCACGTCGCGCTTTTTGCCGTTATTGCGCAGCTCAATAATATTTGGATAACCCTCAATACCGCCATAAGGAAATGGCACCAACTCGCCCCAGTGCTGGGCAAAAGCCATATGGTCCGCTGGGGTTAAATCCTGATTTGGAAACACCAGCACATGATGTTTATTAAATAGGTCGTTCAGTGTTGGCCACAACTTGGCATCGACACTACGCACATCAAGGTCTTGAACAGTGGCGCCTAGCGGCGCAGACATGGGTACTACTTGCATATTTTTCTCCCTTCTCAACCCCATCTTAATCTGGATCTTAGTTTGTATGCCACTGGTAGCGTGGCTGGGAGATTTTAGTCACTAGCGCTCGGACGCATTGTGAAGCTCACAATTAGGCAAAGTTTCAAAGCGTCACCGGGGCGGTTTGGCCGGTTAACAACTGATGACATTAGCATCAGCTTGTTCCGAATCGGCCTGCTCGTATAAGTAATCTCTTGTCAGGGGTAATGCCTGATTATTCTTGGCCAACTGCCACTGATGCACCACCAGCCCACCCATCTCAAAACCTGTTTGGCACAGGATTAAGTAAAACTCCCACATGCGACAAAACGCTTCGCCTTTGGTTTGGACAAAGCCATCGCGCTGGAGCGTAAACCGCTTCAACCAGTGGGCTAAGGTCAGCGCATAGTGCTCTCGCAGCACTTCCACATCTGTGGCCGGTAAATCTGCGGACTCAATGGCCTTTGCAACATCAGCCAGCCCCGGAATATAGCCTCCGGGAAATACATGACGACGGATCCAGGGGTTGACCATGCCTGGCTTATAGCCATTGCCAATGGTGTGAACCAAAGCCACCCCTGTGGGTGCTAAAAAATCTCGCACGCAAGCAAAAAACTTGGGTAAATTCCTGCGCCCTACGTGCTCCAACATCCCCACAGAGACCACTCGATCATAGGTTTCTTGATGCTTGCGATAGTCCTGTAAAACAAAGCGGACCTTGTTTTCCAAACCGCGCTTTTTGGCCGTTTGCTCGGCCACACGCAACTGCTCAACCGACAAGGTAAGACCTGTCACTTCAACATCGTAATGGCTGGCTAAGTACAGGGCTAAGCTGCCCCAGCCACAGCCAATATCTAACACTCTCTGGCCGGGCTGCAAGTTGAGTTTGGCCGCAATGTGCGCGGACTTCGCTTGCTGCGCATCTTCTAACGACATATCCGGCTGCGCAAAGTAGGCGCAGGAGTAATGCATTTCTTGGTCTAAACAGACACGAAATAAGTCTTCGTCTAGGTCATAGTGATGGGCAATATTGCGTCGACTGGCGTTCAAAGAATTCCAAGTACTCACCATAATCGGGAATATTTGCAGCCAGCGCAGCGATTTGCGCGGCTTCAAGCGCGCATCAAAATTCATCCTTAGCAGGGTCATAAGCCCGTGCAGGGTGTGGCCTTCTGCGACATCCCACATGCCCTTGATATAGGCCTCACCAATATTCAATGCCGGGTTACGCAAAACATATGACAACGTCTTCGCGCTAATAAGACGAATACTGCTTTTTGGTAAACCACTACCAAAAATATGCGCCGCACCTAGGTGATCGATCACCGTAACCTCGCCAACCAGGATAAATTTATTCAGTACTTGAAGATTCATAAACTCACTTACCTTTAGTCAAAGAGCTTTTAGTTTTAGACGTTTGCCGCAGTTATTTGCGTCACCCATGTGTTTAATTTTTTGCGCGATTTCTTGTTCGATTTCCTGTGCGCTGCCGTGTCACTTTCAAGCCAATTTAGTGCCCACTCAAATGTCTGGATCTGAGTTAACAACGTAGATTTTTCGCGTAAGCTTGGGACTAAGCACACAGGGCGTTAACTTCGCATTGTCTAAAGCTCGACTGAAACGCTTAGACACCTGACGGAGCAAAAATTACGATAGGAGGGCATATGCCTCTAGATAAGAAGATGATTGGTTGCCAAACCGACGGGGTGGAGCATTGGGTAGACGAGCGTTGGCTCATGGCCTATGCCGCCAGTCTGGCTGACCTCAACCCGGTTTACATGGATACGTCCGCAGGCAATGTCATCGCCCACCCTATTTTTCCGGTTTGCCTAGAATGGCCACCCGTTTTGAATACCCGCAAACTGGCAGCGGCAGATACGCTCACCGATGAAGAGTCTGGACGAGGGGTTCACGCCGCCCACGACCTGCATATCTTCAGACCCATAAGCGCTGGAGAAACGCTGACAACCAAGGCCACCATGATTGGCATTGAGGCGATCAAACCAGGCGGCGCATATACCATGCGTTTAGATACTTTTGATGCGCAGCAGCAATTGGTATGCACCACTTATCAATTAAGTATCTACCGCGGGGTGGCAGTTATTGACGGCAGAACAGGTAACGAAGGCGACGCTGAACGGCCTCCAGAAGCGCCTGTCTCATTACCCATTGAGCAGGCGCAAAATTTTGATATTCACATTCCAGGCAGTTTGGCCCACACCTATACAGAGTGCGCACGCATCTGGAACCCAATTCACACAGATCGGAAAGTCGCCTTAGCTGCGGGGCTACCGGACATAATTTTGCACGGCACCGCCACCTTGGCGTTAGCCGTAACGCGTATTATCGACGAGCGACTTGGCGGCGATCCAACGCGCGTAAAACGTATTGGTGGTCGATTTGCAGCCATGGTGCTGATGCCCTCAACCATCCAACTACAACTCAGTGCCAGTGGCGATAACCATCTGAGCTTTCAAGTGCTTAACGAGCAGGGTGAAACAGCCATCAGCAAGGGCTTTATCTGTTTTGACTGACTGTTTTATCTGCAGAGATTTGGCTTAAAGCCTGTTAAAAGCAAGTTGAGCAGGCCTCCTAAAAGAGGCCCATTTACGCACAGAACCTAGAGAAAATTATGCACAAAGACGAGTACAGCGCATTGGATGGGCTAGGTTTAGCGCAACTGATTAAGCAAGGTGAAGTCACGCCAACTGAGGCACTAGCAGCCGCGCAAAGCCTCTTAAAAGAAAAGAATTCTTCCCTCAACGCCATGGTGCTATCCATGGATGCTCAGGCAGCAAAGACCATTGAAGCCGGTCTACCCAGTGGCGCTTTCACAGGCGTGCCCTTTGCGCTGAAAGATTTAGGCATGCAATACAAAGGCGTGGTTACCAGCAATGGCTCGCGACTGTTTAGCGACTGCGTGGCCACCCACGACTCTACGCTGGTGCAACGTTACAAGGCTGCAGGCTTGGTCATTTGTGGCAAATCCAATACGCCCGAATTTGGTCTTGCCACCACAACCGAGCCAGTACTTTTTGGACCCACACATAACCCTTGGAAGCATGGTTATTCCAGCGGTGGTTCCAGTGGTGGTGCATCGGCACTGGTCGCCGCCGGCATTCTGCCCATGGCCCACGCCTCCGATGGCGGCGGCTCCATTCGTATACCCGCGAGTTGTTGCGGACTTGTCGGCCTAAAACCCACACGAGGCAGAATACCCCTAGGGCCAGCCCAACTAGAAGGCTGGGGGGGATTATCTACCACTCA
>QXZU01000174.1:7403-23788 GCA_009886205.1 K189A clade bacterium | reverse complement strand
CCTATGGCGCGCGACCCAACAAGTCACGCACAGCGTCAGTAGGATTTAGAATTACGCTATAATAGCCGGGCACTGAAAAAGCCCTCGGTTCAGATGAATTGGACCGAGGCGGCAGCCCTAACAAACGCCTGACTTGCTCCGCACTCCACGTTCTCGCCTATTCTTCGGCCCCCTCCTAGGACTAACATTTTGCGCTTAGAATTTTTTTTCAAGCAAACACTCTAATTTCTGTTTTCTGTTTTCTGTTTTCTGTCTTTTGCTTTGTGCTTTGTGCTTTGTGCTTTGTGCTTTGTGCTTTGCGCTTTGCGCTTTGTGCATTCACCCTTCGGAGAATTTATAGGTCTTTATAATCCAAGTCAGGCTTGCGAAGTGAAATAAAATTACCATGACTACCGCTGGCAAAATAGCCACTAAGCCAAGTACGAATAAAGCGATAACAACAAAGCTCGGCGCCATCCAAAGAAAGCCCACAAACAGCTTTCGCCATGCTGGACGTTCAGATCGGTCGAGCGTCATAGTGTGCTTGCAACTGGCACACTGAATAGAATTCCGGCTGGCAAAACGACCGAAATTAATGGCCCCTAGGCATGCTCGAACAAGTAGAAATTTATTTAGCCCACCCTGAGACTACTACAGTAATGGTTGGCACAGGGCACCTAGGCGGCCCTAAGGGCTTGGTCACCTTACTCACCGAAAAAGGTTACTTGGTGCAGCAACTCAACCACGGTGGAGAACCTATTTAACTCAAGCAAAAATTTGACAGAACAATTTGCCGAAAGGTAGAGCAGAATGCGGCTCACGTCGACGACGTCAAGAGAGGGGATAAAACTTGATAGAGCTAGCAGATTCACGAGATCTGGATCAAGACTAGCCTGCGCAAAAGACAGCCTCCTTAAATCAACACTGCGGTAGTCTTTAGCCCACCTTTATCAGATCAATACTCTAGTTTTTGCCGCGCAACTCTAAGACCAAATCTTTGGGCGTAGTCTCTGGCAAAGCAAGCACATCAACAGCGCCGGCAAAACGTTCATCGATAGCATTAGATATTTCATCGAACCGTCCCACAGCAGAAAAAGCATGGACCACATCATCTGAAATCTCTTGTGTCATTTCTGCCCATTGGGCTTTCTTCGACATGTCATTGAGCTTACGGCCCAAATCTTCCCATCCATGGGATTCAAATACAGGCCAATACGAAGGTGTTGAGCCATAAAATCCAACGCGCATACGCACCCACTCAAACATTTTGTTCACAGCTTCGTCGTCTATACCCGTGACCACAAACCCACCACCAGAGATTTCAAAGTCCTGGCGAGACTTACCTTTGTTATCTAAGCCTTTCTCTAGTCGCGGCATAATCACCTCGTCTAGATACTTGCGGGTGCAAAACGCGTGCAGCATGACACCATCGCACTCCTCCGCAGCTACTTTCATCATAGCTGGGCCAACTGCTGCGATCTGAATTTTCGGCACATCGCAGGTTAACGGATGCGGTGTAAAATTAGGTGTCATTAAACTAAATTGGTAATGCTCGCCCTGATAATCAAGTTTAGTGCCATTCGCCCAGCAGTCCCAAATAGCACGTACGGATTGCACGTACTCGCGCATACGGGGTGCTGGCGCACTCCACGGTACACTGAAGCGGCGCAAATTGTGGCCCTTCACTTGGCTACCTATCCCCAGCGTAAAGCGACCGTTACTGGCACGTTGTAAATCCCAAGATTGATTGGCGGCAACCATTGGGCTACGCGCAAATGCGATGGCTATATTGGTACGAATCTCAAGATCGTCGGTTTGGGTCGCCGCCACCGCTAGAGGTAGAAACGCGTCCTGACGATTTTCTTGGGTAGAAATACCACTAAAGCCATTGTCTTGGGCTGCTTTCGCAGCTAAGCCCACTTGCCGCAAATCGTGAGCAGGCACCCCAGTATTTATTTTCATACCTTTCGCTTCCTATTTTGCCAATTCAAATAAACACTAGCGATCTGCAAGCGTCGGGTTGAGCGTTAAGCCTGCTGCTTTTCGCGAGCGCGCTTAAATCCAGGACGCTGCATGAGCGCCTGTAAATAACGTTTGCAATTAGGCTTATAACGCGCGTCTAAACCCAGTGAAACACCGAGGAAAAGAGCGTAACCCACAGCTATGTCGGCAATGGTAAATTTGTCAGCGACTAAGAAATCTTTACCTTCTAGCGCCGCTTCCACTGCACGCAGCCGCGACCAATACCAGATGGAGTAATCTTCAACCACTTGAGGAATACGACGCTCTTCAGGCTCTAAGCGGGTGTAGCGCAACACCAATGTCTGAGGGAAAGTCAGGGTGGCATCACTACGATACAACCAATTCAGGTACTCGCCGTACTCTGGCTCATCTACAGTGACCGACAGCGGCGTGGGACCATACTTGTCCGCCAAGTATTGGCAGATGCCAGATGACTCGGTCATGATCATTTCACCGTCAGTAAAAGTCGGTACTGTACCCATTGGATTCAGATCTAGGTAGCCCGGGTAGGTGGCACGAGGTGGGAACTCCATATTGATGAGTTCATAGTCCAAACCCATTTCCTCTAAAGCCCACAACGGTCTTAAAGAGCGCGAATCGCTACAGTGATATAATTTCATTTTTTCCCTCTACTACTTATCTTATTCTCAGCGACGAACTTGACGCCGCTTCGTTTCTGTTTTCTGTTTTCTGTTTTCTGTTTTCTGTTTTCTGTTGTGAATTATCGGCCTTATCTTTTCATGCCAACTAACTCACTTCATCCAGTAGGAGCGGCCCCAACAGCGCGCGGTGATAGGCCGCATCACCAAACTGATACTGGCACCACAATGCTCTGCGTAAAAACAACTGGGCATCGCAATCGTAGGTGAAGCCAAAACCACCGTGAAATTGCACCGCACGGTCGCCAGCAAAAGCAAAGGCTTCGCTGCCTTGGGCTTTCGCCATACGAATTGCTGACTCTATGGCGTTGGCGTCTTCACCAGCCAACAACGTTGCTGCGTGGTAAAGGTGAGAGCGACAGGCCTCCATAGATAACAGAATTTGTACTGAGGGATGCTTTAAAGACTGATAGCTACCAATGTACTGATCAAACTGTTTACGGGTTGTTAGGTAATCTACTATGACGTGCAAAACGCCTGCTAGACCACCGGCCATTTCAGCAGTCAGTAACAATAGCGCGGCCTGTTCAATGCTGGCGAAATCAGCGCCATCTAGAACCTGCACAGCAGGCACGGTTATCCCTTCTAGGTTTAGCGTGTAACTGCGACGCGTTTCATCAATAACTGTTTCCCGAGTCAGCGCATTGGTTGGCAGCTGATCTGCCTGTACAAGTACTAATCTTGGCGCGCCATCAATCATTGCTGACACCACAATCACACCGGCCTTGGGCGCATCTAGCACAAAGCACTTTTTGCCAGACAAGGACACTGCATCTCCTGAGATTACGCCCTGGCTTTGAATTTCCTGTAAACGCCAGTTACCGTCCTCTTCCGTCAGCGCCATGCTTGCGACCGCGCCTGCGGCAATTTGTGGTAGCCAATGATTCTTCTGCGCCTCACTACCCGAAACCACTAAGGCATTCGCCGCAAGCACGGTAGGTACGTAAGGCGAGCCCATAAGATGGCGACCCATACTTTCGACAATGGGTACAACATCAGCTAGGCTCAACCCCAGTCCACCATACTGCTCTGGAATAGTGATGCCGAGCCAACCCAGGTCTGCCATCTCTGACCAGATACCCGCATCCACACTGTCATCCAATTCAATTTGTCGCCGCACACCATCTAAGGGCGAATTTTTTCGACAAAAATCTACTGCCGTTTCTAGCAGCATGGTTTGTTCTTCAGTGAACTCTATCGTCGCCATGTGATTTTCCTCTTTAACCTTTGGGCAGGCCAAGCACACGCTCGCCAATAATGTTGTGTTGGATCTGCGTAGTACCCCCACCAATGGTTCCTGAGAACGCATTCAGATAGGAGCGCTGCCACATACCGCCGTCAACGGCGTCTTTACTCACGTAACGAGCACCATTAGCGCCTTGTAGCGAGATGGCAAATTGACACATACGCCGCTTGAGTTCTGAGGAGCGCAACTTACCGGACATACTGATAGCGGTAGGCCAGTCAGTTGCAAGCGCAGGCACCTTAGCTCGGGCAGCCATTAACGAATTGTTTTTTGACTCAGTAATTAGGTCCACTAACTCATTGCGGACATGGGGGTCTTCAATGGCTGGCCGACCATTGCGTTTTGCTCTACGTGCCAGCTCAACAATATCGTCAATCGTTAAATCCATCATGGCTAGGCCGCCTGCTTGGCCGCCCGCTGCACCGCGCTCAAAGGTTAGGGTAGCCATAGCCACCTTCCAACCCTCGCCTTCATTGCCCATCATGGACGATGCAGGAATCCGCGCGTCGTTGAAAAACGTTTGGCAAAAACCATATTCGCCGGTGAGCTTTTTGATTGGTCGAGGTTCAATGCCCTCCGCCTGCATGGGCGCTAGGAAAAAACTTAAGCCAGCATACTTGCTGCTACTTTGCTGAGAAGTTCTTGCCAGTAAAATCATGTACTTGGCATAACTGCCAAGGCTGGTCCAAATCTTTGAACCGTTAACAACGTATTCGTCCCCATCTTTAACCGCCTTGCACTGAGCACTGCCCAAATCTGAACCATGATCAGGCTCGGAGAAGCCTTGGCACCATATGTCTTCGGCGCTGAGAATACCCTTAATGTATTTGGCTTTATCGGCATCGGAACCCATCATTAAAATCAGCGGCCCGGCCCAGTTCAAACCAATGGTGTTAGGTAAAAACGGCACGCGATGCTTAGCCATAGCCTTTGTGGCAATGTCTTGGAACACTTGATCCACGCCACCGCCGCCATATTCCTTCGGCCACGCCATACCCACGTAACCGTTTTCATAAACCTTATTTTGCCAGTCGCGTAAAAACTCAAACTGACTGTCGGTGCCTACTTCCATAAAAGTTTCCGGCAAAATAAACCCGGGGTTAGCCGGCTTATTTTCCAAAAACCAACGGTCTGCTTGCTCCTCGAACTCTTTTAGTTCTGCTTGGGTGGTTGTCATACTAGATGCCTCATTATTTTAAATTCTGTCTCGCGAATTGCTCTATTAAACCAAGTCTACGTGGGCGCACGTAACTCCAACAAAGGCGCTATCAATTCTATCCACTTTTTAACGTAGCTCTGGGTGGTTTGCTGGTCTACCCCATAATGCTCCTGAATCAGCAAGCCACGCATAAAACTGCGGGTCATATTCAGCAACATGACTACCTCTTGATCATTGCCGCTGCTGGCGCGATAACTGGCCAGGCTTTGCTGATCTAAATTCTTTCCCCAATCTACCAGCTCATCTGCAATACGATGAGCTAACGCTTTGTCTGTACGTGAGGCGTTGAGCACCTCCATCAATGCACGGTAGGCGGCTGTGTTAATGAAGCGCTGCCACGCATCCATCAGGGCAGCTTCCACTGACACTGGTTGAGATTCTTTTCTCTGCACGGTTCTCAGCAGCAGAGTGTCTACCGTTGCGGCGATCAAATCCTCTTTAGTCGGAAAATGATGTTGCACCGCGCCTTTGGAGAAGCCCGCCATCTGAGCAACGCGAATGATAGAGGTTTCCGCATAACCTACAGCCGCTAACGAGCTGATTGTGGCGCTACAAATGCCCTCTCTGGCGCGTGCACTTTTTGCCTGCTGTAATCCTAGTTGTGCGGTCACGTGTCCTCCTTGATTGAGGATAAGTTAGCATAAAAAAACCTTCTGGCTGGCTTTTTATTCTGATAGGTTTAGGCCGTTGATGAAAACTACATCTATAAAGTCCCGGGGGGAATCATGCCGATACTGGAATCCAAATTGGACACCAGAGCTGACATTTTTCAGCAGAATAAGAGCGATATGCTGGAAACGCTCACAGAGTTACAAGACTTGTACGACAAAGCAGCTGAAGGCGGCGGCGCTGAAGCCGTGGCTCGCATACGCAAGCGCGGCAAGATGCCCATCAGAGAGCGCATAGCCAACATATTGGACCGAGATTCCTCTTTCTTGGAAATCAGCCCACTGGCTGCTTGGCGCTCTCCCTACGATTTAGGTTCCGGTTTTGTTGTTGGTATTGGCGTTATAGAAGGCGTTGAGTGCGTCATTTTAGGTCACGACCCGTCGGTTAGAGCAGGCGCATTTAACCCGTTTAACTCAAAAAAATTAATGCGCGGCTTAGAAATAGCCCGCGAAAACAGACTGCCCTATGTGCAGTTTGTTGAGAGTGCCGGCGCGGATTTGCGCGGCGAAGCGGGCGGCGACCCTGAAGCGGTTATTCAAAACGAAATAGAGCATTTTGCTGAATCTGGGCGGCTGTTTTACGAGATTACCGAACTCTCCAAAATGCGCATCCCCACAATATCCGTGGTATTTGGGGCCGCCACAGCTGGGGGCGCTTACCAGCCGGGCATGAGCGACTACAACATTATGGTTAAAAACCAGACCATGCTGGCCCTAGGATCACCGCCCTTGGTGAAAATGGCCACAGGCGAGGATGCTGACGCTGAAAGCTTAGGCGGCGCAGACATGCACACACAGATTTCAGGTGTAGGTGACTATTTAGCCCAAGACGAAATGGACGCACTGCGCATGTGCCGGGAAGTGGTTTCCCACCTTAACTGGCGCAAGCTTGGCCCAGAACCAAAGGCTGATTTCACCGAACCCAAGCACAACCCAGAGGACATGCTGGGCTTGGTCTCCAAAGACCTACGCAGCCCGTTGGATATTCGCGAAGTCATTATGCGTATTGTCGACGGTTCTAAGTTTGAGGAATTCAAACCCCTTTATGGCCCCACGCTAGTGTGCGGGTGGTCGTCTATTCACGGTTACCCGGTGGGATTAATTGGTAATAACGGCGCGCTGTTTTCAGAGTCCGCGGAAAAAGCGGCACAATTTATTCAGCTTTGTAACCAAATAGACGTACCCTTGGTGTTCTTACACAACATCACCGGCTTTTTGGTGGGCACCGACTTTGAGCATGGTGGCATCACCAAAAACGGTTCCAAAATGATCAATGCAGTGGCCAATTCCACGGTCCCTCACGTCACCGTCATTGTGGGCTCTTCCTACGGCGCCGGTAACTACGGCATGAGCGGGCGCGCATTTGGCACCTCTTTCACCTACATCTGGCCTTTCGCAAAAATCGCGGTCATGGGACCCAAACAAATGGCTGGGGTAATGACCATTGTTGGGCGCGGTGCTGCCGAGCGACGTGGCGCAGAATTCGACGAAGCCGCCAATGAAGAGCGCGTAGCCATTGCCGAGCACTGGGCTGAAGAGCGGTCAAAAGGTTTGTACGCAACCTCTAGAGTTGCAGACGACGGCATGATTGACCCACGGGACACTAGAGAGGTCATTGCAATGTCTCTTTCGGCTTGTCACAACAACGAAGTTAAAGGCACCAAGGAGTACGGCACATGGCGCATGTAATCACCCCTATCACACGACTATTGATCGCCAACCGTGGCGAAATAGCGCGACGCATCATGCGCACCGCTCATGACATGGGTATCAGTACCGTTGCCATTTATGCCGACGCTGACGCCAACGCTCCCTTTGTCAACGAAGCAGACAGCGCGGTGGCTTTGAACGGTCGCACCACCGCAGAAACCTATTTAGATGTGGGCAAAGTTTTGGACGCGTGTCGGCGCAGTGGCGCTGACGCCATTCACCCCGGCTACGGATTTTTATCCGAAAACGAAGCCTTTGCTCAAGCGGTAATAGACGCAGGCATCAAGTGGCTTGGGCCTACCCCGGAGGTCATTGGCTTGATGGGCGACAAGTTGTCAGCCAAAAGGCTCATGGATGAAGCCGGCGTACCCACCCTTCCCGGTGTGGAAATTGAAGCCGATACCGACATCGTGGCAGCAGCTGCAAAAATCGGTTATCCGGTATTGGTCAAAGCTTCAGCAGGCGGCGGAGGTCGCGGCATGCGTGTTGTTGAAAACGAAGCAGGGCTGGTTGCCGCAGTGGAAGGCGCCAAGCGCGAAGCGGGCAGTTCTTTTGGCGACGACACCGTGTTCTTAGAAAAATGGCTCGCCACCTCGCGCCACGTAGAAATTCAAATTCTCGGTGACAGCCATGGCAACTTAGTACATTGCTACGAGCGCGAGTGCTCAATTCAGCGTCGCCATCAAAAGATTATTGAAGAGGCCCCCAGCCCAGCAGTAGACGATGCCCTACGCTCGCGCATGGGAGACGCAGCTATTGCCGCGGCGAAAAAACTCGGCTATTCATCTGCAGGTACAGTTGAATTTTTGCTCAGTGGTGACGACTTTTACTTCTTAGAAGTGAACGCCCGCTTACAGGTAGAGCACCCAATTACTGAAGAGATTATTGGTAAAGACTTAGTCCGTGAACAAATTCGCGTAGCAGAAGGTGAGACATTGTCTTTCACCCAAGAGGACATCAGCATCAACGGTCATGCAATAGAAGCCCGGCTTTATGCAGAAGACCCCGCCAAGGGCTTCCTCCCAGCGCCTGGTCCCGTGCTGGCTTGGACACCGTCAACCATCGGTAATGCACGCTTTGATTCCGGAGTAGAAACCGGCAGTGAAATCAGCACGCAATTTGATCCAATGATTGCCAAGGTAATTGTCCACGCCCCTACGCGTAGAGAGGCCGCCAGCCGACTGGCCCGTGTGCTTGAGACCACAGAGATTCAAGGTCTAAAAACCAATAGAGATTTCTTGGTCACCACTTTGCGCACACCAGAGTACTTAGCTGGGGACACCACTACTGACTTTATCGAACGCGTAAAACCTGCATTAACCCGCGAAGTTTCACGCCAAGAATTAGTTGAAGCGGCAATCGCCACAACGATAGAAGGCCAAGCGCGCAGACGCGCCTCCGCCAAAGTATTGGGCACCATGAGCAGTGGGTGGCGCAATTCCACCATGCCCATGGAACGCATCAGCTATAAGTTTGGCAAGAAAGAGGAAGTTGAGGTGGCCTATAAGCGCCAACGCAACGGCCAGTTTGCAGTACATGTAGATGAGCAAACTATGCACGTTACGTGCTACGCAGGCGGCGAGGGCAATGTGGATCTAGACCTGGACGGACGCCGACTACACTTTAATGTGTCACCCCATGCCGACGACTGGCTGATACACAGTAGCAATGGCGACCTACGTCTAACAGAACTGCCACGCTATCCATCCACCAACACTGACGAGAGTGGCGGCGGTCTCACCGCCCCCATGCCTGGCTCAGTGTTAGCCACACAAGTTGCTGCTGGGGCTACGGTCGCAAAAGGCGATTTACTGGTGATTTTAGAGGCCATGAAAATGGAACACCGAATTACTGCGCCGCGCAACGGCGTGGTGGAATCAGTGCACGTTAACGTCGGCGAACAAGTTGAAAACGCCCAACTGCTAGTTACTCTAGCTGCGGTAGAAGGAGAATAGAAATGGCCGGTACCCAAGCGACACTTTACGAAATAAAAAATGGCGCAGCGTGGATTACGCTAAACCGACCAGAGAACCGCAACGCATTGTCGTCAGTTTTAGTCACAGAACTTTATGACCATTTACTGGCATCTAATGCAAATGATGCCGTGCGCTCTATTGTCATTACCGGCAATGGACCGGCGTTCTGCGCCGGGGCAGATCTAAAAAGCCCGCCAGGACAATTGTCGGAAGGCACATCTCGCGCAGTACCCTACGCAGATGTACTCACCGCAATACTGGAAAGCCCAAAGCCCGTGATCGCAGCCATTAATGGCGCAGCCTTCGCTGGCGGACTGGGCTTAGTTGGCGCATCCGACATTGTGATCAGCCGCGAAGACGTACAAATGAGCTTTTCTGAAGTACGCATTGGTGTCATACCAGCCATTATTTCTGTGGTTTGTTTACCCAAGCTCGGCGCCCACCATGGCATGAAGTTGTTCCTAACCGGCGAGCGCTTTGACGGCCACCAAGCCGTGCACATGGGCTTGGCGCATCGCGCAGTACCTGCAGACCAATTGCACGCCGCGGTGGAAGAGGAAATTGCCATGATCAATCTTGGAGGCCCAATAGCCGTTCAGGAATGTAAAAAGCTAGCCCGCAGAGTGCCCACGTTAACTACGGCTGAAGCCTTTAGGGAAACAGCAGAGTGGAGTACGCGCATGTTCCGCTCAGATGAAGGCGCAGAAGGCATGGCGTCTTTCAGAGAAAAACGCAAACCCTCTTGGGTTGCAGAAGACTAACAATAGTTAACAAAAGTGTACCGCAGTACTTTCTATATAAGATTTATACAGTATTTATATAGAGGAACAGCATAGAAGCAATGCCCTAACAAGGCGCATCTAAGAGGGAGAAGGGAAATGACAGACGTAATACGTATTGGCAATTGCAGCGGCTTCTATGGGGATAGATTAGACGCAGCGCGAGAAATGGTTGAAGGCGGCCCCATTGATGTACTCACAGGCGACTACCTAGCAGAACTGACCATGTCCATTTTATATGGCCAAAAACAAGCCCGCGGCGAAAACATGGGCTATGTGGGCACTTTCTTAAAGCAGCTCAAAGAAGTGGCAGTAAGCTGTAAAGAGAAGAACATAAAAATTGTTACTAATGCCGGCGGACTCAACCCAAAAAGCATGGCAGAGGAAGTAGAAAAAATACTCAAAGAATTGGGTGTAGATTCTAAAGTTGCCTACATAGAAGGGGACAACATTCTTGAGGACCTAGAGCAGCTGCAACAAGACGGCGAGTCTTTCACCAACCTAGATACTCAGGTTGCGCTTAAAGACACTGACCAGCAAGCGCTCACGGCCAACGCCTATCTGGGCGGTTGGGGCATTAAAGAAGCCTTAGACCAAGGCGCGGACATTGTCATTTGCCCAAGAGTCACAGACGCCGCCGTGGTCATTGGGCCAGCCGCATGGAAATTCAACTGGCAGCGCAACGACTATGATGCGTTAGCTGGCGCACTCGCCGCAGGTCATATTATTGAATGCGGCGCTCAGTGCTGTGGCGGCAACTATGCGTTTTTTGAGGAAGTGCCCAGCTTTAGAGATGTGGGTTACCCAATCGCCGAAATAGAAGCCAACGGCAACTTCACCGTGACCAAGCACGCGGGCACAGGCGGACTCATAAGCGTGGGCACCATTACTGCCCAACTGCTGTATGAAATTTCCACACCTGCCTACTACAACCCTGACGTTATCGCGCATTTCGACACTATGAAAATCGAGCAAGCTGGCGATGACCGCGTCTATGTCAGTGGCTGCCGGGGCAGCAGCCCCCCACCCACACATAAAGTTTGTTTCAATACACGCGGGCTGTATAAGCAATCTATGGAAACTCTGCTCACGGGCTTAGACATAGAGCTAAAAGCCGAGCGCTTTTTAGACGCAGTGTTCCACAACTTAGGCGGGCGTGAGCAGTTTGAAGATGTAGACATACACCTAATCAGAAGTGATCAGGAAGATCCTGATAGCAATGAAGTCGCCCACGCTGCATTGCGCGTAACCTTAACCAGCAAAGACCCAAGTAAGTTTGGCCGAATTTTTTCTGCCAAAGTAACAGAACTGGGCTTGGCGGGCATACCCGGCAACACCGGCAGAGGCGCGGCAGGCTTCAATGGCGACGCCGCTGTCATTCACTGGCCAGCGCTAATAGACAGTCAACGTTTAACCGAAGTTGTGCACGTTGACGGCAAGACCACAGAAGTATTGCCTACCCAGCGCTTGGGTTTGGATGAGATCTACTACCAAGAAACACCAGCGGTTATTGCACCGGCGCCCACAGGGCCAGCCAAACGCATTCCGTTTGGGCGCTTATTTGGCACACGTTCTGGAGACAAAGGCGGTAATGCCAACATGGGTGTTTGGGCGCGCTCAGATGAAGCCTATAGTTTTCTCTACGAGTTTTTAACGGTAGAAGAATTCAAGCGCCTGGCCCCTGACTTTGGTATTTACGACGTAGAACGCTACGACATGCCAAATTTGCGCGCCATGAACTTCTATATAAAGGGTGTGTTAGGTACCGGCGCGGCGTCAAACCACCGTATAGATAAGCAGGCCAAAACTTTGGGCGAATACTTCAGAGCGAAATATATTGAAGTACCAGAAAGCTTGGCTGCAGGCCTATAACCTGAGTCAGCAGCTCTGTAAAAAAGCCCTCCATGCGAGGGCTTTTTTCTGTCTCACCGACAGCCCTGCTTCACCTAATTTATGCGGATGATTGGCTGTAGAAGATTCGCTATAGCTGATTCGCTGTAACGGACCGCGCTAAAACCTCTTGGCGCTGGAGTCGCTTCAAGCATTAACCTTCTTATCGTTTCATCACCTCAATAGAACCTTTAGTCCAACCCCACTGAAAATGACGAAATATCCAAGTACAGTAGTAAGCCTAACTTCGGGCGTTCGCTACCTCTTACTAGGCTCAGTCTAAGTAACACAGGCCTATTCGAGAAACCCAACTTAAGCAGTTAGACTGTGTCCATTCTTAGCAGGCAACGGAGACTTCTATATGTCGCTGGTCAACAAAATACTCGTTTGCTTCACAGCAATGTTTCTACTCCCCTATTCTGGATTCGCCTTAGCGGGAGAGCCCGGCAGCGGCGCGCGCAAGTTCGCGCAGTTAGAGCAACTGCTGCCCACGCCCAATAGCTACCGCACAGCATCCGGCGCGCCTGGGTTTGCTTATTGGCAACAACAGGCAGACTACAAAATTCAGGTGGCACTAGATGAAGACAACCAATCAATAGTCGGCAGTGAACAAATCACCTACACCAACAATTCGCCAGATACGCTCAACTACCTTTGGCTGCAATTAGATCAAAATCGATTTGCTGAAGGATCTCTCGATCGCCGCTCACAAACCACCAACCCCAAAGAGGATAAGATCAGCTTTAACCGGCTTCGGCAGGCACAATCTTTTGCTGACAACGAACACGGTTACAGCGACCTTACTGTCACCGACAAAAGTGATAACCCCCTACCCTTTGTGGTGATAGACACCATGATGCGCATTGACCTTAAAAAGGCACTGAAGCCCAAGGGCAAAATTGTGTTCAACATAGGCTGGGCTTTCAACATAATTGAGGAGGCGGCTATTGGCGGGCGCGGTGGATACGAGCATTTCGAAGACAACGACAGCTACATTTTCTTCCTTGCCCAATGGTTTCCACGAATGGTTGCGTATACCGACTATGCCGGTTGGCAGCACAAAGCATTCTTAGGCCGGGGCGAGTTCACTTTAGAATTCGGTAACTATGAAGTGGCCATCACCGTACCAGCTGGACATATCGTATCTGCCACTGGCGAGCTGACAAATGCCAGTGAGGTATTAACCAAAGCGCAGCGCCAACGCTTGGCCCAGGCCAACACAGCAACGCCCGTATTTGTTGTCACCCCCCAGGAGGCTCTGGCCAACGAAAACCTGACAGACAAACCGAGCGGCAGTAAAACTTGGCGCTTCAATGCCCAGCGCATTCGCGACTTTGCATGGTCATCGTCACGGAAATTTATTTGGGACGCCATGCTGCACAGCCAACCCGGTGCCAAACACGACAACGTATTAGCCATGTCTTTTTATCCCAACGAGGCCGAGCCCGCTTGGTCCCAATACTCTACTCAAGCCGTAATCCATACGTTAGACATCTACTCGCGTTTTTCCTTCGACTACCCCTACCCAACCGCCCAGTCTGTTAACACATGGGAGCGCGGTGGCATGGAATATCCAATGATCACCTTTAATGGCTATAGACCCTCAGTTGAGAAAAAGGACGATAGCGGGGAAGAGGACGAAGCAGGCGCTGAAGACAATGCAATTGCCGGGCTTGAGAACAGCGCCGAGAAGGGCTCTAAGCAAACCCAGGACACCATCACCTATTCCCGCCAAATCAAGTACGGGCTTATTGGTGTCATCATTCATGAAATAGGCCACATCTACTTCCCCATGGTGGTTAACTCAGATGAGCGTCAGTGGACGTGGATGGACGAAGGCATAAATACCTTTTTGGAATATGTTGCTGAGCTAGAGTGGGAAGAGCGCTTCCCAGCTTTTCGCGGCAAAACCAATGTATTGGATTATATTCCTGAGTACATGACGTCAACGGACCAAGTGCCGATCATGACCCAGTCCGATTCAATTTTGCAGTTTGGCCCTAATGCTTATTCTAAGCCCGCCGCCGCGCTAACCGTGCTGCGCGAAACTGTCATGGGTCGCCAACAGTTCGATTTTGCATTTAAGCAATATGCCAACCGCTGGAAATTCAAACGACCTACGCCGGCAGATTTTTTTAGAACCATGGAAGATGCTTCAGGCGTGGATTTAGACTGGTTTTGGCGCGGCTGGTTTTACAGCACAGACCATGTGGATATCGGCATTAACGACATACGTGAGTATCGAATAAAGACCGGTGATCCCGAAATAGATTTCCCATTGAACCGTATAGAAAACGAAGCACTTTACCCTCAGCCCATAATGCAGGAGCGCAACGCCGCAGCCGGTTACACAACCCGTCTGCAACGGCTGCCCGAGATAGCAGACTTCTATAATGCGAACGATGAATTCACGGTGTCCAACAAAGACAGAAATAAATATCAGTCATATTTGAAAGGGTTGGATGACTGGGAAAAACAAGTGTTAGCACGAGCCATAGAAGAAGAACCCTATATTTATTTCGTAGATATAGAAAACAAGGGCGGCTTAGTCAGCCCACTGCCTATGAACATTACCTACCAAGACGGCAGTAGCAGACAATTGAACTTACCCGCAGAAATCTGGCGGCGTAATGCAGAGAACATCACCCATGTGCTGTTGGAAAACAAAGCCATAGCAAAGGTCTCTATTGATGACAGACACCAAACAGCCGACGCGGACTTTTCCAACAACACCTTTCCCCCAAGCATCACCTCATCCAGATTGGCGCTATACAAACGCAAGCGCGAGGACAGAAACCTCATGGCTGACATGTTGGTGGCGCTAAAAGGCGGCAACGATCCAGAGGCAAGCAAAAGTGTGCCACTCAGCGAAAGTACTGACCAGTGAAGGACTTACACTCAACCCTGATTAAATACTGCTTGTGGGCGGCGCTACTATGCTTACCTCTATTGGTAAGCGCGCATAGGCAGCACCTAAGTTGGACAGAGGTGACGTTAAGCGATGACAAAAAATCCGCAGAAATCACACATCGACTGCATCAACACGACAGCGTCGCCCTGCTCAGGAGTATGGGTTTCGACAACCCAGATCTAGATTCGCTAGAACACTTGGCGGTGCTCGCAGTGTACGCCGCCAGAAATACGCAGCTCATACTGAAAGACGGTACGTTGGCGGAGGCAGAAATCATTGGCGCTGAAGCCGAGGGTGACTTCGTTTTTGTTTATCAGGAAACACTAAACCAGCCCTCACCGCTTGAAAAAATAGCCACGTCCATATTCATGGATATAAATGCTGAACAAATTAATCGAATCAACATTTTGCATAACGGCAATATAAGCTCGCTGAAATTCACCGTTAACAACCTAGGCGCTAGCAAAATCCAATAGCCACAGCGCTTTTCAAGGTGATCTATTAGAAAAACCTAACCTCTTTGTTTGCCAACCCAACGAGAAGGAAGCCGCAGGTAAGCGCGCTAAATTAATGACAGGCGGTGTTTTAGCGCAAAATTTCTGAGCAATTGACCGTCGACATACCGCAAAAACCCTTAATCGACTAGGATAAACAATGCAATAAGAAACACATAAGAATGCGTTACAAAGCCAATTTTTTGGTACACTACGCCAAAGTACCTAGTATCAATGTGTTTTAGGTCTTTATCGAAAATTGCAGATTTGTAGTCACACCGATGAGTTTGGCTGGCATTTTTGCAATTTCACCAACAAATTAGAGTATAGAAAATGAGTAAAGGTACAGTGAAGTGGTTTAACGCCGACAAAGGTTTCGGTTTTATTACACCAGAAGATGGCAGCAAAGATTTATTTGTTCACCATTCAGAAATCCAGTCTGGCGGCGATTATGCCACATTGAGTGACGGCCAAGCAGTTGAGTTCGAAGTTGGCCAAGGCCAAAAAGGACCATGTGCAAATAAGGTTACTGCTATCTAACTAGCAAGTCACTAAAGACAAAACAGACATGGACAAACTACCCAGTAGTTCGCCCATGTTTGTGGCGTTAACCCCCAAGCAGATTCAACCCACAGCAGACCTTTAAAGCCCAACGCGGCGGCAAAGTTCATAGCCTCAGCTAACTAGGCTGCTCTTCATAGCAATAGACGCCTACAGGTCTTGTAAGTACTCCCCTATTTCCCATCAATTTATCCATTGATTCAAAAATCGATTCACCAATCAATTCAACAAAAAACGCTCCAAGCAAAATAAACAACTGATAACTCGAATA
>QXZU01000174.1:0-7303 GCA_009886205.1 K189A clade bacterium | reverse complement strand
CAATCAATTCAACAAAAAACGCTCCAAGCAAAATAAACAACTGATAACTCGAATATGACAGGCGAACAAGAAAATAATCCACTGCATGGCGTAACGCTTGAAACGGTTGTAACCAAACTGGTAGAGCATTATGACTGGGATGGATTGGCGGACAGAATAGACATCAACTGCTTTAAGAGTGATCCGTCTGTTAAGTCATCGCTGAAGTTTTTACGTAAAACTCAGTGGGCGAGAGACAAGGTGGAGAACCTGTACATTGCAACCTTTGCAAAACCATCGCCGTGGCGAAACGCCAAATATCCGCGCTAAGTAGTTTTAGACAGGTCCTTTAAAAAGACACTGATGCTAGGGACTGCCGCCCTTTCAAAAAAAGGCACCTCATTAAAGTTACCTCAATGCCCTAAGGAACGTAGTGGATGGGTGACGACCAAGCGCGCTCCTGCAAGGTGGCGGCTAAATCTGCGCGCGGCACTGTGCCTGCACGGATCGCATCCCAAGTATTCCAGCGGCAGGTAGGATTTTCTAACACCCGGCTGTAATAAAAAGCACGCTCGCTGGCGTTAAACTTTGGGTCTGTCCAAACGGTACGCAACTGGGCATCACCCGTGTTGGCGCTGTAACTACAATCGCTCAAGCTCACCACGGCGTCATTGTCCGGGCAACGATTTGTGTCCGGATTTACCTCTAATCCGCCTGCGCAGGCAACATCAATAACGTCTTCGTGGGTTTCCCCAGCGGTGTCTATCCAGCCTTTAACTATTTGCAGGCGTTGCAGCGGCGCGCTGTTTGCATCTGCTTGGGCCCATACAGCGAATGATGGCGAGCGTTCGCCGTCTACAGTATTCGGTGCTAACTCCGCACCCATTGTGACGCCGTTGGCATAGGCTTGCGCCACGCCATCCGCAGTTTCCAACAAATCATTCGGCAAGTTGTACCCTGCAAAAAAGCGCAAACGTATACGCGGGCCAGAGGTAGCAAAAGTTTCCTTGCGTCTAAACGCCGCGTAAATGGCTTGGCGAGTATTTTCTTCCGCCCAAACCCCGGCAAGACCAGATGCGCCAAATTCAGTTTGTTGGCTATCTAAAAAGTCTTCTCCGCCTATTTCAGCCACGTCTTGACCAGGCAGAAAATTTAATGCGGTGCTTTCAACAAAACCCAATGGAACAGAACCCCGCATTGAACCGTCCGCTGACAAGACGCCTAGTTTAGACAAAAAGTTAGATTCGTCATTTTGCGCAGCGCCGGTGTGCGTATCACTAGAGCCAATTAGACCAAACGCGTAAGGGTTGGTTATGCCTTGAGCTTCTAACGCCAGGCCCTGTCGCAGCGCTTCGCGCACATAACTGCCTTCAACTTTACTGGCTTGAGGTCGCCCCATACCTACCCCGCGAGTGCTCACCAACTCGAAGTCTGCCCACTCATCTTGGGTGGACAACGCTGGGTGAGTTTCAGAGGTACCTTTTATTTGTGTGATCTCCACCAACGGTTCATTGCGGATACGCTTCACGGCGTAGTCATCATCTATTGGGTCACCTGCCCAATCAACCAACTTAAACATATGGCCGTTAGACTTGTTGGAGTTATGCGGTATCGCCATGGATTCCACACCCGCTTCGCGCAGGGTATCCATCCAGTCCCATAAATCTTCTGGGTCTCTGGAATGGGTGCGCGAGAATGGCACTTCTGGCACAAGGTCGCTGCCTTGGAAGACAACATTGCGGTGCAGGCTGCCTGCGTCATCAGAGGTGGTCGTGTACTCGTAGGCAACAAAGGTCGTAAAGCGGCCGGGCTCATTATGCATATCTGCCGCATTGATTGAGTCTGCCCAAGCGCTACGCGTAATCGCCAGCGGCTCATTAACGTCGACCTCGCCCTTAACGATGGCAAGGCTTAACGCTCGAGCAAGGCCAAAGCTGCGCAACCGATCCAACAAGCTCAAGAGACCCATGTTGTCCGGCGCATTTAAATCATGCACGACGCTCGCAAAAGGATACTTAGAAAAATCGCTGGTGGTATCCGCCGCAACCGGGGCGACCCCCATGAACATACCGTGGTCCGTAACGCCATAGAAATCTAGCGGCTCGCGCAACTGCATGTCATAACCTGCTGGATGCTTAATGGCTTCGCCTTTGGCAAAACGATAAGCATCATAAGGGGTGGCTAGCGTGCCAAACGCGTAGGCGTCAAAGGAATAAGTAGTGTGTACGTGTAAATCGCCGAAGTAGGCATTGCGATCTGGGTTTGCAGGAGGACGGTCGTCTGATTTTGTAGCCAACGCCTCATTAGAATCTGCGCTAACACTATTGCCACTCTCATTACTCTTAATGGAGGAGCGACGGTCAATAATTGCATAGTCCGTCTCAAGCAACGGTTTTCTAAGTGCATCGCGCTGGGTTTGGGTGGGCTGAGTACCGCCGCCACATGCGCTAAGCGCTAATCCTGCCAATGCATACCCTGCTAATTTACTTATTTGCATCATTCCTCTGCCTCCCGCCTTTTAGTTGTTACACATCTCAAGCTGGCCTAAAAATTACGGCACATATTGAATGGGCGAAGACCACGCTCGCTCTTGCAGCGTTGCCGCCAAATCAGAGCGGAGTGCTGTGCCGGCTCGAATAGCGTCCCAAGTGCTCCAGCGGCAAGTGGGGTTTTCTAATACACGGGTGTAGTAAAATGCACGCTGGCTGGCCTTAAAGTTTGGATCAGTCCACACGGTGCGCAACTGCGCATCGCCGGTATTGGCACTGATACTGCAATCGCCTAAATCCACCGAAGCGCCATTATCTGGACAGCGATTGGTTGCGGGGTCTACTGCAACACCACCAGCGCAAGCGACGTCTATGACCTCTTCATGGGTCTCGCCGGATGCGTCTATCCAGCCTTTAATAATTTGCAGGCGCTGAAGTGGCGCGCTGTTAGCATCCGCTTGAGCCCACATTGCAAATTGCGGCGCAGCCACAGTGGCGCTTGCGTTAGCATCAGACGGTGGCGTGAGATCTGCGCCCATAGTCACACCGGTTGCGTAGGCTTGCGCCACCCCGTCGGTGGAATCCAATAGATCACTGGGGAAACCGTAGCCGGCAAAAAACCGCAAACGCATACGCGGGCCAGATGTGGCAAATGTCTCTTTACGGCGCAGTGCAGCGTAAATGGCTTGCCGTGTATTTTCCTCCGCCCAAACACCAGCAAGTCCTGACGCACCGAAGGTTGGCTGGGCACCGCCCACGTAAGTTTCGCCGTCTACCTCGGTCATTGCTTGAGGCGCAAGGGTATTGAACAACCAACCTTCAGCAGGACCAAAAGGCACCGACCCGCGCAGCTGCGCATCTGAAGATAAAACACCCAGCTTAGAGCTAAACTGCGATTCGTCATTTTGCGCAGCACCCGTATGGGTATCACTGGAACCAATCACACCAAATGCGTAGGGATTGGTGACCCCTTGTGCCTCTAGCGCCAAACCGCGGCGCAAAGCATTGCGCACATAGCTGCCCTCAGGTTCGCTGGGTAGCGTGGTTGCAACGCGAAACTCCATCAACTCAAAGTTCGCCCACTCATCTGTTGTAGACAAACTTGGGTGGGTTTCCGAAGTGCCTTTAATTTGGGTAATTTCCACCAACGGCTCATTACGAATGCGCTGAACGGCATAGTCATTGTCGATAGGCATACCTGCAAAATCGACGAGCTTAAACATTTGGCCGTTAGAGCCGTTGGAGTTATGTGGGATGGCCATAGACTCAACACCTGCTTCGCGCAGCGTGTCCATCCAGCGCCAAAGATCTTCAGGATTATTTGAATGTAGACGTGAGAAAGGTACTTCTGGCACCAGGTCGCTGCTTTCAAAGACAACGTTGCGGTGCAGGTTGCCTCGGTCGTCAGACCCTGTGGTGTACTCGTAGGCAACAAACGTGGTGAAGCGACCCGGATCATTGAACATGTCCGCAGCCCTTACTGTGTCTGCCCAGGCTCGGCGGGTAATGGCCAACGTTTCCTCAGCTTCGATATCACCGCCAATAATGCCTGGCACTAAGCCAGCCAAAAGCTTGGTAAAGCTACCCAACCGATCAGGCAAACTCCAACGATCCATATTATCTGGCGCATTCAGATCATGTATCACCTCGGTGAAAGGATACTTAGACAAATCGCTATCGGTATCTGCAGCCACTGGCGCCACGCCCATAAACATTGCGTGATCGGTGACACCATAAAAATCTAATGGCTCGCTTAACTGCATGTCATAACCGGAAGGATGCTTGATGGCTTCGCCCTGAGCAAAGCGATAGGCATCATACGGTGTGGCCAAGGTGCCAAAGGCATAAGCGTCAAATGAGTAAGTTGTGTGCACGTGCAAGTCGCCGAAGTAGGCATTGCGCTGAGGATTGGCCGCAACCCGTCGGTCAATAACAGTGTGATCCGTTGCAAACACAGCCTGGCCCAACGCCCCAGCGATCTGAGTCTGGTCTAACGGTGTGGTCCTTTCACAACCAGCAAGCAACATGCCCGCAAGCGCAACACCAACTAACATTTTTCGTCGTGTCATTTTCAATTCCTCACGCCCATCATCTTGATAATATTTATTAGCACTATGCTAAAATAGTGTGCTAGATTATGACTGATGCATGACTTTGCGGCAAGGCCGGCGGGTAACGAGCATTGGCCTAGATTTGGCTGCATTAAACTGCATTACCAACCTATAGGTGGCGTTAATAGTACTGAGCGCGCCCAAGATAAAGAGATGCAAAAGTTAACAAGCCAATTGTGATGTATTTCAATTCACTTTAGCGGAGACCTAGTATGGCAACGTCGTCCAATGGACAAGAAACGCAGACACGGAAAAAGCGCGACCGCGCAGATACCGAGCGAAAACTCATTGATGTGGCGCTTGACCTAATCCGTAATAACGGCGTGCTTGCCGGACTCAATCTACGCCAAGTTGCCGAGGGCGCCGGAGTTAACCGCGGCAACATCTACCATTACTTCGGCTCAAGACAAGAATTATTACGCGCGGCCATCAGCCATCAATTCGCAGGCATCACCAGCGCATTGGCAGCCAACGGAAAATCTCGGACGTTTATAGAAACTCGCCTCCGGCATTTTTTGGTAAGAGACAATACTCGTGACAGTGAACTACGCGCATTACTGGTCATTGACGGTGATGACACGGTGGATCCAATGCCCCTATTTGAGCCCGCGATCAGCCAACTACGCCAAGAGGTGATTAACGGCGACATTGATCGCGCCCATGATCTTGAAGCACTGCAAGTGGCAATTAACGCCCTACTCCGGGGTTATCAAATTTTTCGCGCACCCTACGCCAAGCGACTGGGCATTAAGACAAGCGAACTAGATATCCGAGTGACAAGAATTATACGCACCTGGCTTGAAGCAATGGCACGGCCGCCAGCCGACCTAAAAGAGTAGGCATAAGCTTAGGAATAGCCTGAGTTAAAAGCAGAAATGGATGAACAAGAAAAACGAAGGGAGATAGGGAAAGGAGAAAAAAGAAAAAAGGAAAAAGGAAAAAAAAGAAGAACGAGAGAAGAGAGAAGAACAACACTCAATGCGCCCTAGTATTCTCTGTTAGGAGTGAACACCTTCCCCTTCCTGAACAAACTGAACAAACGCTGATTTAAACGCTTCTAGACGCGCGCCCTCCAAGCACCTCGCACCTGATCGTACCGCCCCTCACTCAACCTGCCAACACTCGATAGACACGTAATGCACCAAATTGTTGCGACAAAAGGCAACAGCTCCCTCTCTCGCTCCATAAAGAAGCATTATCTTAAAAGCATCGTTTGCTAAAAACGTCATACCCCCTGTAAATAACCGCATAGCCGACGGAAAATCACGGCAAAAATTATTTTGCGAGAGCAAGATTTGATCTTCGCTCAATGAGACTTTGGGCTGGAACAGCGTTTTTCAGCAGCTCAAACACTGGCAGAACACACCGCGCATTTTGGCAAGCTTTAAAACGTTGTTAGATATCCTTGCACACCGTCGCCAACACTGCCCGGCGGCCCTACGAGTTGGCATAAATCTCGCATGATTCGAAGAAACCAGAACTTTACGAAGATTGCGTTTGAATAGGCGCTAATTAATCGGTGCTTACGTCTGTGTAACTTCACACTATTTTTTGCCGATTTTTGTCAGCGGCAGGGGTCGCATAGGTTTTTGCCCGCCTTCATTACGACAACCCTTCACTAGAATAGTTGGAAACCAAAAAAACGGCTTAAAACGGCAATACAAAGCCTAGGGATATAGGGTTAGATAATGTTGAGTGACTATTCTGAACGCCTCGATGGAGGACGCCATTGCTCTATGATCGTTAGAAGAGGCGTGTCGCTAAAACTGACGGATCTATCTGGCGGCAGTAACGTAGGCATGATGATCTACAACGCGGAAAATACAACCGAACGCCTAAACATTCCAGACTCCTTAAAGTGCCAGCACACGTTTAAAATTACTCAAGGCAACTGCCTTTATACTGACATGGGACGAATCCTTTGTTCTGTCATTGAAGACAGTGCTGGCTGGCATGACGCTACAAGTGGCACCTGCAGCAAAACCCACCTCGACACTAAACCTTGGGCAAAGGAAACCTTTCAAGAATCACGCAATGATTTTTTGCGTAATGGACAAGATAGCTTTTTGGTCGAACTGGGTAAGTACGGTATGAGCGCCAAAGACTTGGTCGCCAACATGAATTGGTTCAGCCGGGTTGACGCAGATAGCGAAGGCCACTTGGCTTTAGCAGCCCCCTACCCTTCAGGCACCAGCGTCACGCTGCGTTTTGAAATGGACGCCATTGTGCTTATGCACACTTGCCCGCACCCGTTTAACGACTCCTTGACATACCCGAAAACCGAAGTTTCTTTGCATCTCGCTCTGTCAGATGCGGTTGCTGAAGATGATGCTTGTCGTACCAATTGCGCTGAAAACGGTAGGGGCTTCACCAACACAGAACTCTATTACTTTGGAAGATAAAGTGACCCAACTTGACAAACACCTTATGCAAGATCAGCAACCGCAAACTATTCCCGCTGGTGGTTATTGGCTTGGCATTCTTCCGAAAGGACGAATTATTCGACTCACTGATCGCCATGGTAACCAGGCTGTTGACACCCTTTTTTTCAACGCAGATGACTTCAGCGAGCGCTACAGTGCTATGCAGACCATTCAGTCCCAACGATCTCTTTATTTGACCACAGGTTCCATTCTGCGGTCGGAGGCGGGCAACGCTATGGTTGAAATTATTGAAGACACCTGTGGTCGACACGACACTCTAGGCGGTGCCTGGGCGGCGGAG
>QXZU01000173.1:9478-10906 GCA_009886205.1 K189A clade bacterium | reverse complement strand
TGCTCAGGCACCAGATACCAGCAAGGCGGTTACTGAAGAATATTTCATAAGCCAGGTAAGCCAGCAGCGCTCCGAAATTAAGACCGCACTGCATATCCCAGAGCCTTGTCTTTGGTCGCCAGATTTACCCCAGCTTTATAACGTGACCATTGTGCTTTTATCCAACGAAGGCGTGGTGATAGACACAGTTTCTAGTTATGCCGGCCTACGCGAAGTGAGGGTGAGTGACGGCAAGTTGTGCTTAAACGGTGTGCCCATTTACTTACGTGGCGTGTTAGACCAAGGCTATTTTCCTGAGGGGTGGTATACGCCAATAGATGATCAGGCCATGGTGCGCGATATACAGCTGACCAAGCAACTGGGGTTTAATTTAGTTCGTAAACATCAGAAGGCAGAGGACCCAAGGTATTTATATTGGGCTGACCAGCTTGGCTTATTGGTTTGGAGCGAAATGCCTTCGGGCCGTATTTTTTCAAACAATTTGGTTGAGTCGCTCACCCAAGAGTGGACGGCTTTGGTGCGCCGAGACCAAGCACACCCCTGCGTCATTTGCTGGGTGCCTTTTAACGAATCTTGGGGTGTGTGGCATCAGTCTTCACGGCCTCAACAACGCGCCTTTGTAGATGCAATTTATCACCTAACGAAAACTCTGGACCAAACTCGCCCAGTTGTAGCAAACGATGGCTGGGAGTACTCCTCTGGAGACTTATGGACGCTGCATTTATACGACAGTGCCTCGAAGGATTTGAATCATCGCCTAAACGCCATACAGGGTAATCCGCAGACAACGGTTTCTGACGATACCAATAGCAGGGTGGCCACATTGCCTGGCGCTGACCCATCCGGCTTGCCGATATTATTGACCGAATGCGGCGGGGTGGGTTTTACCCCGGAGCAACAGCAAGACGAGCATTTTTCCTACGGTAGCTGGCCAGTTAACGAGCAGGAATTGTTGGCACGGATAGAAGACCTGGGGCGTGGATTGTCTAGCTTAGATGCGCTGCAGGGATTTGTCTGGACGCAACTCACCGATGTGCAGCAGGAGATTAACGGTCTTTTGTATTTTGACCGCCAGCCCAAGCTGCCGATTGACCAACTTGAGCAGATTTTTGCGGCGATCGGAGAATAGCCCAACGATTAATGTGACGACAAGGCCGCAGACTATTCTGCGGGCTAGGGTAAAGCCAGAGTTAAAAGCCAGAGCTTAAAGCCAAAATTAGAGGCTCAAATCAAAGACCCAAATCAAAGACCCAAATCTGTTTGGTGTCACCTCATCGGAACGCCCCAAAGCGAAGACCAGCTAGTTTTTGAGCTCGATGATCCAGGCCGTTTCATCGGTCTCGGCAAGACCAGTTCCGAGGCATACATCTCAATCGACAGCCACGATCATCAAACCAATCAAAGCTTCTTATTGCCAGCAAATTTGAC
>QXZU01000173.1:0-9468 GCA_009886205.1 K189A clade bacterium | reverse complement strand
CAAATCAAAGGCCCAAATCAAAGGCCCAAATCAAAGACTAAGAATAAGAATAAGTCTAAGACAGTGGCTCCGAATAAATAACACTGCTCTGGTTCAGTTGCTCTATTTCATCTTGGCTGAAACCTAACTCCTGAAGTATTTCACCATTGTGCTCACCCAGGCTCGGCGTGTGCGCGTGAATATTACTGGGGGTGTTAGAAAATTGCGCCGGAGGCCGCGGTGAGCGAATTTGCCCAGCGCGTGGGTGCTCGTAGGTCCAAAGCGCCTGCATGGCTTTAACTTGGGGGTCATCTGGAATTTCATGACGCATATTGATGCGCGAGTAGGGTACATCGTTTTGCTCAAAACGATCACACAAGGTGTCTGTGGTCAGTTGGCTATAACCTTGGTTCATCAATTCGTTCAAAGTTTCTCGGTTTCTCGCTCGAGACTCAAAGTCTTTAAAGCGCTCATCGCCAATCAGATCGTGCAGCCCGAGCGATGCAAATGTGCCGTCTATTTCCGCTTGTTGAACAGGCATTGCCGCAATCCAACCGTCTTTGGTTTTGCGCATAAACATGCTGTGATCACCGTCTGGCACGGTTTCAACTCCGTCATCCAGCAGCGTGTAATTTGGCATGGTATCTGGCCACAGGAAAAATAGGCTGGCGTCCAGCATAGAAAGTTCTACCCGCTGGCCCTTGCCAGATCGTTCGGCTTGGAACAGCGCGGCCACAATGGCCTCAGCTGCGGTAAGGGAGGTGATCTTGTCGCAGACGAGGTTATTCACCATTGCCGGATCGCCATTGGGTTGCAGGGTAGCAAAGCCGCTGATGGCCTGAATAACCGCGTCATAGACACGGCGCTTGGCGTAAGGGCCCGTTGCACCCACGCCATTAATCGACGCATAAACCAGCTTTGGCTGCGCTGCTTTAAATTCATCATAACCAAGGCCCAGTCGGTCCATGACGCCGGGGCGAAAATTTTCCATAACCACATCTGCCGTTGCGATGAGTTTGCGCGCAATCTCAAGGCCTTCGGGGCTTTGTAGGTCTAAGCAAAGAGAGCGCTTATTGCGATTCATAGCCGCGAAAGGTCCTGGCATGCCATTGCTTTTGGGCAGGCCACCGCGCATCAGGTCGCCTTTGGCAGATTCGATCTTAATCACCTGAGCACCTTGGTCGCCGAGTATTGAGGCCGCAATGGGCCCCGAATACACAGCTGTGAAATCAATGACACGAACGCCTTGAAGAGGCCCCGTTGCCGTACCGCCTAAATTTATTCGCTCTGCCATTTGTATCTCCCCTCTAGATGACCAAGGTGTAACAAACTTTGGCAAACAAGCCCAGAAAAACCGCCGAAAAGCTCGGAAAAACTCAACAAAAGAGACCCAGAATGCGCCACACAAAATACGTGTAAAATTTGAGGTTTATCGGCGACTAAAAATGAGTGAACACGTAAGGGGGCAGTTTGAGGTGCGTTTTTTTGCCGAACAGGAGCGGCGTATAAGGCCTAGAAACGCTTTATGCGAAAAGAGAGGTGACCAGATACACGGCAAAAATGCCGAGAGCGAGGAAGCTTTTGAGGTCGAAATATGTCTTTAAAACTGTCATGCGCGCTAAGGTATACAAACCCGCTGAATTTCGGAAATACCAAAAAGCGCTATGGTTATAACAAAAGTAGTTATAAAGGAATATTTGCCCGAATTATGCAAACTTGCGACAAGAGGCTGAGTTTTAATAGGCGTTCTTAGAGGGGCTTTTAGCTCGTTTCTTGTTCAGTTTTAGACCAACTGTAGTGCCGTATTCGCTAAAGATATAGCACAAGGGCCAAGGCTACGGGCGCCACTATAATCCATAAGCCAACCCCCAGGCCAATACTGCGCATAGACATTTGGCTCAGCGTCTGGCGGTTTATTTCTAACCCAATCATTGCTAAGGCGATGACCAAGAGGGTTTTACTTAGCAGGCTGATATAACCAACCACGACGGGTTCTAAAGGAACAAAACGACTGACAATCGCCATGCCGACAAAAAGTAAAACAAAAGTGGGTACCCTAATCTTTGCCTCACGGCGACCGTAAATGAGGCTCACAGCGAAGGCTAATGGAATCAGCCAAAGCGTCCGTCCAAGCTTTACGGCAGCAGCAACTTGAGCCGCTTCGTCGCCATATATGGTCGCTGTGGCCATCACAGAGCTGGTGTCGTGTATTGCCAGCGCCACCCAAGCACCAAATACTTCCTGACTGAGACCCAGCTGAGTGCCAATGTAGGGAAAGGTCAAGAGGGCGATTATATTCAGTAAAAATACCAGTGCGGTGGCTACTGCAAATTGCTGAGGTTTGGCGTTAATCAGCGGCGCAAGGGTGGCAATCGCCGTACCCCCGCAAATGGCAGTACCGCTGGCGATTAGGGTTGTTTCCACCTGATCAGAGCGCAGCAACCTGCCCATTAGCAAACCCAATCCTAGGGTGCCTAAAACAAATACAGCGACAATCAACCCATAGTCCGAGGACATTTGCATCAGGCTGTCTATACCTAAGGAAAAGCCGAGCAAAACAATGGCCGTTTGCAGGCTAAGCTTGCCGATGGTGCCGCTTTGTTTAATGGGGTTTACGTCTAGAATTAAGCGCAAGGCCAGCGCCCCAAGCAGGGCGTAGGCAGGGTTTTGAAAATAGATGCCAAGGGCAATAACCAACAACACGCCAAGCCATACCAAAGCAGACTTTTGATTTTGGTTTGGCGCTGTGTCTTTAACTGTGGTGTTGCTAGCGTCTTTACCCAGATTGTTACCCAGATTGTTGTTTGGGTTTTCATCTAGATCGTTAGATGTTTCATCTACAGCCATGCTCGACGATCCTCTCCCTCTCCTGCGTCAATCCTAAAGCAATTAGCTGCTGGGGCTAGCTTTGTTTACGGTGATTCCCTTGATCATTACTCACGCTTCTGGATCACTATCGAGGTCAGTGGCGGGCGTTCTAGGCGGGGGCTGGACTCAGTGCGCCTTGGGTCCTTATGCGCACAAAAAACAACCCTAGAATGATCAAGTTAATGACCCCAACCCCTGCAGCAAAGCCAAAGGACCAGTCGTAATTACCTGTTGCATCAAACAGTAGACCGCCAACTACGCCGCCGGTGCCCATACCAATCCAGCCAAAAAACGAGGTAATACTCATAGCTCTGCCTGAATATCGTGCTGACACCATGGTTCTTGTACAGACCAAAATTGACGACATAACGCCGGAGTAAGTGAAGCCAAAAACGATAGCCAGCAGATACAAACTGATATCGCTGTGAAAATAGGGGAACCAAAGCACAGAGACAGTTTGCCCCGCGGACATCAAAATATAGCCGGGCAGCGCGCCAATGGTGTCGCCCAATTTACCGCCAACAATACGTCCAAAAGCGCCACTGAACATGAGCAAGGTTAATACGGTTGTAGCCTCATCCAAGGTGCGCCCATTGTCAGTCAGCAGGGGTACCAAATGCACAATGGGTACCGCCATACAATTGCAGCAAAAAATAATGGCCATGCTGATCCAAATAATGACCTCGCGCTCGGACAGTGGAAAATCGCGCACTTCCACCTGTGGATTATTGCGCGCCACTTCTCTAAGCGGTGATTCTTTGATTAAAAACGCAATGGGAAAGGCAATGCAAAAATAGACCGCCGCGCTAATGACGTAGGTGGTCTGCCAGCCATACTGCTCCAATGAAATAGCGCAAAGATAGGGCACAACACCTTGTCCAACAGCGCCACCTGAAGCTGTAACGCCCAGTGCCAAGCCGGGTTTGTGGGTAAACCAAAAACCCACGTTGGCGAATAAGGGCGAGGTCACCATGGCGTTACCGAAAGCACCAAAGAGAAAATAAAGCCCATAAAATTGATAAATAGATTGCTGGCCGCTCAGTGCAAAAAGACTGGCAGCCATAGCAATTGCGGCGACAAAACCAAAGTAGCGAGTGCCATATTTATCCGCGATATAACCCCATAAGATGCCAAATATGGCGGAAGAAAAGGAGATTACGGTATAACCCAGCGAGGTTTCGCCGCGGGTCCAGCCAAACTCGGCGGACAGGGGTTTGAGGAAAACAGAAATAGTCCCCAAGGTGCCAAAGGCCAGCGCGCTTAGGGTAAAGACCGCAAAAACCATAACCCAGCCGTAGGAAGGGTCTTTTGCCGGCGCTTGAATTTCATTTGCGATCATTAGAGGTAAGCGCCTTGGTAAAATTTGCGCAAACATCATAGCCCAAAAAATAGCGGCGTTCTGAAAAAGGTTACGCGCTCTTCAGTGACTAATTTCACGCCTAAAAATAGCTTTTTCGTATGCAAAAGCCCTGGTCAAATGACTGAACTAAAAGGTACTAGCCAGGCGATTTTGGCGATTGGGAATTGACAAATTTTCGTGCTTGGGTTTTTGTAGCGGCGTCACACATTTCAGAGTTCTAAGATGCAAGATCTGCCAAATTCCACTGAAGTCATCATAGTTGGTGGGGGCATTATCGGATGTTCTATCGCCTACCACCTCACCGAACTGGGTATTTCAGATGTGCTTTTGCTTGAGCGCAAGCAATTAACCAGTGGCACCACTTGGCACGCAGCGGGCCTGGTTGCGCAATTGCGCGCGTCGCAAAACATGACCCGACTTTCGCAGTACACTACAGAATTATTCGCCAAGCTTGCCCAAGAAACCGGCCAAGAAACTGGCTATCAAAGAACCGGTTCTATCTCTATGGCATTGCACGCTGAACGGTTTGAAGAGCTGAAACGCCAAGCCAGCATGGCCAACGCGTTTGGTGTTGATTGCGAAATGGTAGATAAATCCTTCGTCAATGCACAATGGCCAGAAATAGACACCACAGATATGCACGGTGCGGTTTATCTGCCCGGAGACGGGCAAACCAATCCAGTAGACACAACCTTGGCGCTTGCCAAAGGCGCGCGTAATATAGGCGCAATAATTGCTGAACAGACCACCGTTGATCGCCTAGCCATTAAAGACGATATTGTTGTGGGGGTTTATCTTGCGGACGGCACGTTGATCCGCGCCAAGCAGGTGGTCATAGCAGGTGGCATGTGGTCGCGAGATTTTGCCAGTCAACATAACGTGAGATTGCCTTTGCATGCAGCCGAGCACTTTTACCTTGTCACCGAGCCGATACCCAGCTTTACAAAAATGCGACCCACCCTGCGCATGCCAGATGAGCAGGTTTACTATAAATATGACTCGGGCAAACTCTTGCTCGGCTGCTTTGAGTTAGAAGCAAAACCTTGGGGCATGGACGGCATTCCCAAGGATTTTTGTTTCGACTCATTGCCAGAAGATTTTGCGCACTTTGAACCGTTGTTCGAGAAAGCACTTAAACGCATGCCAGAGCTAAAAAGTGCTGGCATCAATCTTTTCTTTAATGGCCCCGAGAGTTTTACCGTAGACGATCGGTATCTGTTAGGCGAAACCCCGGAAGTTAAAAATCTATTTGTTGCCTGCGGCTTTAACTCCATTGGCATTCAATCCTCCGGTGGCGCTGGCAAGGTCTTGGCTCAGTGGATGCAGCAGGGCAAACCGCCTATGGATTTGTGGGACGTAGATGTGCGCAGGACTTTTCCCTTTCAAAGTGAAAGCAAATTCTTGTATGAGCGCACTAAAGAAACGCTGGGACTACTTTACGATATGCATTGGCCATATCGTCAATATGCAACCAGTCGTAATGAGCGGCTGAGTCCTGTGCATGAGGCCCTTGAAGAACACGGTGCAGTATTTGGCGAGCTGGCCGGGTGGGAGCGTGCTAACTGGTTCGCTCTGGGCGAGGAAAATAGTTACAAATATACTTACGGTAAGCCCAATTGGTTCGCCGCATGTCAGGTTGAGTGCGATGCAGTGATGAATAACGCGGCGCTGTTTGACCAATCGAGCTATCCAATCTTTATTGTCGAAGGCCCCAAGTCGCTCGCGTTACTGCAGTGGCTTTCCGCCAACGACCTAGATGTGGAAACCAATCAAATTGTCTATACCCAATGGTTAAACGAAGATGGGGGGATAGAAGCCGATGTGACCATCACTCGATTGGCCGCAGACAAATTTATGGTGGTCAGTGCGTGTGCCTCAGAGCTGCGGGACGGCTACTGGTTAACCAAGCACCAAAATGATTTTGATTGCAGCGTAGAGCACGACTCCGAGCGAGTCATACTTGGCTTAATGGGTCCGCGTTCTCGGACTATTCTTGCAGAGCTTATGGAAGGGACCGACCAACGCATAGATGATCTGGCGTATTACCATTCAGCAGAGTACTTAATTAACGACATGCCCGTTAGAGTGAATCGCCTGAGTTATGTGGGCGAGCTAGGCTTTGAACTATATGTCCGCCGTGATCATTCGTTGGCGCTTTGGCGCACCTTAATGCAAGCGGGTGACACCTATGGGTTACAGCCAGCGGGCATGCATGCCATGAATGCTTGTCGACTGGAAAAGGGCTACCGCCATTGGGGCCATGACATCCATGATCACATTAACCCCTATCAAGCAGGTTTAGGTTTTGCGGTAGCCATTAGCGGCGATGATGAAGTCGAGGGTCCGGACTTTCTGGGCCGCAAAGCCATAACCGGGACAAAGGGTGTGCAAACACGGCGACTGGTGTCGCTGGCTATAAATGCGGTTGATGCGCCCTTTATGATTCACGACGAACCGATTTACCGCAACGGCATTCAAGTTGGCCTAACAACCTCTGCGGCCTGGGGGCATCGGGTAAACAAGAGCCTAGCCATTGCAGTACTGAAAAATGACCTTGGCGTCAGCGCAAGCTGGCTTAAAGAGGGAGACTTTGAAGTGGAAGTGGCCATGCAGCGTTATCCTGCGCAAATTCAATTTGCGCCATTCTATGACCCGTCTTCTGCCAAGATGAAGGTCTGAAGATTAGTCTTAAACAATAGTCAAACTGCTCGGCAAAGAAGCAAACTCACAGTTAGCGGGTGCAGGTGCTTTCAGATATATTGCTGGAGCTTAATAAGAGAGAAGTTTTACTCATGCCAACGATCAACCTAATTCAAAGCACAGTCATCGTGCTCGCGCTCAGTTCTAATTTAGCTTTTGTACACGCAGAAATTAAGCGCACCCATACCGGCAAGCCAGATTTATCCGGCACCTACGACACCGGTACGCTGACCCCACTGAACCGCCCGAAAGAGTTTGGTGATAAGCAATTTATGACCACCGAAGAGGCTGAAAAAATTCAGCAGCAGATGGCCGCACGCTACGATATTTTTAACCGTGAAAGCAGCGCCGACCGCAAGGCGCCGGTGAAAGGCGGAGACGGGAACAATACAGCTGGCGCAGGCGGCGTAGGGGGCTATAACGCGTTTTGGGTAGACCCCGGCAGCGACATCTTTGAAATTGACGGCAAGTTCAGAACCTCAATTCTTTATGCGCCTAATAATGGTCAGCAACCGAAAATGAAAACCGCAGCATTAATGCGCAGCGCGGCAATATACGAAAGCTTTAGGCACGACAACGACGGCACCGCTTCTTGGCTCGCGCGCAAGGGGCCGGGCCCTTTCGACGGCCCTGAAAGCCTAGCACCCTCTGAACGCTGCCTAATTAGTTTTGCCGCAACAGTCCCCACAATTCCCAGTCTGTACAACAACTACAAGCGCATTATCCAGACGGACGACCACGTAATGATTTTACAGGAGATGGTGCATGACGCGCGCATTATCCGTATAGATTCAGAACATACCTCAGCAGAAAACAGGAAATCTCTGGGCGACTCAATCGCCTATTGGGATGGCGATGTTTTGGTGGTAGAAACCAAGCACTTCAAAGTACCCAATGGCCTGTTTGGTGCGGACGAAAACCTAACGGTAACCGAACGTTTTAGTCGCATGGATAGCGGTGATTTGCTTTATGACTTCACAGTAAAAGACCCAACTGTATGGGAAGAAGAGTGGAGTGGAGAGTACGTTTGGTCAGCAAACAACAGTAAAGTTTATGAATATGCCTGCCACGAAGGAAACTACGCCATGGGTAATATTCTGCGCGGTGCAAGATTGCTTGAAAGTGAGTGGGAAGGGGAGCGGAAGTAGTTGCTTAATGCCTAAAGCATAGCGTTTTACGCGGTAAAACAGGCAACGTGGAAAACACGCTGCCTGAGTGCTACTCAATAATCAGTGATTAAGGAGAGATTTGCTTAGCAACTCGCGCTTGATTCTTCGCGATATTTGCTGCGTTTTTGAGAATGCCTTCTCGTCGCTTCATGATCTCAGCTGCATTCTTTTCGATCTTAGCGCGATTGGCTTGCATAGACTTTGTCATAGCGTCCATCTTCTTAGAGTTAGCTACGGCATTGGCCTTGATCGATTTTGCACGTGCGGCGTTCTTTTTAATTCTTTCCGCATTTTTGGCAGGTGTTGCTTTTTTGCTGGCAAGACCGCCATCCAAAATTTTGCTGTTCTGTGCAATTTGACCATCGTTAAATTTAACAATGCTCTCGTTAGCTTTCATGATGGTGCTGTTGATGTCGATTAACATTTCGTTAACCAATACCATCTTCTCGTTAACGCTCAGCACTGCGCTATTGAGATTAGAGCGGTGCTCCAAAAAGTCTAAATTGGCTTCGTTAATTAGAGACTCTCTGTAGTTTGTTTGTACGTCGTTATCTGTCTCTAGCGTGGCGAGGATGGCTTTTCTGTTTCTAAAAACATCATCTGTATTTTGGTTCGCTAACTGTCGGTTGCCCATAAAAGCGGCGGTGTAGTTCTTTAAAATGCCGGCTCTATTTTCTTCAACGATTGATCGCGATGCGTAGGCTTTCGCTCTATTTGAAGTGACTGCTGCCTCTACTTCAAAAATTGCTCTACGGTTTTTTTGAATTTTGGTTTTGTTTTGCTTGGATGTAGCCATGAACTGAAAATCCCCTTTTTGTTATTATTCACTTCTAGCAAATGAGCTGACGATTACCTGATATCAAGCTTTTGAGGCCTTTTGCTGAAGTGCATTTTTTGTAAGGCGCCGTCGCCAGTAAGTTTTTTACCTGTTTTTCAATGAGATGGCTAGTTTTTCTCTAAGGTGCAAACAGCATAGAAATTTCTTTGAATCGTTGCTGGGTGAAAAGTCGGCCCGATTTTGCGCTATTGAAATGGTCAACCAGTTGATCGGACATTAAGAAGTGCGAATCTTTGAGGGCGAGGGAGGGAAGTTATCAGCGCGGTCTATACGTTAACGAGGCGGGCCGCGAGGGCTGTTTGGAATGCTTTAAAAGGTCGGAGTTTACCTTGCGCAAACGTTATCTGTGCATGCTGGGCTTGGGGTGGACAGCGGGAGCTGCTTGATTTCCACTGACTGCGCGCTTTGAGCGTGCAGTCAACGGACATAGCTTGGGGTGAATTAATCTTGTCCCATTGACCACGTTTTGCTGGCCTGACGTGACCGCTCAAACTCGGATTTTGTTTCATCTACCTTACGCAAAGGTAGGCTTTTCTTAATTTCCTGAACTTCTG
>QXZU01000172.1:2792-32193 GCA_009886205.1 K189A clade bacterium | reverse complement strand
GGGTCTAGCTGACGACTAGTAGAATCAAGTGGGTCTACCGCAGGGTAAATACCCAGGTCAGTGATCGCTCGTGACAATGTAACCGTTGAGTCCAAGTGCGCGAAAGTCGTCGCTGGAGACGGGTCAGTCAAGTCATCGGCAGGTACATATACCGCTTGTACTGAAGTAATAGAACCAGACTTCGTGGTGGTAATCCGTTCCTGCAAAACACCCATTTCTTCAGCAAGAGTCGGTTGGTAACCTACCGCAGAAGGCATACGACCTAACAGTGCAGATACCTCTGTTCCCGCCAAAGTGTAACGATAGATGTTGTCAACGAACAACAGTACGTCACGACCTTCGTCACGGAACTGCTCAGCCATGGTCAAACCGGTCAACGCAACACGCAAACGGTTACCTGGAGGCTCGTTCATTTGACCGAACACCAATGAAATCTTGTCAAGTACGCCAGCTTCTTCCATTTCATAATAGAAGTCGTTGCCTTCCCGAGTACGCTCACCAACACCGGCGAATACGGATAGACCTGAGTGCTCGATAGCAATGTTTCGGATCAGCTCAAGCATGGTTACGGTTTTACCAACACCAGCTCCACCGAACAGTCCAACTTTACCGCCTCGGGCGAATGGGCAAATAAGGTCAATGACCTTAATGCCTGTTTCTAGCACTTCGTTACCGCCGATTTGATCTTCATACGCAGGCGCCTTACGGTGAATAGGCATGTGGGTCTTGGCGTTTACTGGTCCTTTTTCATCAATTGGCGTACCGAGTACGTCAACGATTCGGCCCAAAGTTTCTTCGCCCACTGGCACACTAATCGGCGCCCCAGTGTTTGTGACTTCTAAGCCTCTGGACAAACCGTCTGAAACACCCATCGCAATTGTGCGCACGATACCGTCGCCTAACTGCTGTTGCACTTCTAGGGTTAGGCCATTTCCAGTAACGGAAAGTGCATCATAAATTTTCGGGACATTATCCCGATCAAATTCCACATCGATAACAGCGCCGATGATTTGTACGATTTGACCACTACTCATTTCTAGCCTCTTTATATCTCGATTATCTTTTCGAAAGTCCGTGGCGGGGCTTATACAGCCGCAGCACCACTGACGATTTCAGCAATTTCTTGGGTAATTGCTGCTTGTCTTGCGTTGTTATAGATCAGTTGTAGCTCATCTATCAGTTTTGCTGCATTTTCTGTCGCGTTTTTCATCGCGATCATTTTTGCAGCTTGCTCACATGCACCGTTCTCTACTACCGCCTGGAAAACCTGGGACTCTACAAAACGCAGAATGAGTCCTTCAATTAACTGGCGAGCATCGGGTTCATAAATATAGTCCCAGCGATGCTGATAGGAATCATCAGCTGATGGTTCTAACGGCAATATCTGACGCACAACGGGCTTCTGCGTCATTGTGTTTTCAAATTCATTACTGGCGAGAAAAAGACGATCAATCTTTCCTTCAGAGTAAGCTTCAAGCATCACCCTAATACCACCAATTAGATCAGCCAGCGCAGGCGCTTCGCCCACATCGTTCATAACAGAAACTATGTTGCCGCCAATTGAACGAAAGAAGGGGGCTGCTTTATTACCAATAACGCCAAGGTCGCACTCAATGCCTTTGGCATCGAATTCGGCAATTTGCTTAACCACGGAGCGGAACAAGTTAACGTTCAAGCCACCGCATAAGCCACGGTCCGATGAAACGATGATAAATCCCACTCGTTTCACGTCACGTTCTTGCATAAACGGATGGCGATATTCAGCGTTTGAATTCGCTAGGTGACCAATCACACCGCGAATATGTTCGCTGTACGGCTTACCCTGACGCATTTTGTCTTGGGTACGGCGCATCTTACTTGCTGCAACCATTTGCATAGCACTGGTGATCTTCTGCGTGTTTTGCACGCTTCCGATCTTATTTTTAATCTCTTTACCAACGGCCATTATCTATCCTCGTAGGCTTAGTAGGCCTGAGTTGCCTTGAACTTTTCGATAATTTCGCGAAGCGTCGCAACGACATCGTCATTGTAAGCACCTGTTGTATTGGTGCTTTCTACAAACGCTGCATATTCTGCGTTCATAAAGCTCAACAAAGATTCTTCGAAGTCCAAAACCTTTTCTACAGGTACGTCTTCTAGATAACCTTCGTTTGCGGCGAAAAGTACGGTGCCCATTTCAGCAACGGACATTGGCGCAAACTGCTTTTGCTTCATCAGTTCTGTTACACGCTGACCGTGCTCAAGCTGACGACGAGTTGCATCGTCAAGGTCAGAGGCGAACTGAGAGAAAGCGGCCAATTCACGGTACTGGGCCAAGGCCATTTTAATACCGCCAGAGATCTTCTTCATGAATGGCACCTGGGCCGATCCACCTACTCGAGATACCGAAATACCTGGGCTCATCGCTGGGCGAAGACCCGAGTTAAAGTTTTCAGTTTCTAAGAAGATCTGACCATCCGTGATTGAAATCACGTTAGTAGGTACGAACGCAGACACGTCACCCGCTTGGGTCTCAATGATGGGCAGCGCGGTGAGTGAACCGGTCTTACCTTTTACTGCACCGTTTGTATGCTTTTCAACATAATCGGCATTTACGCGAGCAGCACGCTCAAGTAAGCGAGAGTGTAAGTAGAATACGTCACCTGGATACGCTTCACGACCTGGTGGGCGCTTAAGCAACAATGAAATTTGGCGATATGCCCATGCTTGCTTTGTTAGGTCATCATAAATGATCAAAGCGTCTTCACCGTGATCGCGGAAGTATTCGCCAATGGCGCAACCTGAATACGGAGAAATAAACTGCATGGCTGCTGGGTCAGCGGCGCCGGCAGCAACAACAGTGGTGTATTCCATTGCGCCATGTTCTTCCAAGGTACGAACGATGTTCGCGATGGTCGACATCTTTTGGCCGATGGCCACATAGACACACTTAATACCACTGCGCTTTTGGTTAATGATGGCGTCAATAGCGATGGCAGTTTTACCAATCTGACGGTCACCAATAATTAGCTCGCGCTGACCGCGGCCAACTGGAACCATTGCATCAATACACTTAAAGCCAATTTGTACAGGCTGGTCTACCGACTGACGCTCAATTACGCCTGGTGCAACTTTTTCAATTGGTGAGGTTTCTTTAGCGCCCAAAGGGCCCTTGCCGTCAATTGGGTTACCCAATGAGTCTACAACGCGACCCAAAAGCTCGGGACCCACTGGTACTTCTAGAATACGACCTGTGCAACGAGCGGTCATGCCTTCAGTCAACGCACCGTACTCGCCAAGAACAACAACACCTACGGAGTCGCGCTCGAGGTTCAATGCCATACCGTAGAGGCCGCCATCAAATTCGATCATCTCGCCGTACTGAGCATCTGCTAAGCCGTGGATTCGGACAATACCATCAGAAACGCCAACGATTGTTCCTTCGTTTTTTGCTTCTGCTTTGATATCAAGACCCTGAATCCTGCTCTTGATGATTTCACTGATTTCCGATGGATTCAGTTGCTGCATTTTAGCTTCCTTTTAAATCTTATTTCGTTTCGCGGTGCGCTACGCTTGCACCAACGTTTCAACCAACTTAGCCAGACGTCCCTTTACAGAGCCGTCAATCACAATATCGCCAGCTCGGATAATCGCGCCGCCAACTAAACTGGCATCGACTGTGGCCTCGATTGTGATTTCCTTATTGAACTTAGCATGGAGTGCTGCGCGCAAAGATTCGCTTTGGCTGCTGGATAACTCGTAAGCAGAAATGACTTCTACTTCAATGCTTCGTTCTTCTTCAGCACGTAATGCTTCAAATTGACCACGAACATCGCCTATTAATTCTAAGCGGTCGTGTTCAGCTAACGATTGCAGAAAGGCATTACCTTGGTCGGTAATTTCTTCCGCGCAAATTTCCGCCAATTTGGCAGCTTTGTCAGATGCGGCAAGGTCAGGACTACTTAACAGGTCTTTAACTGAGTCCTGTTGGGCAGTCGTATCCAATACTGCTAATACGCCAGACCACTGAGCTAGGGTGCCTTCGCTTTTCGCTAGGCCAAAAACCGCGTTCGCATAGGGTCTAGATATGGTTGCTAGTTCTGCCATTTTCTATAGCTCTGCCGCAAGCTTATCAAGCATCTCACCGTGCTTTGCAGCGTCGATGTTGTCTTGAAGTACTTTCTCAGCGCCGGTAATCACTAACCCAGCAACTTGGCTGCGCAAAGCTTCTTTAGCGCGATTAATCTCTTGATCAATCTCTGATTTAGCAGAATCAATAAGGCGCTGACCTTCAGTTCGCGCTTCTGTTTTGGCCTCTTCTACGATCTGACTGGCGCGGCTACGCGCCTGTTCGATAATCGCTGAGGCTTCCTGCTTCGCCGCACCCATTTCCTGTTCAGCATTTGATGCTGCTTGGGCGAGCTTTTTATCAGCCTCTTCTGAAGCTTGAAGTCCAGCAGCGATGGCTTCTTGGCGTTCGCGCATAGCGGCGCCAATCAGCGGCCAGATGTACTTCATACAAAACAAGACAAATATAACAAACGTTATACTTTGACCTAGTAGAGTTGCGTTTAGATTCATCGCTCTTCTCTTTTAAAATTATTTACTTTTTGCTGCCAAACTCGTCTTGCATTAGTCGTCGGACCGAATGGCTGCTAGATTGCTCTGGCTCTTATGCACCACCATGGCTGGCGCTATCCATTCGATACTCGCTGATACACAGCCGAGTAAAAACAATGTGCCTTAAGCGGCAACAGCAAAAATAACGTACAAGCCAATACCCACAGCAATCATGGGAACGGCGTCGACCAAGCCCAATACGATGAATAACTGCGTACGAAGCATTGGCAAAAGTTCTGGTTGGCGAGCAATACCTTCGAGGAATTTACCACCCAACACGCCTACACCAACGGCAGCCCCTACAGCGCCTAGTCCCATCATTAGACCACCAGCGATAAACAATAGTCCTGTAAGTTCCATTTCTACTCCAATTTACAATTTAAATTTAGCGGCTTGGCCGCACTCAGCCTTCTTCCAGAGACTTATCTATCAATGCTCATCCGCATCGTGGGCCTGAGCTAGGTACACAATGGTCAAAACAGAGAAAATGAATGCTTGCAGGGTTATCACGAGAACGTGGAAAACCGCCCATACCCACTGCAAAGCACCGCCGAAAATAAAGAACACAATACCGCCGCCAAACATCAGGGCGATCAAGATGAAAATCATTTCACCAGCATACATGTTGCCGAACAAACGCAAACCTAGCGACAACGGCTTGGCAATTAGCGATACAAATTCGAGCAAAAAGTTAACTGGAATAGCAAAAACTGAAGGGAAGGGGTGCAGGGTTAATTCTTTTAAGAATCCCATACCGCCTTTGCATTTAATGCTGTAGTAAAGAATCAGCACAAATACCGAAAGTGCCATAGACATTGTGATGTTGGGGTCTGTTGAAGGCACTACTTTCATATGCGAAATGCCTAGCAAGACAGCTAGCTCAGGAATCCAATCCACTGGCACCAGATCCATGGCGTTCATCAAGAAGACCCAAACGAAGATGGTCATTGCAAGCGGCGCGATTAGATCGTTTTTATGTTGGAAAATACTGTCCGTGGTGTCCTCAATGAACTCGACAACCATCTCGACAAAATTTTGCAGACCACCTGGGACGCCAGCAGTGGCGTTAACGGCTGCGGTACGAAACAAAACACAAAACACCAAACCAAGGAATATTGACCAAACCATTGAGTCAACGTTAAGCGACCAAAAGCCCATTTGTGCTGCTTCAGCGGCGCTGTGGGCAAAACCCCAGGTACCGTCAGAGTGCTGACCATACGTTAGGTTGGTCAAGTGATGCTGAATGTAATCAGCTGTCGTCTTAGCTTCACTGCTCATTAATCTTCGACCTTTTGGCTACACGTAGTTGGTGCAGCTTTTTATATTTTATTCGTTCTTACCATCCGCAGGACTGACGCTTTGTTTATTGGCGCGCTGTCCTGTTCTGCGAGCGCCGATATTTAGATCGTCACTCTCTGTCATCTGTTGACCCAAGCTGGCGGGCTTACTCTAACCCCTGTACTTAAGTCACTCCCTTTTTTCGTCGGCCTGAGCCAATTTGAAAAAGGGTGCCAGTGCGAGCAGGTAACTAAATTGCACAATGACTAAACTAAAAAAGTAGCCTAGTGGCGCTACCTGCAAAAACACCAGTCCCACCACCATTAACAAGCAGGTGGTCACCGTCTTTACAACACCTTGCGCCAAAATACGCACTGGGTTGCTGGTTCGGCTGTTACTCCAAGCCAAATATGCGCTGGGTAAGATAATGGTCAACGCGCCAATTAAAGCGGCGTAACTTTCTCGACCATCTACACCAAGAAACCCAAGGCTAACTATAGCGCCGATAAAAACTTGCAATTGAATCACCAAAATTTGGCGTTCTTGTGCAAATATCAGACGTTTCGCGGCGCGTAGTATAGGGATGGCGGCGCTACCATTCAATTACAATTCACCGAAATATCAGTCAGATAGACTAAAGTGCGATAAAACACCGTCTAACTCTTCTAGAGTAGAGTACTTGATGACCAGTTCGCCGCGCCCACTCTTACCATGCTTAATATTCACTTGGGCGCCCAAATGATCCATTAACTTGCGTTCTAGGCGCTGCGTGTCAGCATCTTTTTCGGGTTTGGCTTTTGTTTCAACGCCACGTTGTTGCTCTTGAAGGAGCTTTCTGACTAACGCCTCAGTATCTCTGACCGACAGTTGACCGTCTGCAACTTTCAGAGCCGCCTGGTCTTGAGCGGTGCCGGTGAGTCCCAGTAATGCTCGACTATGGCCCATGTCTAACTTGCCATCTTCTAATAACTCACGCGCAATGGACCCCAAACTCAGTAGTCTCAAGCTGTTTGCAATCGCTGCGCGAGATTTGCCTACAACGTCAGCTACCTCTTGTTGGGTTAACTCAAATTCATTACGCAAGCGCTCTAAACCAACGGCCTCTTCAAGGGCGTTGAGGTCTTCGCGCTGAATATTTTCCACCAAGGCAATTGCTGAGGCCTCGCGATCGCTGACTTGCTTGTTGATTACTGGGATTTTGGTCAAACCTGCTAGCTGGGCGGCACGCCAGCGACGCTCACCTGCTATTAACTCGTAGCCACCTTGTGCGATGGGTCGCACAACAATAGGTTGGAGTAACCCTTGGTTCTTAATGGATTGGGCTAGATCTTGCAGCGCACTCGGCTCGAACCATTTTCTAGGCTGATACGGGCTGGTCTTAATTTGGTCTATATCGAGTTCAAGGCTACCTGAAGACGCAGAGGTTGACGGGTTGTTCGCTGACGCTGCCATGACGCCAGTTTTCGCTCCATCGGATAGCAGGGCACTTAGCCCTTTGCCTAAACGTTTTTTACTCATTGTCCTTCCGCATTACCTATTAAATAGCGCTGTTGTTATTGAACCGGGTGAAAATCGTGTCGCTTGCGCAACTCACCGGCCAAGGCTTGGTAAGCCAGAGAGCCTCTAGAGGACTTATCATATATCAATACCGGCAGCCCGTGACTTGGGGCCTCTGCCAAACGCACATTCCGTGGCACTACCGTACGAAATACTCTATCACCGAAAAACTGTAATAGCTGTCGAGACACATCCCTAGTCAAACTGTTGCGTGGGTCATACATGGTTCTAAGTAAACCATCTATCTGCAAATTTGGATTAGCGTGACTACGAATACCCTCAACGGTATCTAGCAATGCGGACAACCCTTCCAACGCATAATATTCGCATTGCATTGGGATGAGTACGCCAGTGGCAGAAATCAACGCATTCACCGTGAGAATATTCAATGAAGGTGGGCAATCTATAACTACGTAATCATAGTTATAGCAATCTAAGCCAATCCGCTCCTTCAATAAGAATTCGCGGTTGTCCATTTGCAGCAGTGCAACTTCCGCAGCGGTAAGCTCTATGTTGGCAGGCATTACATCGTACAGGGCCGTGGAGACTTGCTTTATTTGCGCAAAGTCAGCGCTTTGCATAAGCCAATCATAAATACTCAGTTCTAGTTCCTGTTTATCTACACCACTGCCCATGGTCGCATTACCTTGAGGGTCTAGATCGACAAGCAAAACTTTACAGCCTTGCGCCGCCAACGAAGCACTGAGATTGACGCTAGTCGTGGTTTTACCCACGCCACCTTTTTGGTTTGCAATCGCAATAACTTTGTTCATTGGCTCTCTAATCTTTGTCTTTGCGCTGCAAAATGCACAAAAAATGTGGCTGCTCTAAGCCAGGAATAAGACAACTTATTTTTTCAGAACTGTAGCCTAACGCAATTTCATCAAGGGCATCTGAAAGGGTATCTTGCTCTGGCACCTCACTTTCTGCGGTGTCCTCCAAAGCCTCGACTTGGGCGCTTTCAAAAACAATGACCCTGCCGCCTAGCTCCAAGTACGGTTCTACCATGGGCCACAGCGCGGCAGCCGGCGCAACGCCGCGAGCCAGAATCGTATCGAAACGCTGTTCAACAAAGGGTTCTTTCGCGAGGTTACGCTCCTCAAGGCTTACGTTAGACGTTTGTAACTCGCGACTGGCCATATGCAAAAATCGGATTCTCTTAGCCATTCGATCGCATAGCGTATACATTCTGTTAGAGTCAACAATTGCTAACGGCATGCCGGGTAGACCCGGACCTGTCCCTACATCTAAAACGCTACTTCCGATTATGTGGGGTAGAACACTCAAGCTGTCCAAAAGGTGTCGGGGCAGAAGACGATTAATGTCACGCCGCGAAATTAAGTTCATGCCCTTATTCCACCGCACAAGCAAATTCGCAAAATTGTGCAGTTTAACTAAGCTGTTAGGTTCGATAGCTAAGCCTAAGCCCTCTACACCTGCTGTTAAACTCTCCAGAGTAATATTCAGAGTGTTGACGCCTTTGTAGAGTTTTTCGAGGCCGCTTTAGCGTTGATCAGTAGAATCGATAACGCAGCGGGTGTCATGCCAGGTATACGCGCCGCCCTTGCTAACGAATCGGGTTTGTGGTGTTGTAGCTTTTGCTTTAACTCATTAGACAATCCGTCGATTTGGGAAAAATCCATAGAAGCTGGCAATAACATACCTTCGTGCCTGCGGAGTTTTAGAATTTCATCGTCTTGGCGCTTAATATAGCCCGCATACTTTGTTTCTATTTCTAGCTGTTTGAGCGCCTGCGCGTCAGGATGAGCATCGCCATTTTCTTCAGTTAATGGCTTGTCTAATGCTTTGGAGATCTTTTCACTGTCGACCTCTGGTCGGCGTAGCGCCTCTTCTAGCGTTGTTTCCTTACGCAAATTCAGCGCTAACTTTTGATCTAAGTCGCTTCCAGGTAAAATGCATGTACCCTTAAACTGTTTCTTGAACGCTTCTACCTTACTTAACTTTTCTTCGAAGTGAGCGCGCCTTAGTGGCCCAACTAAACCAAACTCCAAACCCATGGGTGTTAAGCGTTGGTCAGCATTGTCTTCTCGCAGCCGCAATCTAAACTCCGCGCGGCTGGTAAACATTCTATAGGGTTCGGTTGTGCCTAGGTTAATTAGGTCGTCGACTAAAACCCCTATGTAGGCTTCATCTCGACGAGGCTCCCAAGGAGACTTATCCTGACATTTACGCGCTGCGTTTATGCCGGCCAATAAACCCTGAGCACCCGCCTCTTCATAACCGGTTGTGCCATTAATTTGACCCGCAAAAAACAGGCCTTCTAACACCTTAGTTTCTAAGGAGTGGTTTAAATCTCTTGGATCAAAGTAGTCATATTCAATTGCATATCCGGGCCGAGAAATATGCGCATTGCCGAAGCCTTGCATGGAACGCACAAACTGTAATTGCACATCAAAGGGCAGACTGGTGGAAATGCCGTTGGGATAAAGCTCTGTAGTATTAAGGCCTTCTGGCTCAATAAATATCTGGTGACTAGATTTATCGGCAAAGCGCACCACTTTGTCTTCAATACTCGGACAGTACCTAGGGCCAACGCCCTCAATAGCACCACTGTACATTGCAGAACGACTCAAATTATCAGTGATTATTTGATGGGTATTGGCGTTGGTATAGGTAATGTGGCAACTAATCTGCTTAGGGTGATAGCTGCGCTTACCCATGGATGACATTACCGGCCTAGGGTCGTCGCCTAGCTGGCTTTCAAGTTCAGAAAAATCAACACTGCGTCCATCAATTCTTGGCGGTGTGCCCGTCTTTAATCGCCCAACTCTAAAAGGCAAAGCACGCAATCTTTCCGCTAAAGCAATGGAGGGGGGGTCTCCTGCTCGTCCGCCTGACTGCTGTTGATCACCAATGTGGATCTTGCCGCCGAGGAACGTACCTGTGGTTAGGACCACGGTTTTACTGCGGAAAATTAAACCCATTTGTGTTTCACAGCCTACAACATTGTCGTTCTCTACAACTAGGTCTACAACGGACTGCTGAAACATTTGTAAGTTGGGTTGATGTTCAAGAATTTCGCGAACGGCGTTTTTGTAAAGTGTTCGGTCCGCTTGGGCGCGAGTAGCACGCACTGCTGGGCCTTTACTGGCGTTGAGGACTCTAAAGTGAATACCGGCTTGGTCGGTGGCCAACCCCATTACACCATCCAATGCGTCAATTTCTGCCACTAAATGACTTTTACCTATTCCGCCAATAGCTGGATTACAGGACATTTGGCCAAGTGTTTCTATACTTTGAGTCAGTAACAGTGTTTTTGCGCCCATGCGGGCCGACGCCGCAGCGGCTTCTGTTCCAGCGTGGCCACCGCCAATGACGATGACATCAAATTGTTCTGGGTATTGCATACCTATGAGTGCTCATGGCTGCTAGGGGCGCAGTAGTATAGTGCTTAGTTTTGGGATTGGAAGATCTTGTTGTGACCAATTATTCAGCCCACGTGGCTTATTTTTGGCGAATTTACTTGCCGATACAGAATTCTGAAAAGATTTTTCCTAATAAATCGTCTGGTGTCACAATGCCCGTAACCTCTCCCAAACATTGATGAGCAATAAATAGCTCTTCGGCAACAAACTCAGCGCCCAAGTTTTGCGCCAGTGCGTCAGCTGCCGCATTCACCTTAGCCAAAGTATCTTGGATAATTAGGATATGCCGCTGGCGCGCGGCAAAAGGGACATTTTCTTGACCAAAGCCAACACTTTCTTGGATGGCTTTTTTTAGTAAATCTAATCCCTCACCTGTTTTTGCAGATACTCTGACACTGGCAACGTCTTCTGGAGCACCCGCCGCAAGATTCAAATCTGATTTGTTAATCACGAGCAGAATATTGCTTGTAGGCATTTCAGCTGCTGTGTCATTTGACCCGAGCAGTGATGCTAGATTTTTTCCTAGATCAGAAACATTTACCTGCGTTGTTATTTCATCAGCGGCAGCCACGTACAACGTTAGGTCTGCCTCCATCGCTTGAGCTTTTGCTCGCGCAATGCCAATTTTTTCTACTTCGTCGTCGCTTTCACGCAGGCCAGCGGTGTCAACTAAGCGAATCGGCAGGCTATCTATGACTAAATCGACCTTGAGCAAATCGCGGGTCGTGCCAGGTACGTTAGTCACGATGGCCGCCTCTTCACCAGCGAGTGCATTTAGTAGACTTGATTTGCCTACATTTGGTTTACCAATTAAGGCAACGGAGATACCCGAATTGATTAGCCTACCTTGGTTTGCCTGAGCCAGAATCGATTCCAAGGAGGTAATCGTTTTAGCAATGTCTTGTGCGACTCTGGCCTCCTGAAGAATTTCAATGTCCTCTTCAGGAAAATCAATGGCTGCCTCTACCCGCACGCGCATGTTGGCTATATCTAGGGCAATAGCTGTGACCATTTGGGAAAATGCGCCCTTGAGGGTGTTAAGTGCGGCCTTAGACGCGGCAATTGAGGTAGAAGAAATAAGATCCGCCACAGCTTCTGCCTGAGCGAGGTCTAATTTGCCGTTCATGAAAGCGCGCTCGCTGAATTCGCCTGGTCGAGCTAAGCGAGCACCGCGTTGACATAACGCATTGAGAATTCGGTGTTGAATAATCGGTCCGCCATGGCCTTGCAACTCGACAACATCTTCACCTGTAAATGAATTTGGACCCGGAAACCACAGTGCCAAGCCATTATCTAACAACTCTTCGGCGTCGAAAAAATCAGTATAAACGGCGGTTCTAGCGCGTAGGGGGTTTTTACATAATTCGGCAGCTATTGTGTGGGCGCCTTCACCGGACAAGCGCACGATACCGACCCCCCCTTGTCCTGGGGGTGTGGCTATTGCACAGATTAAATCGTTATTTAGCGCTTGGTCTGTTTCCACAATAAATTTTAGAGTCGCACTACTTGCAGCGTTTCATGCATACCATAGAAACTGTTATTTTTAGGCGCGCTCATTTTCCACTTTCTTATAAATGTAGGTTTGTTGAGCAATAGACAACAAGTTATTAACCAGCCAGTACAAAACAAGTCCTGCCGGAAAGAACAAAAACAATACAGTAAACATGATGGGCATCAGCTTCATCATTTTAACCTGCATTGGGTCACCGACTTGAGGGTTTAATGATTGCATCAGGTATGTACTGGCGCCCATGAGCAGCGGCAATATGAAGTAAGGGTCCATAGCCGAAAGGTCTTCAATCCAAAACATGAAAGGCGCTTGGCGTAGCTCAACTGATTCAAGCAGCACCCAATAAAGGGCCAAAAATATAGGCATGGGTGCGAGCATGGGGAGACAACCACCCAACGGGTTTGCGCCTTCTTTTTTATACAAAGCCATCATTTCTTTAGACAACTTTTCGCGGTCATTGGAATAGCGTTCTTGCAATTTCTTCATTGCTGGGGCGACTCGGCGCATATTAGCCATGGACCTATAACCTCTCGCTGAGACCCAGCCCAAAGCGATTTTCACAGCCAAGGTTAGAAGAATAATGGCCACTCCCCAGTTACCCACAAGGTCATGGAAAAAAGTTAACGCCTTGAACAGCGGTATCGCTATCCACCAAAGGAACCCATAGTCCACCGTCAGGTTAAGGTGTTCGGATATTTCTTCTAACTCAACCTGATCCTTGGGTCCTGCATAAAATTCAGCGCTCCAAACCCCTGAAGCCCCAGGCTGCACAACTTTTGCCGGCCCGGTAAAACCAAACAAGTAATTATTGTCTTTGGTGGGGCGCGCGTAATAACGAATTTGTTGATCAGCTGGTGCAACCCAAGCGGAAAGAAAGTAGTGCTGAAGAAAAGCTACCCAGCCGCCGGTATTTTCAGCTTGCAGGGCGTCTTCATCTAGATCATCAAATTCAACTTTTTGATACGGGGTCTCGATCGTTGTGATGGCACCACCTAGATAGGGGTCTGGTGCTAAGGAAAACGAATCGTCTGTCAGTACAGCTTTTCTATCCCGCTTAATCTGCGTGAACATGCCAGCTGTAAAAGCTACGTTGCTGGTATTAGTTAGCCTGTAACTAACGTCTAACAAGTATTTATCGGCGGTAAAGGAGAATACTTTCTCCACTGTCATGCCATCAGCTACCGTTGATAAAACCAAGTCACTTTGTCCATCGTTTTCATCTATGGTCAACTCACGCACGGAAGACGAGTACTGTGGTCGTTGGCCATTTTTGTCCAAACCATTAGGGCCAATTAGTCCACTTTGAGCCACATAGGTTTGATTCTGATTCTGTTCTAGCAGCAAATAGGGCGTGTCTTGAAGATCTAAAGCAACAGGATATTGAGGTAACTGAACCCTAACTATGTCGCCACCCAACAGGTCTATCCAAACTTTCAACTTAGGCGTTGTAACGACCACCAATCTACTTTCGGGTGTTTGTGCCTGAGCTTCGCTGAACGCATCTGTTGTAGATAAGGAGGTCGGCAACTCGTCGTTGCTGAGGAGACTAACATCTGGAATGTCCGAATCTGACTGGGATTGATCAACGACACTTGGTCGTATAGCAGAAGTGTCTATTGCATTAGTTTGCTGATCGGCAACTAGGGGAGCATCGCTATAGGAGATAGGCGATCTGTCCGCTTGCATGTCTTCGTTCCAAGCCAAGATAAGCAGGTAGGAAGTTGCTGCGAGACCAATGAGCAGAACAATACGTTGAATTTCAGGAGGTAACATAGATCTAGGTCTCTTTATTTACTTTTTAACATTTTCGGGGACGTTATCTATGCCCCCTTCGTGCAAAGGATGGCACTTCGCAATACGTTTGATCCCCAACCAAAGACCTTTACGGGTTCCATGAAGGCTGAGGGCCTGAATCATATAGGTTGAGCAGGTTGGGTGGAATCTACAACTTGGCGCAAAAAACGGACTTATGGCTTTTTGATAGACCACAACGCAGCTTATGAGTAATTTTTGCATAAGTTTGGTGGGGATAATTCCAACTGCATCCGCTTGATTTTTTGTCTCAGAAGTCACTTTTTTTCAGATCCTCTTTGCTCTCTAGAAGCAAAAATTGTCGTTCCAGTAACTTGTGCAAGCGGTCATCGTCTAATTCGGCAAAAACCTGAATTACTAGATCTACGGACGGTAAATTGTTAATTTTTCTACGAAACTGATCACGGATAATCCGCTTTATTCTATTTCGCCTCACTGCTTTAGAAAAAACGCGCTTGGCAATCACCAGACCTAATCTGGCGTGTTCTATCTTATTTTTTCTTACGCGGATGCGCAGAGGCCCATCTGAGACCACTATATCCGGTTGCTTGAATACATCAGTATATTGGTGAGCACTTAACAGCCGAGCTCGCCTTGGGAAAGCGTAGCTGATCAAGTTCAAGGAAGGCTCAATCAGACGGTAAGACGCTTACGTCCTTTCGCTCTTCTTGCATTCAATACTTTGCGGCCGGCTTTGGTAGCCATGCGAGCGCGGAAACCATGAGTTCTAGCTCGTTTAAGGTTACTTGGTTGAAACGTTCTTTTCATATCAGACTCTAAAGCTCAGAAATTTCGGTACTTTGGGACAATGCCTCAATCAAACGGACCCGTGTAAAACCCAAGGGCTGCAGATGAGGGTGCGCGATTCTATGAACAGTGGAGAAGAGTGTCAATTAATTTGATTTATATATATAAGATTTTATTGTTGTTTGTTATTAAGGGAGAAGGTCTGCTGTATAAGTAACCTAATGTCTTGATTGTAATGGCTTTTGCACTTGGCAAAGCTTGTGGGTAAAGGGTGTTCCTACTATGTATAGGTGCAGGGTTAAATATGTATAAAAAGTTATCCACAGGTTCTTAAACATTTTGCGCACAACTTATGCAAAATAGACGCTATGGTATCTTGGGGTAAGTAGGACTTAAGTCTCTGATATAGAAAGATAAAGTAAAACATTTTACTTTTTTTTATGATTGCATAGTACTTACCCCGTGCATGGGCATAGAATTGCACCCATAGCGGATAGATGACAAAGGTAAGACACTTCTTATCGGGTAATTTCCTGTTTTTCTTCGAGAGATAACGTCCAGTTTCGGCAGAATTGGTCAGTGCGGGGAGCGGTTTCTCATTAGGAAAGACTTAGGTTATTGAAAAACCAGTTCAGCTAAAGTAGCGCAGTTAAATACTACTTAGTGGATCTAGTCGGTGGATCTAATCGGTAGATCTAGTCGTTAACAGGGGGAGATTGCAGGCCAAGAATCTTTCCAACCCAAGAATAATGAATCCTGAGGATGCTTGTAGGTGGCAAAAACTATTTGGCAAAAGTGTTTAGGGCAACTCGAATCAGAGTTGGCTAATGAGCAGTTCGATACATATATCCGCCCGTTACATGCGGAGTATGATGACGGTCGTCTGACTCTGCTGGCGCCTAATATTTACGTAGAAGAAAAGGTCCGCTCAAGTTACCTAGAGAGAATCAGCGAGTATTTTGACGGCGCTATGGACAATTCCGAGGTGAATTTGTCAGTAGGGGGCGTAAAAGAGGCGCAACCGCTCCGTGTGGAGTCCAAAGCAGTAAGTCACGCCACAAATCGTATTACAGGCCATAATTTGAATAGAGAATTTACTTTTGACACCTTTGTTGAAGGTAAATCAAATGAAATGGCTAAAGCTGCCGCCTCCCAGGTAGCCAATAATTCAGGAAAGTCATACAACCCGCTGCTTATGTACGGCGGCGTTGGTTTAGGAAAGACACACCTTATGCAGGCCGTGGGCAATGAGATTTTGCGCCTTAAGCCAGATGCAAATGTGCTTTATTTGCACTCTCAGCGTTTTGTTCAAGACATGGTGAAAGCGCTGCAGACCGGCACTATGCAGGATTTCATGCAGTACTATCGTTCTATAGACGCGCTACTAATAGACGATATTCAATTCTTTGCGAAAAAACTAAGATCCCAAGAAGAGTTTTTCCACCTATTTAACTCTTTGCTTGAGCGTGGTGCTCAGATGATTTTGACGAGTGATAAGTACCCTCGCGAAATCGACGGTTTGGAAGACAGGTTGAAGTCGCGTTTTGTTTGGGGGTTAACAGTAGAAGTAGAGGCACCGGATCTAGAGACACGTGTCGCTATTTTGATGAAAAAGGCTGAAGCAGAAGAAGTTGCTTTAGATCACGAAGTAGCTTTCTTTATAGCAGAGCGTATTCGGTCTAATGTTCGAGAGTTAGAAGGTGCACTGCGGCGAGTGATTGCTAACGCTAGATTTACAGGCAGCCGTATTTCTATTGAGCAGGTCCGCCGCGCCTTACGTGATTTGTTTGCAATCCAAGATAGACAGATTTCAATTGATAATATTCAGCGCACCACGGCAGAATATTTTAATATTAAAATTGGTGACTTACTTTCAAAGCGCCGCAACAGATCAATAGCTAGGCCAAGGCAGTTAGCTATGGCGTTAGCGAAAGAATTGACTAATCATTCGTTGCCGGAAATCGGCGACGCATTTGGCGGTAGAGACCATACAACGGTTTTGCATGCATGTAGAAAGGTTGTAGAGCTCAGAAGTACGTCCCTAGATATAGCTGAAGATTACAAAAATTTGTCACGACTTCTGTCGGGCTAGCGAGGCAAAAATGAAATTCACATTACAAAGAGAGCAATTGTTAAAGCCACTGCAGTTGGTTACCGGTGTGGTAGAACGTCGTCAAACATTGCCTGTGTTATCGAACCTCCTTGTTCAGGCGGGCGAAAATGGGATCTCACTTACCGGTACGGACCTAGAAGTCGAGATGGTTGCCCATTGCAACGTTGAAGTTCAGGAAGCTGGAGAAGTGACAATTCCTGCCAGAAAGTTAGCTGATATATGGCGCTCATTGCCAGATGGCGCTGAAGTGTCTTTGTCTGTTGAAGGCGAAAGAGTAACCATTCGCAGTGGTAGAAGCCGTTTTACATTGGCTACCTTGCCGGCCAGCGACTTTCCTAAGGTGGAAGGCGGCGATGCCGACATTCTCGTGCCATTAGAGCCAACGGCGCTTGCGGGCTTAATAGACCAAGTGTCTTTTGCCATGGCGCAACAAGACGTAAGAGTGTTCTTAAATGGCATGTTGCTGGAAATTGGCAATGACTATATTCGCGCAGTAGCAACAGATGGCCACCGCATGGCGATGTCTACTAAGCCGTGTACACCAGAAACAGCACTGGAATCTCGTAAGCAGGCAATTGTACCTAGAAAAGCGGTGTTGGAGCTGGGTCGTTTGTTAGATGAAGAGGACGAAGAACTAAAACTCCAGCTGGGCACTAACCACCTGAGAGTAACCAAGGGCGCGTTTACTTTGACAACCAAATTGGTTGATGGCCAATTCCCCGATTACGACAAGGTTGTGCCAAAAGATGCATCCCGAGCTATTTCTGGGGATAGAAATACGCTGCGACAGGGTTTTCAGCGTGCATCAATTCTTTCCAACGAAAAATATCGCGGCGTTAGACTGGTCATTGCAGATGATCAAATGACGATTAAGGCGAACAACCCTGAGCAAGACGAGGCTGAAGAAATGGTGCCGGTTCAGTTCAGTGGTGAGCAGTTGGAGATTGGTTTCAACGTGAGTTATTTGCTAGATGTACTGGGTGTCCTCTCTGGAGATGATGTACAGATCAGTGTCTCTGACGCTAATAGCTCAGCGCTGCTGGAAGATCCTTCTAAAGAGGGTGCTGTGTACGTCGTTATGCCTATGAGACTGTAGTAGGTTCTTACTATTAGGACACTTATAGCAGGACTGCTTTGCATTTATTAAGCGTCAGCGCCTACGCATTTAGAAATATCGAACAAGTCTCACTGGACCTCGGTGCTGGGTTTAACCTCATTCATGGCGATAATGGCGCAGGCAAGACTGCGCTATTAGAGGCCATTTATCTGATAGCGCGTAGCCGCTCCTTCCGAACCACCAAATTAAAAAACATTATCAAAACAGAGAGTAAAGAGGCTTGCGTAAGGGCAGAGGTCGGCAACGAGTCTGGCCAAGTTAGAGCGCTTGCGGTGGCAAAATCACTAAACGGCACGTCAGAGCTTCGCGTTGATGGCGAAAGTGTTAAAAGATCTTCTGACTTGGCGAGGTATTTACCGGTACAAGTGTTGTTGCCTGGGGTCATTGATCTGGTATTAGACGGGCCCAACACGCGGCGGGAATTCCTTGATTGGGGATTGTTTCACGTGGAACACGCCTTTCTCGATGCCTCCAAACGCTACAAGCGAATTCTGGCCCAAAGGGCCGCATGGATGAAGGCCAACCAAAATAGCGCCTTCGAAGAGGACCCTTGGGTAGAACAACTAGTAACGGGTGGTGTGCAGATTAGTAGTTGGCGAAATGCATTTTTGCAGGAGATGAACCCTTACTTTGAAGACATGTTGCGATTACTTGACCCGGAGTTAGCCTGTTCTCTGGCCTACATAGATGGTGGCTATGGTTCAAGTGAAGAGGAGGGCAGGGAAAAGCTAGCAGCGGGGTTCGCCCGGGATTTAAGGTTTGGGGTCAGTCACTATGGGCCGCACCGCGGGGATTTGGAGTTCAGATTTAAAGGGTCCACTGCAAGAGACATTGCATCTAGAGGGCAGGCCAAGATTATTGCCAGTGCTGTGACGCTGGCTCACGCAGCACTCTTAGCCAAGGCTTATGACAAAAAACCCGTCATACTTATTGATGATTTTGGAGCCGAATTAGATGAGGACCGGCGACAAAGTTTTCTCAAAGCCCTGATGTCCTTAGATTGTCAGGTGATCGCCACGACCACTGATGCTCCAGCAGATTTGCTAGAATATAAGGCGTTAGAAGAAATTAGAGTGTTCCACGTGAAACAGGGCGCACTAAGCCCGTAATAGCACTAATACATAGAATTCATTACTAGTCCGATACATACAGCGCGGCTCTAATCGACTAAAATGCCAACGCTGTGATGGTTACGCAATTCCCAACGAAGGGGGAGACATGTCCGAAGAAAATAGTTATGACTCAGGCAGTATCAAAGTGCTTAAAGGCCTTGATGCAGTTAGAAAACGACCAGGTATGTATATCGGTGATACCGAAGACGGTACGGGCTTGCACCACATGGTCCAAGAGTTAGTCGATAACTCAATCGACGAAGCGCTAGCAGGACACTGCGATACCATTCACGTCATTATGCACCCTGAAGAGGCCATTACGGTGCGCGACAACGGTCGCGGAATTCCTGTAGACATTCACGAAGAAGAAAAAGTCAGTGCCGTGGAAGTCATTATGACAACCTTGCATGCTGGCGGAAAATTCGATGACAACAGCTACAAAGTATCCGGTGGCTTACATGGTGTCGGCGTATCCGTTGTAAATGCGCTTTCCGACGAGCTTCGTTTAACGGTTCGTCGTGACAATAAACTGTATGAGCAAGAATATCGCCACGGCGTACCTGTTGCGCCTTTAAAGCAAATCGGCAACACGGAAGAGCGCGGTACTGAATGTTATTTCAGACCATCGCCAGACACTTTCCATAACATTAAGTTCCACTACGAAATCTTGGCCAAACGCCTACGCGAGTTAGCGTTTCTTAACTCAGGCGTGGCAATTCACCTCAGCGAAGAGCGTTCCGGAAAGGAAGACATATTCGTATATGAAGGCGGTCTAAAGGCTTTTGTTGAATATCTAAATCAAAACAAAATACAACTTAACGAAGTATTCCACTTCACTACTGAACGTGAAGACGGCATTGGCGTAGAAATTGCCATGCAGTGGAATGACACATTTCAAGAGCAAGTTTATTGCTATACCAATAACATTCCCCAGGGCGATGGTGGTACACACTTAGCGGGTTTCCGCAGCGCACTGACCAGAACACTCAATACCTACATTGAGCGTGAAAACATGGTCAAGAAAGCACAAGTTGCGACAACTGGCGATGACGCTAGAGAAGGTTTAACCGCCGTTGTGTCTGTGAAAGTCCCTGACCCCAAATTTTCATCCCAGACCAAGGACAAACTGGTTTCCAGCGAAGTTAAAACCGCCGTGGAACAAGAGTTGAATAAATTCTTCTCAGATTACTTGGCGGAAAACCCCCAGGACGCTAAATCTGTTGTCGGCAAAATGATCGACGCAGCACGTGCAAGAGAAGCCGCTCGTAAAGCTCGAGATATGACTCGCCGTAAGGGCGCTTTAGACATTGCTGGACTGCCAGGAAAATTGGCGGATTGCCAAGAAAAAGATCCCTCGAAATCTGAAATATTTTTAGTGGAAGGGGACTCAGCTGGCGGTTCGGCCAAGCAGGGGAGAGACCGTCGTACCCAAGCAATTCTGCCATTGCGCGGAAAAATTCTTAACGTAGAGCGTGCTAGATTCGACAAAATGCTCACATCCCAAGAAATTGGCAACCTAGTCACTGCATTAGGCTGCGGTATTGGTAAGGGTGATTTTGATCCGGATAAGCTGCGATATCACAATATTGTGATCATGACCGATGCGGATGTCGATGGCTCTCACATTAGAACCTTGTTGCTGACATTCTTTTTCCGCCAAATGCCGGAATTGTTTGAGCGCGGGCATATCTACATAGCGCAACCACCTCTATATAAGGTGAAGAAGAATCGCCAAGAACGTTATGTTAAAGACGATGAAGAGCTTAGCGCCTACTTTATGGAGCTTTCTCTTCAGGATGCAAAACTTTTCGTCAATCCTGAAGCGCCAGCGATTCAAGGCGAAGCCCTTGAGACCTTGGTTCAAGCCTATCAAAACCTCATCGATAGATTGGATCGCTCAAAAAGAAAATACCCAGTGGAAATCACTCACGGTCTAATTCGGGCACCTAAACTTGTGCCAGAAGACTTGACCAACGAAGCGCACATCCAGGCGTGGTGTGAAACACTTGTTGGCATTCTTGGCGATAACCCTGGTTCAACTCCCACAGTTGATGCCGTATGGGATGAAGAACGGCAGATATTTGTGCCAAACATCAGCATTTTGTTGAAGGGTAATAGAGAGCGAGTGGCGCTATCGCAGAATTTCTTAGCCGGTCCTGAGTATCGGGCGATATCTGAAATGATTGATCTGCTGGATGATCTAGTAGAAGAAAATGCCTTCATACAACGCGGTGAGCGTAAGCAAGTAATCACTTACTTTGGCCAAGCCTTCGATTGGCTGCAATCCGAAGCGCGCCGTGGTGTTGATCTGCAGCGTTATAAAGGTCTGGGTGAAATGAATCCAGAGCAGCTATGGGAAACCACTATGGATCAGACAGTACGCCGAATGCTTCGGGTCACTGTTGAAGATGCTATTGGCGCTGACCGTATGTTCACCACATTAATGGGCGACCAAGTGGAACCCAGAAGGGAGTTCATTGAAACAAATGCGCTCTCGGTGGTGAATTTAGACATATAAGGTAAACTTCGCATACGGGGTACCCGGAGCATTCCCGCTTCGGGTATCTGACCGCACTCGCTGCATAACACTTTTCGAGAGCTGTTTATGACTGCCAAAAACCTTCCAAAAGACCTTGCCAAAGATTCCCCTGCAAAAACGCCGAAGAATAAGACAAAAGACAAATATCGTTGTAATTGGTGCACGGGTAGCGATTTATATGAAAATTATCACGATCAAGAGTGGGGTGTGCCGCTGAAAGATCCTGAAGCGCTGTTTAAGCTACTCATCTTAGAGGGCATGCAGGCGGGACTTGCTTGGATCACGGTTTTAAACAAGCGCGAGCACATGCATAAGTTATTTTTCGGCTTTGATATGTCTAAGGTAGCGGCCGCAACCCCAGATGATGTTGAGTCTTGGCTTCTGGATGCAGGCATTATCCGACATCGTGGCAAATTAAACGCCATGATCGGCAACGCGCAAAGCGCATTAGATATTCAAGACTTCAGTGGGTTTCTTTGGCAGTTTGCGCCGCCTAAACTGCGCACCAATAAAAACTTTGATGTGCCAGCACAGACAGACGAGTCAAACTTAATGTCCAAGGCGTTAAAGGCTAAGGGCTTTCGCTTTGTTGGCCCAACGATTTGTTATGCCTTTATGCAAAGTGCTGGCATGGTCAATGATCATCATCCGGATTGTTGGCGGTATTCAGATTGCCAAAAACTGCTAAAAGCAGCGTTAGCGAAAACATAACGGACGTTCAATTTAACTTCACTCACGTTCAGCGCCCAACTGTTGAACCTATATTTGCTTGTTGGAGAATTTGTTTGGCTACCTTTTTTAGGTGGACCTTTTGGTTACTCAGTTTCATTCCTCCCCATTGGGCTGTAGCGATTGGTCGAGGTGTTGCGCGCGTGATGATTTTCTTCAATGCGGATTCTTATCGAATCAGCAAAATCAATGTCGATCACAGCCTGCCCAATAAAACCGCCCAGGAACGAGAACAAATTGTCTTCCACTCCTTAGCTCAGACTACGCTGCTACCTGTTGAGTTTGCCCACCTGCTGCATCGGCCAATTGAAGAGCTGATGGGGCAAATTGTTAGCGTTGAGGGTGAGCATTTGTTGCGCGACGCTTGGGCAGAGGGCAATGGCGTATTGATGCTCATGCCACACTTTGGGTGCTGGGAATTTATGAGTCTATATCTGGGCAGCGACTATAAGGTGTCAGCCCTTTATACGCCGCCCAATTTACCGTCGCTAGAACCTACTATTCTTCAGGCGCGAGAGCGCCAAGGTGCGACACTATTTCCAACCACTGCCGCAGGTTTACGCGGGTTGGTTAGAGGTATGAAAGCGGGCCATGTAGTGGTACTGCTCCCCGACCAAGTGCCTACCGGAGAGGGCGGTGGCGTGATGAGCAAATTCTTTGGACAAGATGCCTTAACAATGTCTTTGGCAAAAAGAATCGCCAAAGTTGGCCAGCCGAAAATCATTATGGCCTGCGCATGGCGATCGGTAAAAAGTGACGGCATCGGTTACAACATTTCTTTTGAGCTGCCAGACTCAGATATCTCTAGTCCAGACGAGGAAGTATATGCTGCTGCGTTAAACAACAGTGTGCAAAAGATTGCGGAAAAAGACTTAGCCCAATACCAATGGTCGTATAAGCGCTTTCGTCGTTTAGGGCCTGATAAAGAGGATATTTATCGACGCCAGTAGGCGGGTGTCAGTAATACCAAGAGCGTGAAAATTTCCAAGCGCCCCAACATCATATTAAACATCAGCACCCACTTCACATCGGCATCTAGCCCAGAATAGTTCATGGCAACTTCTCCAAGCCCGGGACCAAGATTATTTAGGCTGGCGCCAACTGCTGAAAAAGCCGTCAAAAAATCTAACTCACTCATGGCCATAATGACCGTCACTGAAAACAAAAACAGCAGTACGTAAACGCTGAAAAAACTCCAAACAGCTTCTATAAGCCGATCGGGAACCGCCGTTTTACCCAGCTTAATTGGGAAAATGCCGTTTGGGTGAATTAGGCGTTTTACCTCGCGCATACCTTGTAAGTAAATCATCACTACCCGAATCATCTTAATGCCGCCGGCGGTAGAACCTGCACATCCACCGACAAAAGCGGCAAGTAATAATATGACGGGTGCCACCGATGGCCACTGGGAGAAGTCTTGGGTGACAAAGCCCGTTGTTGTGGTGATGGATATAGTTTGAAAAATACCATCTCGAATAGGTGAAACACTGTCGGGGGTATTGGTCAAAAGAATGCTGCAAACCACTACGCAAATTAAAACGAGAAATGTTAGATAAGCGCGGACTTCGAAATCTTGAAAATAGTGGAATGGGTTGCGTCGCCGCCAAACCAAGAAATGTAAACCAAAGTTAACCCCGGACAACACCATAAACAGACAGGCGACAGCTTCAATTGTGCCACTGTTAAAGAAACCGATGCTGGCATCGTGGGTAGAGAAACCACCAATGGCGACGGTTGCGAAACTATGGCTTATGGCATCAAAAATGCTCATGCCAGCGGCCCAATACGCCAAGGCGCATGACACCGTCAAACCTAAATAAATATACCAAAGGGCTTTAGCCGTCTCGGTAATCCTCGGTGTTAGCTTGTTGTCTTTCACCGGCCCGGGAGATTCTGTTCTATACAACTGCATGCCGCCAATACCCAACATCGGGAAAATGGCTACTGCCAAAACGATGATCCCCATGCCGCCAAACCATTGGAGAAGTTGACGGTAAAAGAGCAGGGATTTGGGTAGATCATCAAGACCCACCAAAATGGTTGCACCCGTGGTGGTGAGTCCCGACATAGACTCAAAGGCGGCGTCGGTAAAAGACAGTTGCGTGGCCGGGTCGATATAAAAGGGGATTGCGCCGAAGATGCCCAAACCGATGTAAAACAGGGCGGTAATTAAAAAGCCGTCACCGCCGCGTAATTCCCGATTACCACGAAGGGGTAGCCAAAGCACAAGGCCACTGATCAGGGTAACGAAAAAAGCGGTGACAAATGTATTGGCATTGCCCTCATTGAATGCCAAAGCAACGATGATAGGCAGCAAAAATGTAAAGCTAAAAAAGGTCAGCAGCGTGCCGGTGACACGAAAAATAACGGATAGGTGCATAAGCTTTTGCTGCTCCTACTTAGAAGAACGTTAGCCCAACTTGGAACAACCGCTCAACCGCTTTAACCTGAGCTTTATCCACCATAAACAAAATCACGTGATCGTCGGACGCAACGATGACATCGTCGTGAGCAATAAGAACGTCTTCGCCTCGAACAAGCGCGCCAATAGTGACACCCAGCGGCAGCTTGATCTCACTAATTTTGCGCCCCACAACCTTTGAACTTTTAGCATCGCCATGGGCAATGGCCTCCATTGCTTCGGCGGCACCCCGGCGCAAGCTGTGCACACGGGCTACATCGGCGCGCCTGACATAGGACAAAACAGTACTAATGGTGGCTTGCTGCGGTGATATGGCAACATCAATCTCACCACCTTGGACAAGGTCAACATACGCGGGTTTGGTAATCAGGGTAATAACTTGTCTAACGCCCAACCGCTTGGCCATGAGCGAGGACATAATATTCACTTCGTCATCGTTGGTCAGTGCGCAAAAAGCATCACACTGTTCGATGTTTTCTTCCAACAATAAATCTCTATCGGTTGCGTCGCCGTGAATGACCACCGCTTTATCTAATTGTGCAGCCAGTTTAGTGGCACGAGGCCTTGAGTACTCCACCACCTTTACTGCGTACTCATTTTCGATGGAGGCAGCTAACCGAGCACCAATATTTCCTCCGCCAACAATCATCACGCGCCGGTAAGGCTGCTCTGCTTTACGCAATTCGCCCATAACGGCGCTGATGTGCTCTCGGGCGGCGATGAAAAAGACTTCGTCATCGGCCTCAATAACCGTGCTGCCCTCGGGCATAATTGACTGGCCGCGGCGAAAGATAGCAGCCACCCGCGTGTCTACTTTAGGCATGTGTTTACGCAGCAAGCTTAGTGCGTGACCAACCAAAGGTCCGTCATGATATGCGCGCATTGCAACCAACTGAGCCTTACCTTCGGCAAAGTCTAAAACGTCTAGTGCGCCAGGGTGACTGAGCAATTCATGTATTTGGTCGGTGACTACCTGCTCAGGATTAATCAGTCGATCGATTGGCATATGGTTTTTGTGGAAAAAGCCTTCTTTACTGAGATAGGCCGAAGAACGAATCCGCGCAATCTTCATAGGCGTGCGGAAAACCGAGTAGCAAACCTGACAGGCGACCATATTGATTTCGTCGCTAGAGGTCACGGCAATCAGCATGTCCGCGTCATCTGCGCCGGCTTTACGTAGTACGTCAGGGTGTGAGGCAGAGCCTTCAACGGTTTGGATATCTAAGCGGCCGCCCAACTCTTGTAGTCGCTCACTATTTTGGTCCACCAAAGTGATATCGAAGGCTTCTTTAGCTAAGCTTTCAGCCAAGGTGCCCCCTACCTGCCCGGCACCCAAAATAAGAATTTTCATATTTGTGTAACCTTGGTCAGGCCCGCGTAATAGAATCCGTCAGTATTTTTTGCTGACGGCAATAGCTGCCAACCTAGAGAGGTAGCACTGCCATGTTGCATATTCAAAGCAACTAACGCTGCCTTTGCCGTTGACTGAGCCTGGGCGTTGATAAACTTGTCTATCACTTGATCGTTTTCTTCTTCGAAAATGGAGCAGGTCGAGTAAAGAAGAGTACCCCCCTCTTTTAGCCTGCGCCATAGGTTGTGCAATAACTGTAGCTGTAGATCTTGATGGGCCGTTAAGTGATCGGAGCGCAGCAACAAGCGAATATCCGGGTTGCGTCGAATGGTACCGCTGCCCGAGCAAGGCGCATCGAGCAATATTGCGTCGAAAAGCAAATCGCCGCAGCAATCCTCATTGGTTGCATCGGCGCACAGCATTGTTAGTCGCGGGTCGTCACTGTGGCCCAACCGGCTGCCAATGATCTTAGTTTCGTTTAAGCGTTTCTTTTTGTTGTCCAGAGCAAACAGCTGATGCGTTTTGAATCGAGCGTTCAAGCGCTCATGTAGGTGAAATAATTTGCCGCCCGGGGCTGCGCAAGCGTCAAGGATACTTGGCCCAGCAATATGTGGCGGCAGCATGGACATCAATGTGTTTGCTGCGAGTTGGGCCGAGAGGTCTTGTACCGCAACCTCACCGTCTGACCAGCTAGGCAGTGTTTCAGCATTCTGTGGGGTATCGAGAATCACCGTTTCTATCATGCTAGATTCAGAGAAAGCGATATCATCTTCGCGCAGCTTGGCTTTGTAAAAACCAGGCTCTACTTTTGCAGTATTAATGCGCAAAGTCATAGGCGCACGCTGGCTGTTGGCGATCAGCAGCGCTTGCCATTCTGCGGGATACTGCATTTTCAGCTTGTCTTTCAACCACGGCGGGTGATCAGCTGTTGCGGCAGCAAGCGCTTGTTTGGTTGTTACGCCTTCACCCTGAGTTGCATCCTTTTGCGCTGCCTCTGCTGTTCGTTGCAACTGTCTGAGTACGGCGTTGACCAAGCCCTTCGCCCAGGGTTTACCCAAGACAACACAAGCGTTAACGCTCTCATTTATAATCGCATAGCTTGCTATACCGGTGTATTTTAGTTGGTAAGCACCCACTATCAAAAGTTGGAACAGATCCCTATCCTTGTCCCGCATTGGCTTTTTAAGCAGTTCGGTTACTGCTTGCTGCAACGAAAGATAGTGACGAGTGGTTCCGTAAATCAGTTCTCTATGCAGTGGCGTTGCGATCCACGCAGCTTTTTCTGCGCGTATCCACTCTATGGTTCGGCCACCTTCAACAATGTGCTGGAGGGCCTTGCATACCTCCATTCGTGTTCGTGCGCTTTCGTTTTTCTTATTCAGCCCCACCTTCGATTTGGGATCTTGAGCTGTTCCCTTTGTGTGCCAAGAAAAACTCATAGGTTAGGGTCAACTAGGTCGTTTGCGTCAAATTGCGCGCCCTCTGGTAGGAAGCGTTGAAAGCCATTAATTGCCGCGGCAGTATCCATCGGTAAACCTTTACCCTTATTTATTCGAAGTCGGTCAATTTGAATTTGCCCAGTCCCACATTGAACGATCAAGCGCCCTTTGCGCGCGATAAGCAAGGTGCCTGGCGCGGCTGTTGTCGGGGGCTCGTCCAGCACGCTGGCTGCTAAAAACTGAACCTCTACCTCGGGCAGTTTGGCAGTTACCGGCATTCTGTCGGCGAGCGCACGAATTTGCCGCTCAATGTCTATGGCAGAACTATGCCAATGAACCCGTCTGTCTTCTGCCGTGAGTTTAGACGCATAGGTCACACCCTCTTCATTTTGCGGCTGCGCATTCATGGGCAAATGACCCAGCACATCAATAAGCAGCTCTGCACCGCTGGCGGCCAGTTGCTGCTCTAGTTGCAGCACCGAAGTTTGCGCTGAAATAGTTAATTCTCTTTCGGCAAATATGGGCCCGGTATCTAAACCTTTCTCCATTTGCATAATGCCAACCCCGGTTGCTGTATCGCCGGCCATAATGGCTCGCTCAATTGGTGCCGCGCCGCGCCAACGTGGTAGAAGTGACGCGTGAACATTGATGCACCCAAACTTTGGTAAGGCCAAAACAGATGGGGGCAAGATAAGTCCGTAGGCTGCAACAATTAGTACGTCCGGGTTAAATTCTGCAAGGGCCGCTAAGCTTTCTTGCGCCTTAAAATTGATAGGCTGCAAAACGGGAATATTGGCTTCTTGGGCCAGCGTTTTCACAGGATTTGCTTGTAATTTGCGCCCTCTGCCCTTGGGCCTGTCAGGCTGGGTCAGTACAACTGCAGGGGCAAACGGAGAGTCCTGTAGTCGTTGTAAAATATTCTTTGCGAATTCTGGGCTACCTGCAAATGCAGTGGTTAGGGTTGTCACGCCTCTTCTTTATTTTTCTTAAGTTTTTTGTTGATTCGGCTGCGTTTGAGGCTAGATAAGTAGTCAACGAACAGTTTGCCATCTAAATGATCACACTCGTGTTGTATGCAAATGGCAAGAATGCCCGAGGCTTGCATGGTGATTTCCTTGCCGGTTACGTCTTGGGCGGACACCTCAATATGCTCGGAACGCTGTACTGTCTCATATATGCCGGGCACCGAGAGGCAGCCCTCTTCCCATGGAATGTTTTCACCAATCAGTTTTAGCGTTGGGTTGATCAACACATAGGGTTCGTCGTTGTTTTCTGAAACATCCACAACAATGAGTCGCTGATGCACATCAACTTGCGTTGCTGCCAGGCCAATCCCCGGCGCTGCATACATTGTTTCCAGCATATCTGCCGCAAGGGTCGCCACTTCAGGTGGGAACTCGGTGATGGCTTTAGCTTTAGTGCGTAAGCGTGGGTCTGGGTGATGTAAAATGCGCAGCAGAGACATGTGTTAGCTAAAACCCTGTTGAATAAAGGCGGCAGTATAACGCCTCCACGGAAGGATACCGATACTTTGCTGGGCAATTACTGATGAGAAATAGGGTCAATTGCTTAACTGCTAATAGGAATGCGCTGATTTCCCCCCTTTATTCCATCGCGCAAGCTAATCCTCTAATGAGCGTTCAATAAAAAAACCGGCCAGTTAAAGATTTAGAGGTTCATTAGAGGTTCA